>DAOUCL010000001.1:0-1559 GCA_034432015.1 Dehalococcoidia bacterium
GGTTTGGCCCAAGGCCAAACCAGGTGAGGGGGCCCTGGGTTCCCGCTTGCGCGGGAAGGACACGGTGGGGTTGCCCTGCCAAGAGGAGAGGCGGTCAACAGAATCCCGGAGGTTGGGGCGCAAGTGGGAATTGTCGCTCTGGTGCCGATGATGTGCCGCTCTGGTGCCGATGATGTGTCGATCTGTTGCCGATAAGGGGCCTTAATCGGAATCCCTCTTGGGCCGGAACCGATAGGCAAAAATCCCCGAAGAGCAGTGAAGCCGGATTTCCTCTTGCTTTTCGGCCGGCGGAAGCCGACGCTTGGTGAGCACCCGACCATCCATGTCCAAATGCTCCAGAATCTCCGGCCGGGGGAGTTTCCACGGCAATTTCGACCATCGGACAAGCACATCGAACGGGCGGTCGGCGTCCGGAAGCGGGGTAATCAGCAGGGCTTGGTCCTCCGGGTGAAGCCGAACGCCCCCGGCCGTTACCACAGGGCCGAAATCGATCGGTTTGGCCTCCGGATTCATTCGGGCCAGCACCGGGTCCTCTTGTGCCGGCAGCGGAATCCACTGAAGCGGAAGGGCCGATCTGGCGGCGGCCGGCGCCGATTTGTCAGACCTACCGTCCGATTTACCCCCGGCAAAGGTAGATGCCGGTTGGCCCGGTCCAGGTTCCGGTTTGTCAGCCCCAGGTTCCGGTTTGCCCGGCGTTTGTCCGGCTTTGCCCGGCTCAGGTTCCGGTTGGCCTGTTGCCTGCCCGATTTTGCCCGGCCCCCCGTCTGCCGCCTCTTGGAGCCGAAGCAGTCCAAGCCGGATGCGATGCTGCCCGTCGTTGGGGCCGAGAATCCAAAGCCGCCTGCCGCTTTGGGGATCATACAGGCCGGCCCGAAGCTCCCACTGCGTGCCGGCTGGGGCGTCGGCAGGAATCTGGCCGAAGGCTTTGGCGGTGATCGTGCCGACTTGCTCCTTGGTGAAATCGCCGCCCTGATGGCCGGCCTGGAAGACGATTTCTCCCTCGGCGTTGCAGAAATGGAGGAAGGGGCGGCAGCCGGCCGGGATCGGCTCGTCGGCCTGCCAACGAAGCAGCATTTCAAATCGGCCGCCGTCCAGAGGCTGGAACTTTTCCACAGAAACCCGGATCGGCCGAAGCCCAACGACCAGCCGGCCGTTGACATATAACTCCTGAGGCGATTGGGCCATTTCGACGATTCGGCCCTGCCGACGGCAAAGGCAGGCTTCCACCTGGCCGCCTTCGAGCGGCGCCCGGGCCAGGAACCCGTATGGGGGCAAGACGACCCCTTCGACGGTCCAGTCCTCTTTGCCCCGGTTGACCCAGACCTTAGCCCCATGGGACCAGAGGACCTGTTGGCGGTGCAAGTCGGCCTGGGGCAAGCTGGCCCGCAGCGTCCAGGCATCTTGGCCCTCCGAAGTGCCGGCACAGGCAAACTGGACCTGGTGAATAGTTCGGAGAGCCAGGGCCTGGCCCAGTCGGCCCAGAAGCCAATACTTTCGGACCACATCCCGGCCGAACGGCTGAGGGACCATGGCGGGATGACCGGTAAGAACTTCTGTAC
>DAOUCL010000002.1:0-1687 GCA_034432015.1 Dehalococcoidia bacterium
CTACCACTACCGGCCGTCCCGTTGCCCGGGGTATGGTGCCCGGGCAACGGGACGGCCCCCAAAGCATGCCCGGCGCAGGCCGGGCCTCGAAGGAGTAGCCATGAGCACCACCAACACCAACACCACCACCAACGACCTGGTCCACGCCGTCGAGGCGGCCATCGGGGCTGTCCGTCACCACGAGGCTATCATCGCTGATAGCCGGGGGGAAATGGCCCTCCTCCTCCTCGGCGCCGGCAACATCGTCGGCGCCGTGGAGGCTGTCGACGACGCCTCTGCCGCTGAGCGGCAGCTCACCGGCGACGCCCCCGTGTGGGGTCCCGTCGCCGAAATGGGGCGAAGCCTCCTGGCCGCCGTCAAGGCGGCCGAAGAGGCCAAGGCGGCCGAGGAGGCCGCACGTCCCGAAACCCCCAGCGAGCGCATCGCCCGAAAAGCAGCCGCTGCCGCCCGCAGGCGGCGGCGCATCGACCAAACCATCGCCGCCGCTCTGGCGGCGGCATCCACCCCTACCGGGGAGGTGGTCCCCGGCGGGGGGACGGTGCTTCACGGCGGCTCAATCGAGACCGCCGGAATCGAGGCCCTCGGTCTGGCCTGGGGCCTAATTCAACTAGACCGCCACGGAATCGGCGGCCCGTTCGGGGCCGGGGGCCGCGGCGCCGGAACCCGGCGCATGGACCCGTTCACCGCCCTCGGCCGGGGCCGTTGGCACGCAGCCGACGGCCAGGCCTGGGCAGAGGCCGCCGCACAGGCGGCGGACCAGTTGTGGGCGGCGGCACGACGCCGCCAGCCGCAGTTGACGGCTCTAACCTTGACCCCCTCGGGGGTCGAGGTTAGGTGGTACGACCCCGAAAATGTCGCAGGGGTCGCAACAATCGTTCCATGGCCGGAGTTCGCCCGGCCGTGGGTCCGGGCCCTGGCGGCGGCCTGCGTCGCCGCCAACGCCGACCCGTATGGGTCGGCTGAATACCTCGCCCCCATTAGCTGGGACGAGGTAAACAGAAAGGACCCGGGCTGGGCCCGGGTCCTGGATGAGGCGGCCGAGTAGGTCGCCTCATCCGGCGGCCGCACGGGGCCGCCCAAAAAAATCCGTGCCCCTAAAATTGCGGCCGAACAGGCCGCCCCGTCGCCCGGGCATGGTGCCCGCGGCCTTTGGGGCGGCCTTTCTTTTTGGCCCGGCTTGATCCCGGGTAGAAAGGAAGGAGAGATATGGGTAGCATGAGGGCTAGCGACGGAAAGCGTTACAACCTTGGAAAATACCGCATGGTGGCCAGCTGGATTTCCGGCCATTACTCCGGCGACTTCCATGAGGTGGAGGAGGAGCTCTACCTCTCCCCAGGGGGCCAATGGCTCCTGTGGGGCTACGGTGGAGCGCTCACCGAATACGCAGAGCCGGCTCTAGGCGGTGGGTTCGGCGCTGGGTCGGCCCTCCGGGTCATCAGCCTCGATGAGGCCCGGGAGTGGCTCTACACCCGCCGGATCGGCGAAGATGAGATCCCAGAGGATCTCATCGACACACTAATGCCAGAGGGCGAATGACCCTGCTGGCAACGATCGCCCCGCCGGGGATAGCGGCCCGTCCCCGGCGGGGAAACAAGCCGCCCCGCTCATCCCGGCCGATGATGGGCGGCGCAAACCAAAGCCCCGGTCAGGCCGGGGCGAAGGAGGGCACAATGGATAAGTGGTACTA
>DAOUCL010000003.1:0-2108 GCA_034432015.1 Dehalococcoidia bacterium
GTCCGGGGCTACCTGGCCGGCTCGGCCTGGGAGGAGTACCGCCGGACGGGGGAAGTCTGCGGCATCCGCCTACCGGCCGGCCTGCGGGAAGCCGAACGCCTGCCCGAGCCCATCTTTACCCCCGCCACCAAGGCCGAGACGGGCCACGACGAGAACATCTCCTTTGGGCGGATGGCCGAGCTGGTCGGGGCGGAGCTGGCCGGGAAGTTGCGGGACTTAAGCCTTAGCCTCTACGGCCGGGCGGCGGCCGTTGCCGAGGCCCGGGGAATTATTATTGCGGACACCAAGTTCGAGTTTGGGCTGCTGGACGGCCAAGTCATCGTCATCGACGAGCTCCTTACCCCCGACAGCAGCCGGTTCTGGGATGCGGCCGTCTACGAGCCCGGCCGACCTCAGCCTAGCTTCGACAAGCAATACGTCCGGGACTGGCTGATTCAGTCCGGCTGGAACCGGGAACCCCCGGCCCCGCCCCTTCCCGAGGAGGTGGTGGCCGGCACGGTGAGCCGCTACCTGGAGGCCTACCGCCGGCTGACGGGACGGGACCTGCTGGCCGAGTTGGGCCTTGGCTGACCTAGGGGCCGATAACCCAGACCAGCCGGGTCTCCACCCCCCGGCGCAGGGCCTCGGCGCAGGAGCTTACCCAGACGTCCAGCCGGGGCTGGCCCAGGTCGGTTCCGAAACGGTCGAGGACGGTGAACTCCCCCAGGCCGTCCACCCGGAGGCGGGTTCCCAGGGGGAAGACGCTCCAGTCGGCGGCCACCGCCCCCTCGAAGGGGGCCCGGCCCGAGGCCATCCTGGTCGTCATACAGTAATAGTAAATTTTAACCAGAATCCCCTCGCCCGGGGCGGGGCCGGGGGCCGGGTCGGCGGCCGGCCCGGGGGCCTCAGGTTGGGCCGGGGTCCCCGGGAGGCTAAGAACCTGCCCGGGCCGGAGCCGGCCGGGGTCCACCCCGGGGTTTGCCGCCGCCAGCTCCCCGAAGGGGATGCCGAGCTTTCGGCTGATGCCCCAGAAGGTGTCCCCAGGCTGGACGGTGTAAACACCCGCGGTCGGGGGTTCTGGGGTTGTTTCGGCCCGGGCCGGGATCACCAGGGTGTCGCCGGCCCGGATCCGGTTGGGGTCGGCCAGGCCGTTGGCCGCCGCGAGCGCGTCCAGGGAAACCCCGTACCGGGCGGAGATGGCCCAGAGGGTCTCTCCGGGCTGGACCCGGTGCTGGACCGGGCCCTCCGCCCAAGCCGGTGGGGGGACCGAGAAGGCTCCGGCCAGGGCCGCGGCCAAGGCCAGCCACAGCACCGGCCGAGCCATTGCTCGCACCAGCATGAACTCAAGGCCCATTATAGCCGGCCGGGCCTCCCCTGTCAAACAAACAAACGTTCCTCTCCGCCGTCCCTGGCGGAAGGGAGCTGGAAGTGGGCCGGTTGACACTGCCGGCGGCCGGCCCTTAACATATCTTGGTAGCGCCGTCTGGTCCGAGAAGGGAGGGGCCGGGGTTAACCACTACAACAAAGCGCGGTTCGACCCGTGATTATTCTCGCCGTCGGCCTTAACCACAAAACTGCCCCGGTGGAGGTCCGTGAAAGGCTGGCCTTTCCGGCCGAAGCCCTCGGCCCGAGCCTTGCGGCCTTAAAGGCCTACGTGGCCGAGGGGGTTATCCTTTCCACCTGCAATCGGACCGAGGTTTACGGCCTCGTCGGCCACGTCTCGACCGGGGCGGCCAGCATCCGCCGCTTTTTGGCCGACTTCCACCGGGTGCCCCAGGCCGATTTCGAGCCCTATCTTTACACCCTGGAGCACCTGGACGCCGTAAGGCACCTGTTTGCCGTGGCCAGCGGCCTCGATTCCATGGTCCTGGGGGAGCACCAGGTCCTGGGGCAGGTGCGCCAGGCCCTGGAGGCCGCCCGGGCGGCCGGCGCCGTTGGTCCCATTCTGGACGCCCTCTTCCGCCACGCCGTCCACACCGGCAAGCGGGCCCGGACCGAAACCGACATCGGCAAAAGCCCCACGTCGGTGGGCTCGGTGGCCGTGGCCCTCGCCCGCCAGGTCCTGGGCAGCCTTTCCGGCCGCACCGTCCTGGTGGTGGGGGCCGGGAAGATGGGGGAAGCCGCCTTCC
>DAOUCL010000004.1:0-1827 GCA_034432015.1 Dehalococcoidia bacterium
CCCACGGCCACCTCCCCCCGCCGGACGTGCCCCCGGTGGACGATCAGGTCGGGCAGGGGACGCTGGGTATCGGCCACCACGATGACCCCGGAAGGCCCGACGATTTCGCCCGTATCCCCCACCTGGCCGCCGGCCTCCCCGTAGAAGGGGGTCTCGGCCGTAATAACCTCAACCTCCTGGCCCTCAAAAACCACCGGCACCGACCGGCCGTCCACAAAAAGGGCTAAAACCTTTGACCTAAAGGCCCAGTGCTCGTAGCCGACGAATTGAACGGGCTCGGGGACGGCCTGCCGGTACTCCGCAACCCGCACCACCTGCTCGGCCTGGAAGCGCTGGGCGGCCCGGGCCTGCTCCCGCTGCCGCTCCAGCGCCCGCTCAAAGCCGACGATGTCTACCGAGACGCCCTCGTCGGCGGCAATCTCAATGGTAAGGTCCAGGGGGAAGCCGAAGGTGTCGTAAAGCTGAAAGGCCTCCTCCCCCGAAAGCACCCGCTCGCCCCGGGCCTTGACGGCTTCAAGGCGACTGCTCAGCACATGGAGGCCGGTGGCCAGGGCCTGGAAGAAGCGGGATTCTTCGGTGGTCAGGGCCCGGTGAATAAGGTCCCGGTTTCGGACGAGCTCCGGGTAGACATCCCCCATCAGGTCGATGACGGCGTCGGCCACCTGCGCCATGAAGGGCTTCTGCAGGCCGAGGCGCTGGTAGCCCATCCGGACGGCCCGCCGGATCATCCGCCGCAGGACATAGCCCCGCCACTCGTTGCTAGGCAGGACCCCGTCGGCGATTAAAAACGCCGCCGCCCGGCTGTGGTCGGCGATGACCCGGTGGGGGAATCCCTCCGGCCCGGGGTCGTACGGACGGCCGGAGACCTCGACGATCCGGCCGATAATGGGCCTAAAGAGGTCGGTATCCCAGTTGCTGTTTACCCCCTGGAGGACCGAGGCGATGCGCTCCAGGCCCATACCGGTATCAATGGAGGGCTTGGGGAGGGGAACCAGCGACCGGTCGGGCTTGCGCTCGAACTGCATAAAAACCAGGTTCCAGATTTCGAGCCAGCGGTCGCAGTCGCACTTGCCGATGGCGCATTCGGGGGCGTCGCACCGGAAGGCCTCGCCCCGGTCGTAAACTAGCTCCGAGGTCGGCCCGCACGGCCCCACATCTCCCATCTCCCAGAAGTTATCCTTCTCCCCCAGCCGGACGATCCGCTCGGCCGGAAGGCCGATATCCTTTCGCCAGTACTCGAAGGCCTCGTCGTCGTCCCGGAAGATGGTGGCCCAGATCCGGTCCGGCTCGATGTTAAACTCCCGGGTAATAAGTTCCCAGGCGTAGCCGATGGCCTCGCGCTTAAAATAGTCCCCAAAAGAGAAGTTGCCCAGCATCTCAAAAAAGGTGTGATGCCGGGCGGTCTTGCCCACCTGCTCTAAGTCGTTATGCTTGCCCCCGGCCCGGACGCACTTCTGGCAGGTGGCGGCCCGCCGGTAAGGCCGCTCCTCAAGGCCGAGGAAGACATCTTTAAACTGAACCATGCCGGCGTTGGTAAAGAGCAGGGTCGGGTCGTTGGCCGGCACCAGGGGCGAGCTTTCAACAATGGTGTGGCCGTTGGCCTCAAAATATTTCAAGAATCGGGTGCGGATTTCCCGGCTTTCCATGGTTTACCCCCAAGAATTTTAGCCCAACGGCGGGCCGCGCTTCTACGGCCTGTATCAGGAGGGATGCACCAAAAATTCCTGGGGCCGTCATCAGGCTGCGGCCCGGTTGAGGATGTCGGCCCTCAAGGCCACGATAGCTTCGGCACCGGCCCGCCTCCAGCTCATCCCACGCCGCTTGAAT
>DAOUCL010000005.1:0-12060 GCA_034432015.1 Dehalococcoidia bacterium
CACGGCATCAAAGACGCCCGCCTTAAAGGGGAGGTGCTGGGCCTGGCCCCGGACCAGGTTAAAGGGCCGGCCGGTTTGCCCCAGTCGGCGCCGGGCAAGGGCCAGCATCGGACCCGAAGGCTCCAGCCCGGTGTAGTCAAACCCCGAGCGGACGAGGCGGGCGGCCAGGGTCCCGGTGCCGGGTCCCAGCTCAAGGATGCGGTCCCCGACCAGGCGGGCGGCGGCCGCATCCTGCCAGCGGTCCCACTCCCCGGCAAAACAGAGCCGGGTTATCAGGTCATAGGTCGGGGCGAGGGGGCCGTACAGGGCCCCGAAGGCGAGGCGCAGAAGCCTTATCCGGAATCGGCGGGCCGTCACCAGCCTTCCACCAGCAGGAGGGCCGGGTCCTCGACAAGCTGCTTGATTCGGACCAGAAACTGCACCGCCTCCCGGCCGTCCACCAGTCGGTGGTCGTAAGTAAGGGCGACATACATCATCGGCCGGATGACAACCTGGCCATTGACGGCAACGGGCCGGTCGATGATTCGGTGCAGGCCGAGGATGCCCACCTGGGGCGGATTCAGGATCGGGGTGCTCATCAGAGAGCCGAAGACGCCGCCGTTGGTGATGGTAAACGTCCCACCCTGAAGCTCCTCGAGGGTAAGCTTGTTCTCTTCGGCCCGCCGGGCAAAGTCGGCGATCTTCTGCTCGATCTCGGCGAAGCTCAGCTTGTCGGCGTCCCGAAGGACGGGGACAACAAGCCCTTCCGTGGCCCCGACGGCGATGCCAATATCGTAATAGTTTTTATAAACAATCTCGTCCCCCTGGATTTCGGCATTCAGCTTGGGGAACGCCTTGAGGGCGGCCACGGTGGCCTTGACGAAGAAGGGCATGATGCCAAGGCTTACGCCGTATTTTTGCTGGAACATCTCCCGGTACTTCCGCCGGACCTCCATCACCGCCCCCATATCCACCTCATTAAAGGTAGTGAGCATGGCCGTGGTCTGGGTGGCCTCGAGCATCCGGCGGGCGATGGTCTGCCGGCGCCGGGACATCCGAACCCGAACCTCCCGGGGCTGGGGCGGGGCCCCCACCTCGGGCCGGGCGACCGGGGGCGGCGGGGGTGGGGCCCAGGCCTCGGCCTCGGGCCGGGGCGGGGCAACCCGGGTGTCCGGCCGGACCGGGGCCGGCTCCACCTCCGGCCCAACCTGGGGCTGGGCCGCGGCCCGCTGCCTCTCAATGTAGGCCAGCACGTCCTTCCGGGTGACCCGGCCACCGGGGCCGGTGGCCGGCACCTGGGAAAGGTCGATGCCGGCCTCCTCGGCCAGCCGCCGGGCCAGGGGCGTGGCCTTGGGCCCTTCTTCGGCCCGGACTTCGGCCGCCTCCGGTGCCGGGGCCGCCGGGGGCTGTTCGGCCGCCACCGGCGCCCCTTCGACAACCCCAAGCACCTCCCCCACCCGGACGTCCTCCCCTTCCCGCCGGAGGATCCGGGCCAGGACGCCCGACCGGGGGGCCGGGACCTCCACGTTGGCCTTCTCGGTTTCCAGCTCCACCACGGGTTCGCCGGCCACAACCGGCTCCCCTTCCCGCTTCAGCCACCGGGCAACGGTGGCCTCGACGATGGACTCCCCAACTTCCGGAACAACGATCTCGGCGGCCATCTTTCTATCCCCCTTACCGCCCGCTCGGGACCGGCAGCTCCCGGGGCGTATAAAGCTGCTCGATTATGGCCCGCTGGTTGGCCAGATGCTGGGCCATGGAGCCCTCGGCCGGGCTGGAGGCCGGCGGCCGACCGATATACCGGAGGGGCCATCGCCCGCCGATAAGCTCTTCCAGCCGCGGCCGGATGTAGGCCCAAGCCCCCATATTCTGGGGCTCCTCCTGGAGCCAGATAACTTCTTCGAGGGCGGGGTAGCTTTCCAGCAGGGCCCGCAACTCTTCGGCCGGGAACGGGTAAAGCTCCTCAACCCGAACGATGGCCAGCTCCCGGGCCAGGGCCCGGCGCTCGTCGGCGACGGCGTCATAGTAGACCTTGCCGCTACAGAGCACCAGCCGACGCACCCTTCCCCGCTCGTTAGCGGCCGGGTCGTCCAGCACCGGCTGCCAGCGGCCCTCGGCCAGTTCCCGGAGGGCCGAGAAGGCGGCCGGGTTGCGCAGCAAACTCTTGGGCGTAAAGACCACCAGCGGCCGGGGGTCTTCCCGCAGGAGGGCGGCCTGACGCCGAAGCAGGTGGAAGTACTGGGCCGCGGTGGTCGGGTTGGCGATAAACATATTGTTATCCGCGGCCAGGCTCAAGAACCTTTCCAGCCGGCCGCTGGAGTGGTCCGGCCCCTGGCCCTCGTAGCCGTGGGGCAGCAGCAGGACCAGGGAAGGGGTAATGCCCCATTTGGCCCGGCCGGAGACGATGAATTCGTCGACGGGCACCTGGGCCCCGTTGATAAAGTCGCCGTACTGGGCCTCCCAGATTACCAGCCGCTCCGGGGCCTGAAGGTTATAGCCCACCTCAAAGGCCAGGGCCGCATTTTCCGAGAGGGGGCTATCTATCACCTCGAAGGCGGCCCGGGCCTGGGGCAGGGCTTGGAGGGGTATAAAGGGCCGGCCGGTGCGGGCGTCGTAGAGGATGGCGTGGCGCTGGCTGAAAGTGCCCCGGCCCGTATCCTGGCCCGCCAGCCTTACCGGTATGCCGTCGGCCAGGAGGGTGGCGAAGGCCGCCCCCTCGGCGGTGGCAAAATCGACGTTGGCCTCCTCAGGGTTGTCCAGGGCTGCCCGGCGCCGCCGAAGCGCCCGCTCCAGCCTCGGATTAAGGTTAAAGTCCCGGGGGAAGGTAAGCCAGGCGTCGTAGACGGCCCGGAGGCGGTCTAAGGGCACCCCGGTCTCAACCGGCCGGGGCCTGGGTGGGGGGGCCTGGGGCCGGTCGGCCGGCCGGCCGACCTCGGCCGGGGCCTCGTAAAGCCGGCGCCACTCGGCCAGGTATTTCTCCCGAAGCCTCTCCGGCAGGTCCGCCCCCACCACCCCCGACCGGACCAGCCGCTCGGCCCAGAGCTGCCGGACGGTCGGGTGGCGGCCGATGGCCTCGTACATAAGGGGCTGGGTGAAGCTGGGCTCGTCGCCCTCATTGTGGCCGTAGCGGCGGTAGCCGATAAGGTCGACGACGAAGTCCTTGCCGAACCTCTGCCGGTAGGCGAATGCCAGCTCGACAGCTTCCAGACAGGCCACCGGGTCGTCGGCGTTGACGTGGACCACCGGAATCCCGAAGCCTTTTACCAGGTCGGCGGCGTACCGGGTGCTCCGGCCCAGGGTCGGCTCGGTAGTATAGCCAATCTGGTTGTTGGCGATGATATGGACCGTCCCCCCCACGGTGTAGCCGGGGAGCCGGTAAAGGTTAAGGGTCTCGGCCACAACCCCCTGCCCGGGGAAGGCGGCGTCCCCGTGGATGACGACGGGCAGGACCACCCCTGGGTCAACCCGGGGCGCCCCGGGCCGGGAGGCGTCGGCCGCCGCGGCCCGGGCCATCCCCTCAAGCACCGGGTAGATAGCCTCCAGGTGGCTGGGGTTGGGCGGCATGGTGGCGACCAACCGGCCGTCCCCAAAGACCCGCTGCCCGCCCAGGTGATAGTGGACGTCACCGTAGATGGGGATCCCGTCCCGGCCTTCAAGGCTCGGCTCCCGGGCCCCCTCCCGGAAGTAGGCCAGCACCTCGGCGTACGGTTTGCCGAAGACGTGGGCCAGGACGTTCAGCCGGCCCCGGTGGGTCATGGCCACAAAGACTTGCCGGACTTCGTCGGCCGCGGCCAGGCCGATCAGCCGGTCCAGCATCGGGACCAGCATGTCGACGCCCTCAATAGAAAAGCGGGTGCGGCCCGGGAAGGCCCGGTGCAAGAACTGCTCAAAGACTTCAACCTGCGTAAGCCTTTCGAGGAGGGCAACGGCTTCCGGCCGGCCGAGGTCCGGCCGGTACCGGCCGCTTTCAACGGCCTCCTCAAGCCAGGCCCGCTCCTCGGGGTCCTCAATGTGGCCGAATTCGTAGCCGGCCGTCCCGGCATAAACCCTAAAGAGCCGGCCCACCGCCTCCAGGGCATTGGCCGCATCCCGGGCGACGGGCCCGCCGATGACCGAGGCCGGAATCTCCCGGAGGTCGGCCTCGGAAAGGCCGTGAAATTGGGCCGAGAGGGCGGGGTGGCCCGGGGGCTCGCTGCCCAGGGGGTCGAGGCGGGCGGCCAGGTGGCCGTAGGTCCGAATGGCGTTGGCAAACTGGACGGCCCCGGCCAGCTTGGAGAGGGCCACCGCCGGAACGGCCCCATCCACGGGCGGCGCCCACCGGCTGAAGTAGGCCCGGGTGGCGGGGTCGACCGACTCCGGGTCCAGCCGGTATTTTTCGTAAAGCTCCAGGACGTAGGCGGCGTTGGGTCCGGGAAAGGTTCGCCAGAAGTCCATTGCCCTCCACCACGCTGTGGGTTATAGGTCACCGGGAGCGCAGTCCCGACAACGCTGTCTGCGCCCACTCGAAGTTAATAATAACACGTCGGCTGATAGCCTAAAAGCCCGAGCGGGTAGTTTTTGCCATTTGCATCTCGGCGAACTGGTGTGCTAGCATCGGCTAGCGATGGCCGAAGACCGTTCGCCCGGTTTCGGAACCCGTGCCGTCCACAGCGGCGGGGGTCAGGAGACCCCGGTGGGGGATTTCCGGCCCTCCGTCTTCCCCATCTACGCCGCCAGCGCCTTTTACTACCCCACCCAGGCCGAGCTGGACGCCGTTTTCGCCGGGGAACGCCCCGGCTTCGTCTACACCCGCAACGCCAACCCCACCGTCGCCGCCCTGGAGCGGGCCGTGGCCGACCTGGAGGGCGGGGTTGCCGCCGTAGCCTTCGGTTCGGGGATGGCGGCCGTTCACGGTGCCCTCCTGGCCCTGGAGCTTTCTCCTGGCGACCGGCTACTGGCGGCCCGGGACCTCTACGGGGCCACCCGGGACCTCCTGCTTACATTCTTTGCCCCGATGGGGGTTCAGGTCCGGTTCGCCGACCTGACCGACCTGGCCAACGCCGAGAAACTGCTGGCGGCCCAGCGGCCCAAGGGAATATTTTTTGAGGTGGTCACGAACCCGGTGCTGCGGGTGCTCGATGTTCCGGCCCTGGCGGGGCTGGGCCGCCGCTATGGGGCCAGGGTAATCGTGGACGCAACCTTTGTAAGCCCCTACCTTCACCGGCCCTTGGGGGCCGGGGCCGACCTGGTGGTGCATTCGGCCACGAAGTACCTGGGCGGCCACGGGGATGTGATGGGCGGGTTGGTGGTCGCCGGGGGGGAGCTTGAGCCGGCCCTGCGGACCATCGTCCGGCTGGTGGGGTCGGTCCTGGGGCCCTTCGAGGCCTGGCTTATTCTCCGGGGCATCCGCACCTTACACCTGCGGATGGAACGCCACTGCGCCAATGCCGCCCGGGTGGCCGAGTGGCTGGGGGCCCACCCGAAAATCGGCCGGGTTTACTACCCCGGCCGGCCCGAACACCCCGACCACCGGGTGGCCCGGAAGCTCTTCGGGGACCGCTTCGGGGGGATGGTCGCCTTCGAACTGCGGGACGGAACCCGGGAGCGGGCCATGGGTTTTATCGACCGGCTCCGCCTCTGTCGGCCGGCCCCGACCCTTGGGGACGTTTTCACCGAGGTCCTTTACCCGCCCATAAGCTCCCACCGGTACCTGGGGCCGGAGGAGCGCCGGAGCCTGGGCATCACCGACGGCCTCATCCGGATGTCGGTGGGCATTGAGGACCCGGAGGATATCATCGCCGACCTGGAGCAGGCCCTAGCAAAGATATGACGGCCCTTAAAGTCGGCGAAGTCGTCGAAACCGCAACCTCCAGGTTTGCGGTCCACTGCTACGAGCTGCACGGGGCACCGCCCCTGGGGAGTCTGGTACGGACGGGCCCCCCGGAGCGGCCGGTCTTCGGGCTGGTGGCGGCCGTGCGCACGGCCAGCATCGACCCGGGCCGCCGACCGGTAGCCCGGGGCCGGGAAGAGGTTGACCCGGAAGAAATCTTCAGGAAAAATCCCCACCTCACCCAGCTTTTCCGGACGGATTTTGAGGCCATAATCGTCGGCTACGCCGAGAACGGGGCCGTCCGGCAGACCCTTCCCCCAACCCCGCCCCGAATCCACGACTTCGTTTACCTTTGCACCCCCGCGGAGGCCGTAAGCTTTACCGAAAGGCTGGACTTCCTCGGGCTGCTCCTGGAACAGGCCTCCCCGGCCCCCGTCGATGAGCTGGTCGCGGCCGCCCTCCGGCAGGCCGCCGGAGGGCGGCCGGAGCCGGAGGAGTTTCTGGTACGGGCCGGCCGGGAGCTGGCCAGGCTGCTGGCCCCGAATCCGGCCCGCCTTCAGCTGCTTTTGCGGAGGCTCAAGGGTGGGGCGTGACGGCCGAGGCCCCTTTCCGGCCAGACCCCGCCGGGTCGGGCGGGTGGTCGGGGGCTCCGTTTCCGGCGGGCTGGAGGTGCGGCTGGATGCCGAAGTCCCGGTGGAGGAGATGGGCATCGGCCGCTTCGTCACCGTCGAAGGCCACCGGCGCCGGTTTCTCTGTCTGGTAACGGATGTCAAGCTTAAAAGCGTGAGCGACCAGGTGGCCAGCGTTCCCCCTGACTACGACGACCCCTTCATCGCCCGGGTAATGGGGGGCATTTCCACCTACGGGGTTTTGCAGGTTCTGCCGACCATCATTTTGCCGGCCACCCCGGGGGAGCCCCCGGAGCCGGTTAAGACGGTGCCGGCCCACTTCTCCCCCGTCTATGAGGCCACCGCCGAAGACCTGGCGGCCGTCTACGGGGACGAGCGGGAGGCCCACAACTTTCGGGTGGGCTCCCCCCTGGAGATGCCCGAGGTCCCCCTCTGCATCGATATCCGGCGGCTGGTGGAGCGCAGTAATGGCGTCTTCGGCAAAAGCGGGACGGGCAAAAGCTTCCTCACCCGCCTTCTGCTCCTGGGGATCATCCGCAGCGGCCTCGCCTCGGTCCTGGTCTTCGACATGCACAACGAGTACGGCTGGAAGGCCGAAGACAAGGCGCGGCGGCTGGAGGTGAAGGGCTTAAGGCAGCTTTACCGGTCCTCGGTGGTGGTCTTTACCCTTGACGAAGAGAGCTCCCGGCGCCGGGGCGTCCGGTACGACAGCGTCGTCGAAATCGGCTACGACGAGCTGGAAATCGACGACCTCCTCCTGCTGGCCGAACCTCTGCACCTTTCCGGCCGGGCCCCCGACCTGATGGCCGCCCTGGAACGCCATTACGGCCGGGGCTGGCTGGGGGAGTTTCTCGGCCTTGAAGAACCGGCCGCGCGGGACGGGCTGGCCAAAGAGCTGGGGTTTGCCTCCAGCGTAGTCAGCGCCCTCTACCAGTCCCTGGGCCGGCTTAAGCGGCTTAACTTCTTAAAGCCGAAGGCCGACAGCCGGGCGGTGGACCTGCTGCTGGGTTACTTGCGGACGGGCCGGAGTGTGGTGCTGGAGTTCGGCCGAACCAACGACCTCCTCGCCTACATGCTGGTGGCCAACGTCCTTACCCGCCGGATCCACCGACATTATGTCGAGGCCAAAGAGAAGTTCTTAGGCGGGGCCGGGGAAGACCCGAGGCCCCTGGTGGTAGTCATTGAGGAGGCCCATAAATTCCTATCCCCGGCCGTGGCCCAGCACACCATCTTCGGCACCATCGCCCGGGAGATGCGAAAATATAATGTAACCCTGCTGGTGGTGGACCAGCGGCCCTCGGGCATCGACGAGGAGGTGATGTCCCAGCTGGGGACCCGGATTATCTGCTCCCTGGACAACGAAAAGGACCTGGAAAGCGTCCTTACCGGGGTAGCCGGCCGGTCGGAGCTCCGGACCCTGCTGGCCCGGCTTGATACCCGCCAGCAGGCCCTGGTTCTGGGCCACGCCGTGCCCATCCCCACCCCCATCCGGGTTCGGGATTACGACGAAACCCTCTACCGGGCCCTGGGGGTCGCCGAAGCCGGCACCCTGGACCTGGAAAGGGACCTCTTCGGTGACGGAGCATCCTAGGCCCATCGACCCCCTGAAAGTTCCCAGGTTCGCCGGGCCGGTCACCTTCGCCCGGCTGCCTTACCGGGAGGACCTTACGGGGGCGGACCTGGCGGTCCTCGGGGTACCCTTTGACGGCGGAACCACCTTCCGCCCCGGCCCGAGGTTTGGCCCCCGCAAGATTCGGGAGCTTTCGGTGATGCTCCGGACCTACAACCCGGCCCTCAAGGTGGCCCCCTTCGACCGCATCGCCGTGGTGGACGGGGGCGACCTGCCGGTGGTGCCCACCTACCTGGAGGACACCTTCGAGCGGGTGGAAGCCGCCCTGAAGCCTATCCTGGGCCTCGGGGTCATCCCCCTCTGCCTGGGCGGCGACCACTCGGTAACTTTGCCCATCCTGCGGGCGGTGGCCGCCCGCCACGGGCCGGTGGCCCTGGTCCACATCGACGCCCACACCGACCTCTGGGACGAATACTACGGGCGCAAATACAGCCACGGCACCACCTTTCGCCGGGCCATCGAGGAGGGCCTTATCCGGCCGGAAGTCTCCATCCAGGTAGGAATGCACGGCCCGGTCTTCGGGCCGGAAGACTATGACCTTCCCCGCCGGTTCGGGTTAAAAATAATTCCCCTGGCCGAAATCGAGGCCTACGGGGTCGAGGAGGCCGTCCGGGCCATCCGCCGGCGGGTGCAGGGCCCAGTCTATCTCTCCTTCGATATCGATGTGGTCGACCCTGCCTTTGCCCCGGGGACGGGCACCCCCGAGGCCGGGGGCCTCACGCCCCGGGAGGTTCTGCGGCTGGTCCGGGGGCTGGTGGGGTTGCCCTTCGTGGGCTTCGACCTGGTGGAGGTCTCGCCCCCGTATGACCAGGGGGACATCACGGCCCTGCTGGCTGCCAACATCGCCTACGAGTTCATCTGCCTGGCCGCCATCTCGAAAAAACTCGAACCCACGGAGGGGTGAGCCGTGCATATTCGGGAGCTATTTGACCTTACGGGTAAGGTTGCGCTGGTTACCGGCGGTTCCCGGGGCCTCGGCAAGGCCATGGCCGAGGCGCTGGCCGAGGCCGGGGCCAAGCTGGCCATCACCGCCCGACGCACCGAGTGGCTGGAGCCCACCGCCCAGGAGTTTGCCGGCCGGGGCTTTGAATGCCTGGCCGTTCCGGCCGACGTCAGCGACCCGGAGCAGGTCGAAGGGCTGGTTAAGGCCGTTCTGGACCGCTTCGGTCGGATAGACATCCTGGTCAACGGCCACGGGGTCTCCTGGGGGGCGCCGGTGCTGGCGATGCCCTTAGACCGGTGGAAGTGGGTCATCGACGTGAACGTGAACGGGACTTTTTACACCTGCCGGGCCGCGGGTGGCCACATGCTGGCCCGGGGTTCGGGCAGCATTATTAACGTGGCGTCGGTGGCCGGCCTGCTGGGTACCCCCGAAGATATCCTTTCGGCCACGGGCTACAGCGCCTCCAAGGGGGGAATAATTGCCCTGAGCCGGGACCTGGCCGTCAAGTGGGGTCCGAAGGGGGTGAGGGTTAACGTCGTCGCCCCCGGGTTTTTCAACACCAGGCTTTCAAAGCCGGTCATCGAGCGGGCCGGGGATAAGATTCGGGCCCTCACCCCCTTGGGCCGCATTGGCGAACCTTATGAACTTAAGGGTCTGGCCGTATTTCTGGCCTCGGAAGCCTCAAGCTATATCACCGGCCAGGTCTTCGTCGTCGACGGGGGAATGAGCGCCGCCTAATGCACACCCCCTTAGGGCTCGGGGAGCTTCAGGTGGAGCCGGATCAGCCGGGGCCGCCCCTCTTTAAAGTGGCAGCGGACGGCATCTAAACCCATCCCTTTAACCTCGCCTAACGCCTCGGCCTGAGTATATAGAATAAGCCGGGCCCCGATAGGCGCCCGGACGGGCTGAACCCCGCCAAAGGCCGCGGCCGACCGGTCGGGCTTAGCGCCCCGGGTCCCGGGGTATACTTTAGATGGGCCACATGTCTGCTTCGCCTTCCGGACCCCGAACCTTCGTCGCCTCCCGCCTCGTGGAGGTTAAACCCGACGACCCCGACTATATCCGGGCCCAGCTCGCCCAGGTGCCCGAGCGGCCGGGGGTTTACCGCCTCTGCGGCCCAACCCGGGACCGCACCCTTTACGTGGGAATGACCGGAAACCTCCGGGACCGGCTCACGACCCACCTGCTTCGGGGGAGCCTTCCTGAGCCGCGGCTTCGCCGCCTCCGTTCGGAACTCCGCTACTTTGAGTACTTCGTGGTCGAAACCCTCAGCGAGGCCAAAAACCTCGAGCGGGCTTTAATCGAAACCGAAAAACCGGAGCTCAACATCCGCTTCCGGGACGACAAAAACTTTCCGTACGTCCACTTAAACCTCAATGAGCCCTACCCCCGGCCCGAAATCGTCCGCCGCCACCGGTCCGAAGAGCCCGGCCACGTCTATTTCGGCCCCTACAGCAACCCGGGCAGTAGCGGCCGGGTGATGCAGATAATCCGCCGCCACTTCCGGCTGGCCTCCTGCACCCGGGACCTCTCTAAAGTCTATAAGTCGGCCTGCCTTTACTACCACATCGGCCGCTGCCTCGGCCCCTGCATCCGGGCCGTCACCCCCGAAGAGTACCGGGCCGAGGTGGATCGCCTCGCCCGCTTCCTCCAGGGCCGCTACGAGGAGCTCCTCGCGGAGCTTACCCGCCAGATGGAAGAGGCCGCCGAGCGGCTGGAGTTTGAACGGGCCCGGGAGTACCGGGACCAGATCCGGGATATCCGGGGGATGCTCGAGCGCAAGCGGGTAATCCAGGACGTCCGGGCCAACTACGACCTGCTGGCCCCGGCCACCCTGGGCGAGTGGTCCTGCGTCCAGGTCCTGCCCGTCCGGCAGGGGATGCTCTTACGCTGGGAAACCTTCAGCAAGCAGGACCCGGGTCCGGTCGAGCCCGGGGTGCTTCTGGCCGCCTTTATTCGCGAGTACTACGGGTCGGCCACCGACCTGCCCGACGAGGTAATCGTGCCCGTGGAGGTGGAGGGGGAGGAGTTTCTGGCCGACTGGCTTTCCGAGCGGCGGGGGGCGCCGGTGGCCATCCGTCGGCCCGCCGCCGACGCCGAGCGCCAGCAGCTTGAGCTGGGCCTTGAGAACGCCCGCCAGTGGCTGGAGCACCGCCTGCGCACCCTGCTGGCGGCCCAGGACGCCCGCCAGCAGGCCCTCTTCGAGCTCCAGGAGGCCCTCGGCCTGCCCACCTTGCCCCGGCGGGTTGAATGCTACGACATCTCCACCATCCAGGGGACCGCCCCGGTGGGGAGCATGGTGGTCTTCGAAAACGGGGTCCCCAGGCGGCAGGACTACCGCAAGTTTAAAATCAAAACCGTCGCCGGGCAGGACGACTACGCCATGCTCCGGGAGGTCCTGGGCCGCCGCCTCCGCCAGGCCCGGGGGCCCGCCCTGCGCCTCGACGGCCCCGAACCGGCGGAGCTGGTGCCGGCCGGGGACGAGCCCGGGGCCTTCCGGGACCCCTGGACGGTCCTGCCCGACCTGATCGTCATCGACGGCGGCCGGGGCCAGCTTAACGCCGCCCTGGAGGTTCTGCGGGACCTGGGCTTCGAGTGGCTCCCGGCCATCGGTCTGGCCAAAGAAAACGAAGACGTCTACCTCCCTGACTCGCCGGAGCCTTTGAGTCTGCCCAGGACTTCCCCCGCCCTCCGCCTCCTTCAGCAGATTCGGGACGAGGCCCACCGGTTCGCCGTCAGCTACCACCGGCAGGTCCGCCAGACGGCGGGCATGCGGTCGGTTCTGGACCAGGTAAAGGGCATCGGCCCGAAGCGGCGCCTCGCCCTGCTCAAAACCTTCGGTTCGGCCCGGGCAATTCTGGCGGCCCCCGAAGAAGAGATTGCGGCGGTGCCGGGAATGACGAAAAAGCTGGCGGCTTTGGTTAAGACCCGGCTGGCCGAGCTACTCGGCGAAGGCCCGGGGCTCCAGCACTAGAATTTCAAAAATATTCTCGGCCGGGGCAACGACCTTTAAATCCAGGTACCCCCCGGGGGCGATAAAGTCGGCGGCGGGGTCGGGCAGGGGGAGGGC
>DAOUCL010000006.1:0-2285 GCA_034432015.1 Dehalococcoidia bacterium
CGACTTCAGCGGCCGGCGGGCCCGGACCCTCGGCTGGGGCGCCCTGGGAACCCTGGTGGTGACCGGCATCATTATCCTGTTCCTGCGGGGCATCAGCCCGGCAACTTTCCTTGACCCGGCCTTCTGGCGGACCGGCTTCGCCCACACCCTCGCCTCGAAGTTTGCGGCGGTAGGTCTGGTCCTGGTCCTGACCGCCCTCCACGATTTCGGGGTCGGAGTCCGGGCCAACGAGCTGGCCCGCAAGGATCCCACCTCGGCCGAGGCCCGCCGGCTCCGCCGGCTCGCCATCTGGTTCGCCCGGGTAAACCTCGGCCTGGCCATTGTCATCGTCGGGCTGTCGGTCGTCCTCGTCCGGGGAGTCCAGCCGTGACCCGGAACCTGGTCCTGCGTCGGCTTCTGCTGTTGCTGGCGGGCCTTGGCCTTCTCTTCGGCCTCGGGGCCGGACTCGTCCGCCTTGGCATCACGCCCGGCCTGCCGGTCCCCGCCCCCGGCCCCCACGGAGCCCTGATGGTCTCCGGCTTCCTCGGGACCCTCATCAGCCTGGAGCGGGTCGCGGCCCTGGACCGCACGGCCGGATACCTGGTTCCGGCGGTTGCGGCCGTTGGGGCCCTGACCCTGGCGGCCGGTGCCCCCTACCCGGTTCCCCACCTGTTCACCCTGGCCACCTCAGCCGGACTCCTCGGCGTTTATTTCTACGTCCTCCGGCGCCACCATGACCCCGGCCTTGCGGTCACGGCCGCCTGGGTCGCCCTCTGGGCCGGGGGCAACCTCGTTTGGCTCCTCACCCAACTGCCGTGGGGGAGCGGCTCGAGCTCACCCGGGTGGCCGCCCGGCCGCCTGCTGTGGCTGGTCACGGCCCTGCTGGCGGCCGGCCTTCTGGTCGGCCTGGCTACCCCCGAAGCGGGCCGCCGCATTTCCGGGGTTGCGCTGCTCGGCATGTCCGCCTGGCTCTTTAAATACGACATCGCCTGGGTTACCGTCCGCCGGCCCGGCCAGACCCGCTTCATCGCCCTGTGCCTTATCTTTGGCTTCTTCTGGCTGGGACTGGGGGGCCTCTGGTGGGTCTTAAGCCCCTACGCCACCGCCGGCCCCATCGTAGAGGGGGCCCTGCACACCGTCCTCCTGGGCTTTGTTATGTCGATGATTTTCGGCCACGCCCTAATCATCCTCCCGGCCGTCACCGGCGTCGCCCTCCCATTCCACCCGGCTTTTTACGCCCACCTGGGCCTCCTCCACGCCTCCCTGGCGGCGAAGATTTTCGGAGACGCGGCCGGCCTTGCAACCTGGCGGGAGGTCGGCGGAACCCTTAACGTTGCGGCCATCATCCTCTTCCTGCTGGCAAGCGCCGCCTCGGCCGGATTCCGTCGTAAGTAGCTACCGTGCTTGCCGCATGTAATTTTTCAACAGGGGGTTTCAGGGATGCGTCTCGACTACCGGCAGGTTGCCCCCGAGGCCGTTCAGACCATGCGGGGACTCGAAGCTTACGTCAAATCCAGCGGCCTTGAACCGTCCCTTCTCGAACTGGTTAAAATCCGGGCCTCCCAGCTCAACGGGTGCGCCTACTGCATTGACCTCCACACCCGCAGTGCCCGGGCCGCCGGGGAATCTGAGCGGCGCATCTACGCCCTGAGCGCCTGGCAGGAGGCTCCATTCTTTTCCGCCCGGGAGCGGGCGGCCCTCGCCTGGACCGAGGCCGTGACCCTGCTGGCGGAGGGCCGGGTGCCGGACCACGTCTATGAAGTGGCCCGCCGCCACTTCACCGAGCGGGAGCTGGTGGACCTGACCATGGCGGTCGTTGCTATTAACGGCTGGAACCGGCTTGCCGTTGCGTTTCGGCTCCCACCCGAGGGGGAGGTCTGAGTCCAGCCCGGATGTCCCCGACCCTTACGTTTGACCTTCGGGCGGTTCCGCCCTTCCGGCTTGACCTGACGGTCTGGGCCCTCCGACGGCGGGCCGAAAACCGAATCGACTCCTGGGACGGCCGCCATTACCGGCGGCTCCTGGTTATCGACGGCCGGCCCCGGGTGGTGACCGTTGCTCAGGCCTCCGGACCGGACAGCCCAAAGCTTGAGGTCCGGGTGGAGGGCCCCGGCCTCTCGGAAGAAGATATTCCGGCCGTGGGCCTGATCCTGACCAGGATGTTGGGCCTCGACGCTGACCTCAGCGGCTTTTACCGGCTGGCCGCGGCCGACGCGGTCCTGGCCCCGCTCGCCGACCGGTTCCGGGGTCTTAAACCGCCCCGGTTTCCCAGCGTCTTCGAGGCCGTCCTCAACGCCGTTGCCTGC
>DAOUCL010000007.1:0-7068 GCA_034432015.1 Dehalococcoidia bacterium
GAGCTGGCCGCCCGGGTAACCCTACTGCCGGTGGAGGTGCTGGGGGTGGATGCGGCCATCCTTTTTGCCGACCTGACTTTGCCCTATTTGGGGCTGGGGGTGGAGTTTGAGGTTGTCGAAAACCGGGGACCCGTCCTTGCCCGGCCGGTCAGGACCGAAGAGGATATCAAAAAACTGCGCCCCCTTGAGCCCGAGGTCGACCTGGGCTTTGTCCTCGAAACTATCAAATTCCTGGTGCCGGCGCTTAAGGTTCCCCTCATCGGCTTCGTGGGGGCGCCTTTTACCTTGGCCGCTTACCTGATTGAAGGGGTGCCTTCCCGGGACTTTCCCGAGACCCGGGCCCTGATGTACCGCCGTCCGGACCTTTGGGACCGGCTGATGGGACTGCTGGCCGAGGCGGCCGCCCGGTTTGCGGCGGCCCAGGCCCGGGCCGGGGCCCAGGCCGTCCAGGTCTTTGACAGCTGGGTTGGGGTGCTGGGTCCCGAAGCCTACGCCCGACGGGTCCTGCCTTATTCGGCGGCCGTCTTCCGGGCCATCGCCGAGGCCGGCGTCCCGGCCATCCACTTCGGGACGGGGACGGCCGGTTTGCTGGAGCAGATGCGGGCGGCCGGCGGGGACGTTATCGGCCTGGACTGGCGGGTGGACCTGGGGTGGGCCTGGGAAAGGTTGGGGGAAGGGGTTGGGGTTCAGGGCAATCTGGACCCGGCCGTGCTCCTGGCCCCCTTTGAGGCGGTGGCGGCCGAGGCGAGGCGAGTCCTGGACGCCGCCGGGGGCCGCCCCGGGCATATATTTAATCTGGGGCACGGGGTTCTCCCCGACACTCCCGTAGACACCCTAAAGGCCCTGGTCGACCTGGTTCACGCCGAAACCTCCAAAAGAAAGGACTGAAAAATGGCCCGAAGGTACGCCGTGCTGGTGATGGCCTACGGCACCCCGGCTTCGGCCGCCGAAGCCCACGTCCGGCCTTATTTAGAGCACATCCGTCATGGCCGCCCGGTATCCGAGGAGGCGGTGGCCGACCTTATGCGGCGCTACGAGGCCATTGGCGGCTATTCGCCCCTGATTGATATTACGGTCCGGCAGGCCCAGGGCCTGGCCTGCCGGCTGGCCGACCTGGCCCCCGAGGTGGAGTGGGAGGTGGCGGTCGGCATGAAGCACAGCCCGCCGTTCATCGCCGAGGGCCTGCGGCGGCTGGCCGAGGCCGGGCCGGAGGCGATCCTGCTACTGCCCCTGGCCCCCCATGCTTCCCGGTTCACGACCGAAGAATATTTTGCGGCCGCCCGGGCGGCCGCGGCCGAAGCCGGCCTTAAGGTTCCCCTGGTTCCGGCCCGGGAGTGGCACACCCACCCGAATTTCATCGGGGCCTGGGCCCGGTGGGTGCGGGCGGCCCTGGCTTACATGCCGGCGGGGACGGCGGTGGTCTTTACGGCCCACAGCCTCCCGGCCCGCATTTTGGGCTGGAACGACCCCTACCCGGCCAAGATCCGGGAGACGGCCGAGGCCGTTGCCCGGGCCGTCGGTCTGGCCGAGTGGCAGGTAGCCTACCAGAGCGCCAGCGCCACCGGGGAGCCCTGGCTCGGGCCGGATATCCTCGAGGTCCTGGAAGGGCTGGCCCGCCGGGGGGTGCCAGCGGTTCTGGCCTGTCCCATCGGCTTTGTGGCCGACCACCTGGAGGTGCTCTACGACCTGGACATCGAGGCCCGGTCGAAGGCCCAGCGCCTGGGCCTTCAGTTCGGCCGCACCCCTTCCCTTAATGATGACCCCGACTTTCTCGAAGCTTTAGCCGATACAGTCCTTAAAACCGTTGGGGAGCTGAGCCGACGGTGATGGCCGGCCCGAGAATTGTGGTGGTTGGGGGCGGACTGAGCGGCCTGGCCGCCGCCTATTTCACCCGAAAGCTTCTGGGCCCGGCGGCCGAGGTCTGGGTCTTCGAGGCCGCCGACCGCTGGGGCGGGAAGGTGGCCACCTGGCAGACCGAGGAGTACTACGTCGAGCTGGGACCGGATTCGCTGGTGGTCTCGAAACCGGCCGCCCTGGAGCTCGCCGCCGAGCTGGGCCTCGGCGAAGACTTCATCTCCCCGGCCCCCCTCCCGGCCTTTATTTACTGGGCCGGAAAGCTTCACCCCGTCCCTTCCCCCGGACGGCTCCGGTCCTTTGTAACCAGCGGCCTTTTCAGCCTGCCGGGCAAGCTTCGGGTCCTCTTGGACCTGGTTTTGCCCCCCCGCCGGGACGACTCGGATGAGTCGGTGGGGGCTTTCTTCGCCCGGCGGCTGGGCCGGGAGGTGGCCGAGCGCTACGCCGACCCCCTTTTCGCCGGCCTCTACTCCGCCGACGTTTACCGGCTGAGCCTCCTGGGGCTTTTTCCCCAGTACCGGGCGATTGAACGCACATACGGCAGCCTCCTTCGGGGGCTGGGGGCGGTGCGGCGGCAGGCGGCCGAAGCCGCCGGTTTTAAGTCCATTCGGGGGGGCCTCGAAAGGCTGGTCCGGGCGCTGGTGGGCCGCCTCGAGGCGGCCCACCTGAGGCTCCGTTCGCCCGTTGAGGCCGTCGGCCGGGCCGACGGCCGCTGGCTGGTTCGGGTCGGCGGCGACCTGCTTGCCGCCGATGCGGTGGTGTTGGCTGTCCCGGCCCCGGCGGCCGGCAGGCTGGTGGCGGGGATGGCCCCGGCCCTGGCCGGCCTCCTTGGGGCCCAGCGGCTAGTATCGGTGGGGGTCCTTATCTTCGCCTACCGGGGGGAGCCGGGCCTTTCGGGGACCGGCTTTCTGGTGCCGGCCCGGGCCGGCCTCTTGGTCAACGGGGCCACCTGGTCGTCCCTTAAGTGGCCGGGGTCGGCCCGGCCGGGCTGGACGGTGATGCGGGCCTACGTGGGCCGGGCCGGGGGACCGGGATGGTGGGAGCTTTCGGATGGGGAGCTGAGCGGCCGGGTCTGGGCCGAGCTTCGCCGGGTCGTCCCCCTTCCCGAGCGGCCGGAGGGGGTTTTCATTCACCGCTGGGCCGACGCCCTGCCCGAGTATGGGGTGGGCCACCCGGAATGGGTCGAAAAGGTGGCCGGGGAGCTTAAGGGCCTTCCGGGCCTCTTTCTGGTGGGGGCCTCCTACCGGGGGGTTGGGCTGGCCGACCTGGTTCGGCAGGCCCGGGAGACGGCCGATGAACTTGCGTGTTACCTTCGGTCAGGTCCGGCCGGGGCAGGATGATCTGCCCCTCGGCCGGGTCGCCCACGGCCTCGGCCAACCCCTGAAGGTAAAGCAGGCCGACCACGGCGGCGGTGGCAGCGTCCAGCTCGTCGTGGGTTAGTTTACGGTCGGTCGGCAGGATAAGCCCCCAGTCTTCGGTCAGCCGCCGGGCAAGTTCTAAACGGTTATCCTGTTTGCGGGGCAAACCCAGCCGCCGCTGGGCCGCCCCCGGAAAGACCTCAATTACGTCAAACCCGGCGGCCCGAAGCCGCCGGGCCAGGGCGATGCCCCGGCGGGTAAGCTCGACCATCGAGGGCAGGGCCGTCCAGAAGGCCCGGAACCCCAGCCGAACCAGCTCCCGGTCGCACCGGCGGGCGATGCCGAAACGCCGACAGGCGCAGTCAGGCCGCAAACAGCACCGGCCGGCGGGCAGAGATAACGGCGCGTCGACGGCCACCAGCGCCGGCCACTGGCGGCCGACAAACCCAAGGATATCGTCGTCCCCGAAAAGGAGGGCGGTGTGGATTTTGCCTGCGGTAAGGACGGCCGCCCCGGTGGGCCGCCAGGGCCTGGCTGCCAGGTCAAGGCCCACGACCTTTGCGTCCAACCCAATCCCCCAAAGATTTGGGGACCGGGCGACGCCCGGTCCCCAAATTTCGCTGTCCGTCTGTCGGCCCCGGTCAGTACTCCGGCGACGGGGTGGCCGGAGTCTTCTCCTTTTCAGGAATCTCGGTGACCAGGGCTTCGGTGGTAAGGACCATCCCAGCCACCGACACGGCGTTCTCCAGGGCCGAGCGGGTCACCTTCGTCGGGTCGATGATCCCCCGGGCCAGCATATCGACGTACTCTTCAGCCATGACGTCAAAGCCGATGTTGGGGTTGTTCTCGGTCTCCTGGCGCCGGCGGATTTCCCCGACGATGACGCCGCCGTCAAGGCCGGCGTTCTCGGCCAGGAGCCTGGTGGGCTCTTCGAGGGCCCGGCGAAGGATCTGGACGCCGAAGTCCTCGTCGCCCTCGAACTTGAGGGACTCCAGGGCCTTGGCCGCCACCAGCAGGGCGACGCCGCCGCCCGGGACGATCCCCTCTTCCACCGCCGCCCGGGTCGCCGACAGGGCGTCCTCAACCCGGGTCTTGCGGTACTTGAGGTCGACCTCGGTCGGGGCGCCCACCTTGATGACCGCCACCCCGCCGGAGAGCTTGGCCATCCGCTCCTGCAGCTTCTCCCGGTCGTAGTCCGAGGTGGTCTCCTCGATCTGGGCCTTGATCTGCCGGATGCGGGCCTGGATGGCCTCGGGCGAGCCGCGGCCCTCGATGATGGTGGTCTTGTCCTTGTCGGCTACCACCCGGCGGGCCTGACCGAGGTCCTGGAGGGTGGCGTTTTCAAGCTTGCGGCCCAGCTCCTCGGAGATGACCCGGCCGCCGGTAAGGATGGCGATGTCCTCCAGCATCGCCTTGCGCCGGTCGCCAAAGCCGGGGGCCTTAACGGCCAAGACGTTGAGCACACCCCGAAGCTTGTTGACCACCAGGGTGGCCAGGGCCTCACCCTCCACGTCCTCGGCGATGATCACCAGGTCCTTCTTGCCGGCCTGGAGCAGCCGCTCCAGAATGGGCAGGATATCGTTAATGGACGAAATCTTGCGGTCGGTGATCAGGATGTACGGCTCCTCGATCTCGGCCGTCATCCGCTCGGGGTTGGTCACGAAGTAGGGGCTGATGTAGCCGCGGTCGAACTCCATTCCCTCAACGTATTCGACCTCGAACTTCAGCCCCTTGCCTTCCTCGACGGTGATGACACCGTCCTTTCCGACCTTCTCCATCACCTCGGCGATCAGGTTGCCGATCTCCTCATCGTTGGCGGAGATGGTGGCGACGTGGGCGATATCCTCCTTGCCGCCCAGGGGCTTGGAGAGGTTGCGGATGGCTTCAACGGCCTTTTCGGCGGCCCGGTCAAGGCCCCGCTTGATGAGCATGGGGTTGGCACCGCCGGTGACGACCTTGAGGCCCTCGTCAATGAGCACCCGGGCCAGGACGGTGGCCGTGGTGGTGCCGTCGCCGGCCACGTCGTTGGTCTTGGTGGCCGCCTCCTTGAGAAGCTGGGCGCCCATGTTTTCAAAGGGGTCCTTAAGCTCGATCTCCTTGGCGACGGTTACGCCGTCGTGGGTGATGCTGGGGGCGCCCCACTTCTTCTCAAGGGCGACGTTGCGGCCCCGGGGACCCAGGGTGGCCCCAACGGCCTCGGCGGTTATGTCCACCCCCCGGCGAAGGGCCCGGCGGGCTTCCTCACCGAACAGAATCTGCTTTGCAGGCATCGTCTCACCTCCCTCGACTTGTTACTTGGATTCTTCGGTCAGAACGGCAAGGATGTCAGACTCGCGCAGGATGAGGTACTCCTCGTCGCCGAGTTTGACCTCGGTGCCGGCATACTTGGCGAAGATCACCACGTCCCCCTCTTTTACCTCCAGGGGAACCACAGTGCCGTTCTCCAGCATCCGGCCGGGGCCCACGGCGACGACAACCCCCTCTTGGGGCTTTTCACGGGCGGTGTCGGGCAGAACGATTCCGGATTTAGTTACCTCTTCCCGCTGCCGGGGCTTGACGACAACCCGGTCGGCCAGCGGACGAATCCCGGGCTTGGTCGTTACGGCTTCGGGCATGCTCTTCTGACCTCCTTCCGAAGGTTTCTTGGTGTACCTGCGGAGCTTTACCATACCCATTTTAGGGAAGACAGTATTAGAGGCGGCTAAGAGCAAACTTAAAAATTTCTTGGAGGCCTGCCCGGTCTGCTAAAATGCGTTACGCGGCTGCCGGTATCCCCCCACCGGGAGTCGCTGGTCAGTAAGGGAGTGGAACCGGATGCCTGGCGTCATTGAACCGGTCGGCCTGTTCCTTTTAGGACTCCTGGTCGGAACCTACGGCACCCTGGTCGGGGCCGGCGGTGGACCCCTCATCGTCCCGGCCCTGCTCCTGATCTTTCACCTGCCGCCGCAGCAGGCTGTCGGCACCTCCCTTACGGTCGTCTTTCTCAACGCCCTCTCCGGTACGGTCTCGTATGCCCGGCAAAAGCGCATCGACTACCGGACAGGCTTCCGGTTTGCCATCGCAACAATCCCGGGGTCGATTATCGGAGCCTATTTAAGCACCCTTTTTACCGGCCGCCTGTTCAGCCTGGTATTCGGGGTGCTGCTGATCGTGCTGGCCGGGTTTATCGTTATCCGGCCCCGGGAAGCGGAGCTGGTCGTGAAAGAGGAAGTGGACGCCAACCTGCCCGCGTGGTATACCCGGCGGGTCATCACCGATGTTATGGGCGAACGCTATGAGTACACGTTTAACGAGCCGGCCGGGGTCGCCCTGAGCTTCGTTGTGGGATTCCTTTCGAGCATCCTGGGCATCGGGGGCGGGATTATCCACGTGCCGGCCATGGTTTATCTGTTTTCTTTCCCGCCCCACATTGCCACCGCCACCTCCCACTTTATCCTGGCCATCTCCGCCCTGGTGGGGGCCGGCTCCCACCTGCTCCTGGGGCACGTGGTTCCCCGGTACGCCCTCCCCATGGCCCTGGGGGTGGTCCTTGGCGCCCAGCTGGGGGCCAGGCTGTCCCAGCGCCTCCACGGGGTCTGGATTTTAAGGTTTCTTTCCCTAGCCCTGGTGCTGGTCGGCCTCAGGCTGATTGCCGGTCAGGTTGTTTCGGGCTAGGTCTTGCCCGGGGCGCTGGCCTTGAGAAGAGCCCGGGCCTGATCCTTGTCCTCAAACCAGAGGGCGTTTATCTGCTTGTAGACCTGCCACTGGGCCGGGACCTCGTCCTCGGGGAAGATGGCCGAGACCGGGCAGGCCGGCTCGCAGGCCCCGCAGTCGATGCACTCGTTGGGGTCGATAAAGTACATGGGGTCCTCATCGC
>DAOUCL010000008.1:0-39279 GCA_034432015.1 Dehalococcoidia bacterium
TCAAGCGGCGTGGGATGAGCTGGAGGCGGGCCGGTGCCGAAGCTATCGTGGCCTTGAGGGCCGACATCCTCAACCGGGCCGCAGCCTGATGACGGCCCCAGGAATTTTTGGTGCATCCCGGCCCGTTCTTCTCCGCCACGATACCCGAAGGAGGCCCTGGCCTTCCAGCGGGCTTACCCCAAACCGCCGTAACACGTGCCGAACCACCTCAAGTTCGGCCAAGACCGCCTCGTCGGCGCCAAGCCGCTCCAGTATGGCCCGGTCGGTTTCGCCGCGGGTCCGGGCCGCGATGTTTACCCGCCGGGCCACTACCGGGTCCGAAACGGCCACAATAACCACCCTCGCCCGGGACAGACCCGCCAGACTCAAGCTATCCGGCCGACCGGCGTCCCCACAGGCCGTCCGGATTTCCAGCCGGTGCAAGGCCCCCACTAGTCGCCGGTCCTGCTCGATAACCACGAAGGGGAAGCGCCGACGCGGTCGGGCTTCGGCAACGACCCGCCCCACCCGCCCGTAACGGCAGAGGATGGCGTGGCCCCACAGCTTCCCGACGGCGCCGTCTGCCGAACTGCCCGGCAATTACCCCCGGGCTGCGGCCCACCGCCCCACCAAGTCGGCCGCCCGAAAGAGAAAAGGGTTAAGGCCCACCGCCAGAATGGTCGTTGCGGTGAGCAAATTAGACTCCCGGTGGGAAATGAGCCCCAGGGATGCCCCAAGGAGGAACGAAAACTCGTTGACCTGGCCCCGGGCCGCCCCGACGGTGAGGGCCGTTCGTAAGGAGTAGCCGAGGGCCAACCGGAAAGGGCTTGGCGAGAACAACCAGGCCCAGCGGGGCCACCACCCGCCCGGGCTCCGGTAGCAAAAACAGCCGGCTCAAAGACCATGCCCACCCAAACAAGAAGAGCACCGCAAAGGCGTCCCGAAAAGGCGGCAATTCGGCGGCCCGCATGGTGGCTTACGACGAGGCCGGCCACAAAGGCCCCCAGCGCCAGGGATAAGCCGGAAGCGGCGTGGGACGCGAACGCCGTCCCTAAGGCGGGGGCCAGCACGGCCAACGTGAAAAGCCCCCTGGAGCCCGTCCGGGCAACCTGTTCGAACAGCCAGGCCGCCAGCTTGGTCCCAACAAAGAGCATCAGCGCCCCGAACGCCAGGGCCTTGAGCAGCCCCATGCCCGCCGTCGGGGCCCACGCCGCCGGCTCAAGGGGACCCCGGGCGACCGCCAAGGATGATGCCAGGGTAAGCGGGTCCTCGGCCAATAACCATCCGATGGTCAGTCAGCCGGGAGTTGTGTCCGCCAGGTTTCTTTCCACAAGGGCCCGCAGGCCCACGATGGTGCTGGGGATGGCCACGTCAAAGCCCAGCACGAGGCCGCCTACCTCCGGCCAACCCCAGGCCCGGGCCAGGCCGAACCCGGCGAGGGTCAGGAGGGCGACCTTGGACTACGGTGGCCAGGGTCGCGGTTCGCCAGACCGGTAGCAGTTCCTGAACCGAGAACTACACCCCGACCCCGGAGATCAAAGGGGCGATGCCGATATCGGCCAGTTGGGTGGCCAGCTTCGGGTCGGCGATGGGCCCGGAGGTAGCCCAGCAGCGGCGGAAGGCCGAGGCGGGCGGCCAAAAAGCCCGCGATAAAGGCCGCCCCCAGGGCGACGGCCAGGTTTTCGCTCAGGTTTACCTGGGCAGTCAAGGTCGGTTTCCGGCTGGGCGTTAAGGGGCTACGGGGTGCTCAATTCGACACCGGCGCCGTCGAACGGCGCCCGAGAAGCTTCGCCCCCGTCCCAGTATACCCGCCCGGCCCGGGCTTCAGGGGTTGGTGGGGTGCCCGGGACTAACGGACGGTTCCCCGGCCGAAACGCCCGGTCCCTGGGCTCGGGTCGTTTGACGGAGATTTATTCCCGTATGTAAAATCGGGTGACCCGAAAGCTGCGCAGGGGAGGTAAAAATGACCAATTGGCGGCAGTCCTACTGGGAACGGGTGCTCCGGAAGCCCTATTCGCGACGAAGGTTCCTTGCCGGTAGTGCGGTGGCAGCCTTAAGCCTCGGCCTCTGGTCCTGCGCCCCCCAGGCCCAGCAACAGCCTTCGGCCCCAGGCCAGCCGGCCGAAGAGAAACCCCGTTCCGGCGGGGTGCTTACGGCCTGGACCGCGGCCGACCCCCCTAATTACGACGTCCACCAGAACTCCACCTATCAAGTCCTTCACCCCCTCGCCCCGTGCTTTAACCTCCTGGTCAAGTTTGACCCGATGGACCACAACAAGATCGTGGGCGACCTGGCCGAGCGGTGGGAGATAAGTCCTGACGGCAAAGTCTATACGTTTTATTTAAAGCGGGGGGTCAAGTTCCACCACGGCAAGCCCTTTAAGGCCGAAGATATTAAGGCCAACTTCGAGCGGATCGCCAACCCACCCCGGGGCGTGGTCAGCCCCCGCAAAGGGGTCTTCCAGGTTATCGACGCCATCGAGACCCCCGATGATTACACCGTCAAGTTTATCCTTAAGCGGCCGAATCCCTCCCTCCTCACCAACATCGCCCAGGGCTGGAACGTCATTTACCCCAAAGACCTCCTTGAGTCCCGGCCGGACATGAAGACAACGGTCGTCGGGACCGGGCCCTTTAAGTTCAAAGAGCATATCCGGGGCGTCAGCATCGAGCTCGTTAAGAACACCGAATACCACGTCGAGGGGCGGCCTTACCTGGATGGCATTAAGTATTTCATCATCCCGGACCCCAACACCGCCCTCGCCGCCTTCATCTCGGGTCAGCTCCTCATGTACCGGCCCAACCTCCAGGCCGACGCCGATGAGGCCAAGCGCCAGCTCGGGGATAAAATCGTAATCCAGAAGGTTCAGGGTTACCTTTTTGACACCGTTAACATGAACGCCCAGCGGGCCCCCTGGAACGACGAGCGGGTTCGGCTGGCCGTCTCCATGGCCATCGACCGGCCGGCGGCCATCGCCGTCCTGGCCCAGGGGGAGGGGACCGTCGGGGGCTACATGCCGGCGGGCGGCCGGTGGGAGCTTCCCAAAGACGAACTCCAAAAGGTTCCCGGCTACCGGCCGAACAAGGCCCAGGAGATCGAGGAGGCCAAGCGCCTCCTGGCCCAGGCCGGGTACCCTAACGGCTTTAAGACGACCCTGCTGACCCGCAAGGGCGCCGAATATGAGCCGCTTTCGGTCTTCCTTAAGGACCAGCTGGCCAAAATCGGCGTCGACGCCACCTTGGACGTCCAGGAGACCGGGACCGCCTTCGACCGGCTCAACCGCCGGGACTTCGACATGGCCCCGTGGGTCCACGCCATCGCCGTGGACGACCCCGATGCCGTCTACGCCGAGTTTTATCTTTGCAACGCTGAGCGCAATTACTCCAACGTCTGCGTCCCGGAGGTGGACCAACTTTTCGACCGCCAGTCACAGACTATAGACCCCAACGAGCGCCGGCAGCTCGTCTGGGAGATGGAAAAGCGGGCCCTGGTCGGCAACGCTAAAATCGTCGTCGACTGGCGATTCGAGCGGACTATCCACTGGGCCAAGGTCCGCAACTACAAGCGGCACCCAAGCCTTTATAATAACTTCGACTTCCAGGACGTCTGGCTGGCCGAAGCCTAACCCGGGGCATGGTGGTCGGGACCCACGGCCGTGGGTCCCGACGATATTGTCTGCCGGCGGTTGGGTTTGGGACCGCCGGCTTGACCAGGCGGCAACTTGACCGGGGGGCCGAGCCTTAGGCTAAACTTTCGTGTGAGCATCCCGGGGGCGCTGGGCAATTCCCTTCGCCGACGGCTGGCCAACGTCTACTACGGGTGGTGGATTATCGCCGCCGGCAGCGTCATTCACGCCGTCGGGGCCCTTTACTACTACGGCTTTACCGTGTTTTTCCTACCGGTGGCCGCCGACCTCGGCCTCAACCGGGCCGCCACCTCCCTCATCTTCTCCCTGGCCCGCCTGGAAGGGAGCATCGACGGGCCCATCGTCGGCCTGCTTATTGACCGCCTCGGACCCCGCCGAATGGTGGCCCTCGGCGGCACCCTGACCGGCCTGGGCTTTATCATCCTGTCCCAGGTTAACGACTTCTGGGCGTTTCTGCTCGTTTACATGGGCCTAATCGCCGTTGGGTTCGATATGGGGTTCTTTCAGTCGATGCTGGCCGCGGCCAACCAGTGGTTCGTCCGGTACCGGACCACGGCCATGAGCCTGCTGACGGCCTCCTTCCGCCTGGGCGGGGCGATCCTGGTGCCCCTCATATCCACGGTCGTCCTCACCTGCGGCTGGCGGGTCGGGGCCGTCGTTTGCGGCCTCAGCATTCTGGCCTTTGTGGTGCCCCTCTCCCGGGTCGTCCGCCGCTCTCCCGAGGAGATGGGCCTGCTGCCCGACGGCCGAAAGGGTCCGGCCTTGGCCGACCCGGGCCGAACCCCAGCCTGGGACCGGTCGGGGGATTTCACGGCCCGGCAGGCCTTCCGGACCACCGCCTACTGGCTCATCGCCGTGGCCACCGCCCTTCGTTTCGGGGTCTATTCGGGCCTTGGGGTCCATTTCGTGCCCATCTTCGTCTGGAAGGGCCTCTCGGAACAGGCCGCGGCCAATCTGGTGGGGTTGATGGCTTTCCTGGCCATCCCGGCCGGCCTCACCCTCGGCTGGCTTGGGGACCGGATTAACAAGACCTACATCCTGGCCGGGGGTACCGCCTGCCAGGCGCTGGCCATGGTCCTTTTAGCCCTCTTAGAGACGCCCCTGGCCCCCCTAGTTTTCGTCCTGGTTTACGCCGCCAGCGAAAGCGTTGGGGCCGTCAATTGGTCCCTTATCGGGGAGTTCTTCGGCCGGCGCAGTTACGCCACCCTACGGGGCGTCGTCAACTCCATCGGCAGCATCGGGGTACTGGCCCCGGTCTTCGCCGGCTGGGTCTTCGACCAGACCCGGTCCTACCAGCCGGCCCTGGTCGGCTTCGCCCTGATGTCTTTCTTGGCGGCCTTACTTTATGTCAACATCCGGCGCCCCCAGGCGCCGGGTCTGGTCCCAAAGCACGCCTATTTTCCCGGGAGGTAAAAAATGGATGCGGCCCTGCAATTTAGATACGTTAGCCCGGCGGTCCGGGTTTTTGCCGGCCGGGCCGCCCTCGCCCAGCTTCCCCGGGAGGTCGGCCGGCTAGGGGCCGGCCGGGTGATGGCGGTGTGCGCCCCGGGCGTGGCCCGCCAGCAGACCCTCTTAAAACGCATTGAATCCCTCCTGGGGGGCGCCCTGGTCGCCGTCTTCGACGGCGTCAGGAAAGAATCGCCCCTGTGGGCGGTGGAGGCCGGGGTGGGGTTGGCCCGGGAGGCCAACCCCGACGTCATCCTGGCCGTCGGGGGCGGAAGCACCGTGGTTACCGCCCGGGCGATAACCATCCTGCTGGCTCAAGGAAGGCCGGCCCACGAGCTGGCCACCCAATATCCGCCGGGCCAGCCGCCGGTCAGCCCCCGCCTGGGGCGGCCCAAACTTCCCAATCTGGTGGTCCCCACTACCCCGAATACGGCCGTGAACCGGGCCGGGGCCGCCGTCCTGGACCCTGAAACCCGCCGCCGTCTGGAACTCTTCGACCCGAAGACCCGGCCGGCGGCGGTCTTTCTGGACGCCGAAGCCCTCCTGGGCCCGCCGCCGGAGGTCTCGGTGCGGGCGGCCGTGGCGGCCTTCGCCGGGGCCGTCGCCGCCTTTACCTCCCGGCCCCTAAACCCGTTTGCCTTCGCCGACCTCCGCACCGCCCTCGAGCTTTTAAAGAACGCCATCCCGGCCATATTGGCGGGGCCGGCCGAGGCCGGGCCCCGCCTAGCGGCCGCCTGCGCCGCCCTGCTCAGCAACCGGGCCGCCGACGCCCTGGGCGGAGACGGCGGTGGGGTGGTCTCGGCCCTCGTCCACCAGACCCAAAGCCGCTACGACCACATCGACCAGGGGACGGCCTCGGCGGCGCTGCTGGTACCGGGCCTGCGGTTCAACCGCCCGGTAACCCTCGAGGCCCAGCTCCGGCTGGCTTCCATCCTGGGGGCCGAACCGTCGGCCGAGGGCCTTGACGGCTGGATTGACGGGTTTTTGGGCCGGCTGGGCTTTCCCCGCCGCCTCCGGGAGCTGGGGATTCCCGAGGGGGACCTGCCGGCCCTGGCCGAGGCGGCCCTCCACGACTTCTTCCTCCAGGGCAACCCCCGCCAAGTAGAGGGCCCGGCCGAGCTGCTGGAGCTGCTCCGGGCCGCCTGGTAATTTGACCCGGGGCCGACGGGGCTGTTAGACTGGTCCGGAATTCCACCGCGCCGGAGCGAACCGATGGATTTCGAGCTTAAATATTCGCCCGAACAGGAAGCCTTTCGCCGGGAGGTCCGGGCCTTTCTCGAGGCCAACATTCCCCCCGGGCTTGAGGAGCCGGTGGACCCGGCCGACCTTTCTTACGAGCAGTATCTTATGCGTCGGGAGCTGGGCCGCAAGCTGGGGGAGCGGGGCTGGCTCTTTCCCACCTTCCCTAAGGAGTATGGCGGCGGAGGCCTCCCCATGGAACTCGCCGTCGTCATCGAAGAGGAGCTGGACCGCTACGGCCTCTCCCTGCCGCCCTTTTACAACACCGGCGGGACCCTGGGCGCGCCCTGCATCCTCGTCTGGGGAACCGAGGAACAGAAGCGATACTTCCTGCCCCCAATTCTCAAAGGCGAGGTTCGGGTCTGGCAGCTCCTGACCGAGCCGGGGGCCGGCTCGGACCTGGCCGGCGTTAAGACCCTGGCCGTCCGGGACGGGGACCACTATGTCATCAACGGCCAGAAAACCTTTGTCGGGAGCCTGCACGGGGCCGACTGGCTCTGGACCATCGTCTGCACCGACCCCAACGGCCGCCGCCACGAAAACTTAAGCTGGTTTATGATTCCGGCCGACCTTCCCGGCATCTCGATGACGCCCCTCGACCTGCTTATGGCCGGCGGCGAGGGCGGGGCCTCGCCCGGGGCAAAGTTCACCGTCTACTTCGACAACGTCCGGGTACTGGCCTTTAACCTCATTGGGGGCGAGAACAACGGCTGGAAGGTGGCCACAACCCACCTGGAGCTGGAACACGGCGGGGCCGGCAGCATCCGCCGAAACCGGATTGTCGACCGGCTCATTGAGTACTGCAAGACCACCTACCGCAACGGCCGGCCCCTCAGCCAGGACCCCGATGTTCGGGACCTGCTGGTCGAATGCTATATCGACGCCGAAATTGGCCGCCTTTTTAACCTGCGCAACTACTGGCTCCGGCACACCCGCCGGCCCCGAACCTACGAGGGACCCCAGGCCTCCCTCCACCGGAAGGTTTCGGGCCTGCGCATCGCCGAGGCCATCGTTAAGGCCCTGGGCCCCTACGCCCTCACCAACGACCCGACCTGGGATCCCTCCGGCGGCCACCTGGAAGTCTTCCACCGGGCCAGCATCGTGGCCACCCATCCGGGGGGCACTATCGAGATTCAGAAGGTGATTATGGCCCGGCGGATCGGCATCGGCCGGGCCGTCCGGGAAGAGGCCGGCACCGTCGTCTGAGGAGCGAACCGATGGACCTTGCCCTGACCGAACCGCAAGAGATGCTCAAAGCCACCGCCCGGGCCTTCCTGGAGCGGGAGTGTCCCCGCCAGCTCCTCCTGGAGCTGGACCGAACCGAAACTGGAATATCCGCCGAGCTGTGGCGGCAGTTGGGCCGGATGGGATGGCTGGGGCTGGGGATCCCGGCCGAATACGGGGGCGAAGGGGCCGGTCTGCTGGACACGGCGGTGGTCTACGAACAGCTGGGCCGGGGCCCCCTGGGCGGGCCCCACTTCAGCTCGGCGGTCCTGGGTGCTTCGGCCGTCCTCGGGTGCGGGACCGAGGACCAGCGGCGAGAAATCCTGCCCCGGATCGCCGCGGGCGAGCAGATTCTCGCTTTAGCCTACACCGAGCCCGATTACGGGTGGGGGCCCGAATCGGTCAGGCTGACGGCCCGCCGGGACGGTCCCGACTACATCCTCGACGGGGTAAAACTCTTCGTTCACGACGCGGCGGCCGCAACCCACCTGCTCTGCGTCGCCCGGACCGGCGACGGTCCCGACCCGACCGCCGGGCTCTCGGTTTTCCTGGTAGACCGTTCAGAACCGGGGGTATCGGTCCGCACCTTGCCCGGATTCACGGCCGGCCTGGCCGAGGTCCGGTTCGAGGGCGTGCGGGTGCCGGCCGGGGCGGTGCTCGGCGAGCCGGGGGCTGCCTGGCCGGGCCTGAGTCGAGCGTTTTTGAAGGCGATTCCGGTCCTGTGCGCCTACAAGGTCGGGGGCATCGAGGCCGTTTTCGAGCTGGCCGTAAGCTACAGCCAGACCCGGGTCCAGTTCGGACAGCCCATCGGCCGGTTCCAGCGGGTCCAGGACCACATTATTGACATCGTAAACCAGCTAGACGCCGCCCGCTGGACAACCTATGAGGCCATCTGGAAGCTCGAGACCGGCCGGCCGGCGGCGGCCTCGGTCCACCTGGCCAAGGCGGTGGCCAGCGAGGGCTTCTACCGGGCCTGCAACTCCTGCCACGAGGTCCACGCCGGCATCGGGGTCGTCCGCAACTACGGCTTGGTCCTCTACACCAAGGCCTCCCGAAGCCTTTATAGCTACCTGGGCGACCCCAAATTCCACAAGCGGCGGCTGGCCGACGCCTTGGAGCTTTAACGGGCCTAGCGGCCGATAAATCTGGGCGGCCGCTTTTCCAGGAAAGCCTGGACGCCCTCCCGGTGGTCGTGGGTATCCCGGGCGATCTCCTGGATTACCCCGGCCACCCGCATGCTCTCTTCAAAGGTGGTATGAAGGGAGTAGTGGACCAGCCACTTGATAAGGCCCATCGCGTAGGTGGGCCCGGCGGCCAGCCGCTTGGCGAGTCCCAGGGCCTCTTCCATGAGCCGCCCGTGGGGCACCACCCGGCTCACCAGGCCGATGCGGAGGGCGGTTTCGGGGTCGATAACGTCGCCGGTATACTGCATGTAAAAGGTGTGGGTAAGGCCCACCATCCGGGGAAGCTGCCAGCAGCTACCGTCGGCCGGGATCAGCCCCCGCTGGATGAAGGTTTCTGAAAGGCCGGCCCGCTCCGAGGCGACCCGGATGTCGCAGGACAGGGCAATGCCCAGGCCGAGGCCCATCGCGTAGCCGTTGATGGCTGCGATGGAAGGCTTCTGCAGCCGGTGGAGGCGGACGGGCAGGTTTCGGACGTCGTAAAAACCCGGGCTTTCGGCCGGGGTCTCCTTAAGCCGGCGCTCGATTTCGTCCCAGGGTTTTGCCGCCAGCTCCGGCCGGCCCCGGACGGCCTCCCGCTCGGCCACCGTTTGGGCCATCCCCCGGACATTGGCCCCGGAGCAGAAGGCGGGATCCCGGCCGGTAATCACCAGGCAGCGCAGGTTCGGGTCGGACTCGAACCGGTCGAGCTCGGCGCTGATTTCGGCGTACATCTCGGGGCCGATGGCGTTGCGGGTTTTGGGGTCATCCAGGGTGATGACCAGCACGCCGTCCTGCTCTTCAACCTGGATAAGCTGGTGGGCCACGGTGTTCCCTCCTTTCGGCGGGGTGATGCCGCAAGCAGGATAAGGGCCACAAATCCCACCTGTCAAGCCGGTTGGCCCTCAGGCAATGGCTTCATAGCAGCCCTGTTACGGCTTAGCCCAAACTGGTACCGGGAAGCTTAAGATTCCGAGCCAGGGGCCTGACTCCGCCAGGCCCGGTATTCGGCCAGGAAGGCGTCGCTGGGGGGGTACGCCTCGGAAAGGGGCGTGCCCGCCCCCACCCGCTCCCGAATGTACGCCTCCAGCCGCTCCTGCTCGGCCGCCAGCTCGGCCACCTGGCGGGCCAGCGCCCGGGGGATGACGATAACCCCATCCTCGTCCCCGACCAGGACGTCCCCGGGGAGCACCAGCACCCCGGCGCACCGGACCGGGATATTGACGTCCCAGGCCCGCTGGCGGGTGTAGCTGGCACCGGCGTGGGCGCACCGGGCAAAGCACGGGATTTCCACCCCGGCTATGGCCGGGGTGTCCCTTAAGGCCCCGTCGACCACGACCCCGTGGCCGCCCCGGTAGGCGATGCGGGTAATCAAGATATCACCCAGGGTTCCGGCGGTGCAGTCGCCCCCGGCGTCGATGACCATCACGTCTCCCGGCCGAACCATTTCGATGGCCACCCGCTGGGGGTAGGCGGGCATCTCCTCCCGGGTGGGGGGCGGAAGGTCCTCCCGGGCCGGCAGGTAGCGCACGGTCAGGGCCTGGCCCACCAGGTGCCGGCCGCGGCTGAAGGGCCTCAGGCCGGCCATAAACACCCGGGTGTAGCCGAGGCGGTATAAGACCGTGTGCAGGGTGGCGGTGCTTACCTCGGTAAGCAGTTTAAAAACAGCCGGGTCAACCCTTTCGACGGCTTCGCCGATCACTGGGGCCCTTTGAGGTTAAGGTGTTTTGCTAAGAATTTAACCATGGTTTCATACATCCGGATTTTATTCGGCAGCCTCACGACCCCGTGGCCCTCGTCCTCGAAGATTAAAAGCTCCACCGGCCGGCCCAGCTCCCGCAGGCGGGCCACGATCTGCTCCGCCTCACTTACCGGAACCCGGGGGTCGTTCCGGCCGTGGACAACCAGAAGGGGGGCCCTGATCCGGTCCGCCCGGTGGATGGGGGAGAGGGCCCGCAGAAGCTCCCGGTCGTGGTCGAGGCTGCCGTATTCGGCCTCCCGTAGCTTCCGCCGCCAGGGCCCGGTATTTTCAAGAAAGGTCTCCAGGTTGGCGATGCCTACGATGTCGATGCCGGCCGCCCAAAGGTCCGGATAATCGGCCAGGGCCGAAAGGACCATAAAGCCCCCGTAGCTGGCCCCCATCACCGCGGTGGCCTTGGGGTCGGCCAGGCCCGCCTCCTGCAAAATCCTTACCCCCTCGGCCAGGTCCCGGACGGCATTGGGCCGGAGCTCCCGGTCGTCGAGGTGGGTGAAGGTTTTGCCGAAGCCGGTGCTCCCCCGGACGTTGGGGGTGTAAACCAGGTAGCCGGCCCGGACGAAGTAGGCGATGACGGGGTTGAAGCCGGGCCGGGCCTGGGATTCCGGCCCTCCGTGGACGATGACCAGGGTGGGCCAGCCGCCCGGGGGCGGGGCCGGGGCCGGCTTATAAAGCCAGCCCTGAATGGGCAAGCCGTCAAAGCTGTGAAAGTGCCAGGACTCCGGCTCGGGGGTTTCCGTCAGGTCCACCCAGAGCCGGGGGCTCCAGGTGAGACGGCTGATGTCCCTTTCCGGGTCCCAGAGCCAGATATCCGGGTTAAAATGGGGGCCGCTAAAACTATAAGCCACCCGGGACTCGTCGGGGTGCCACTCCAGACTGAGCACCACACCCAGGGGTAGGTGGGGGGCTTCGGCCGGGCGGTCCATTTCCGGCAGGGGGTACGTAAAGAGGCGGGACCGACCCCCGTCGTTGACGACCAGGGCGGCGGTGCAGCCGTCGGGGGAAACGGCCAGCTGCTCCACGTCCCAGTCAAATTCCCGGGGAACCGAAAGCCGGCCCGTCTCCAGGCTTATCCGAACCGGCCGGAGGAACTCCGAATCCAGGTCGCTTAAGGCCCAGACGTCCACATCCCCCTGGGAGCCGAACTGGGCCGCTAGATACCGGGCCGGCGGCCCGGAGGTGAGCTTTCGCCGGCTCCGGTCGGAAACGTCCACAAGCCAGAGGTCCTGGGCCGACGGCGAGTGGTACTCGGTCACCAGCAGGTAGCGGCCGTCCTCCGACCAATCCTGGACGTAGAGGGTGGCGTCGGCCTGCCAGACCCGGCGCCACTCGCCCTCCAGGGTGCCCACGTAAATGTCGAAATAAGCCGGGTTGCGGCTATTGGCCGAGATGGCCAGAAGCTGCCCGTCGGGGGCCCAGGCCCCGAACTCGTGGATGGCTTCTGGGTTGCGGGTGAGGGGCAGAATCCGGCCCTGACGCCGCAGGTAGAGCTGCCAGTGCTCGTTGCCCCCGGCGTCTAAGGCCAAGACCAGGTGGTCCCCCTCGGGGGCGTATTTGGCCAGGCCCACCCGTTCCCCGAAGTAACTTACCTGGTCGGGGCGCAACTCCCCGAGCCGCAGGGCCCACACTTCCGGCACGCCCGATATGTCGGTGACGTAGGCCATAACCTGCCCGTTTGGGGAAAAGGTGGGCAGGTCGGCAGACCGGATGGCCAGCAAGCGGCGGATATCCTCCACAGGTCGCACCCCTTTCCGCGCTTAAATGTCGCCCGGTGAGTATAAGGCGGCTGGGGCCGGGGCCGCAACCCGCCCCGATTGCCAACGCCCCCCCAGATCGGCCAGAATCTTTTTAAACGCCGGTTGGGGGAGAAGCCGATGGTTAGCCGAAAATTCATCGCCACGGCAAGCCTTGCGGCCGCGGCCGCCGTCGCCCTGGAGCTTTGGCGCCAGCGGCCGGGGGCCAGCCTTGAAGGGCAGGTGGCCCTTATAACGGGGGGAAGCCGGGGGCTGGGGTTTCTGCTGGCCCGGGAGTTCGCCCGGGAAGGCTGCCGGGTGGCCATTTGCGCCCGGGACGAAAGGGAGCTGGCCCGGGCAAAGGTGAGGCTTGAGGCCGAGGGGGCCGAAGTTCTGGCCGTCCCCTGTGATATCTCCGACCGCTCCCAGGTCGAAAACCTGGTAACCCAAGTGAACGACCGCTTCGGGCGGGTCGATATCATCGTCAACAACGCCGGCATCATTCAGGTGGGGCCGGTGGTGACGATGACGGTGGAGGACTTTGAAGACGCCCTGGGGGTTACCTTTTGGGGACCGGTTTACCTTACCCTGGCGGTTCTGCCCCAGATGGTCCGGCGCCGCCAAGGCCGCATCGTCAACATCACCTCCATCGGGGGCAAGGTGGCTCTGCCCCAGTCGCTGCCGTATACCTGCGCCAAGTTCGCCCTGGTGGGCTTCTCCCAGGGCCTCCGGGCCGAGGCGGGCCGGTACGGCATTAAGGTCACCACCGTGGTCCCCTGGTTTACCCGGACCGGCTCCCACGTAAACGCCCTCTTTAAAGGCCCGGCCGCCCGGCTTTACCCCATCTTCGCCCTGGCCGCAACGTTGCCCGGGCTGGCGATGAGCCCCGAGGCCGTGGCCCGGCGGGTGGTTCTGGCCGCCCGCCGGGGGGAGGCCGAGGTTATCCTGGGCCTTCCGGGCAACCTGCTGGCCCGGTTGTACGGCCTCGCCCCCGGCCTTATGGCCGACCTTTTCGGCCTGGTAAACCGGCTCCTGCCGGGGGATGCGGCCGGGGTCGAGGCGATTCGGGGAATGGAGCTGGAGGCCAGTCTCCAGTCGCCCCTGCTCAGGCTAGCAATGAGGCTCGGCCGGGGCCCGGCCCAACGCCTCCTCGAATACCCGGCACCGTAGACGCCGTTTGACAGGCGGGAGGGCCGGTCCCCATAATGGCTGCGGAGGGCGCCCAGAATGGCCGAAAACGCCACCCCGGACCGGATTTTACAACTGGCCCGCAGTCTGGAGGGGCCCCTGGTCGACTTTTGCCGCCGGCTGGTTCAAACTCCAAGCCCCTCCGGCGACGAGGGCCGGGTTGCCGAGCTGGTCGAGGCCGAACTTAAAGCGTTGGGCTACGACGAAGTGTGGCGGGATAAGGCCGGGAACGTCTTGGGGGTTATCCGGGGCGAAGGCGGGCCCACCGTCATGTTTAACGCCCACATGGACCACGTGGACCCCGGCAACCCCGAACGGTGGCCCTACCCGCCCTTCGCCGGGGTCATCGCCGAAGGCTACCTTTGGGGCCGGGGCGCCTGCGACACCAAGGCGGCCCTGGCCGCCCAGGTTTACGCCGGCGGGGCCTTAAAGCGGGCCGGCCTCCGGCCAGCGGGGGACCTCTACGTGGCCGCCGTCGTGATGGAGGAGGTCGGGGGGGCGGGAAGCCGGCTTCTGGCCGCAAACTTTCGGCCGGAGGTCGGGGTTTTTGGGGAACCTTCGGGTAACCGGCTGGCTTTGGGCCACCGGGGCCGGCTGGAGCTGGCCGTCCGGGTGGTGGGCCGGTCGGCCCACGCCTCCGCCCCCGAACTGGCCGTAAATCCCCATTTCAGCCTGGCCCGTTTTATTTTGGGTCTTCCCAAGGTGGAGCGGGCCTCCCACCCCGTCTTCGGCGCCTCCTCCTGCGCCCCCACCCTCTACACCACCGACACCGTAAGCACCAACGTCATCCCCGGGGAGGCTACCCTATTCCTCGACTGGCGGAACGTGCCGGGGGAGCGGGCCGAGGCCGTCGTCGGCCGCCTCCAGAAACTGCTGGCCGAAAGCCTCGACCCCGGGGCCGCCGGAAGCGTCCGCCTATTGGAGGTCCGGCAGAAGACCTACACCGGCCTGGAGGTAAACTTCCCCGACGAGATGCCCGACTTCGAGACCCCGGCCGACAATCCCTACGCCCGGCGGGCCCTCAAGGTGCTGGGCGACCTCTTCCCGGACCGGGCCGCCCCCTACTACTGGCGCTTCGCCACCGACGCTGGCCACTTCGGCCGCGTCGGGACGGTGGCCCTCGGGTTTGCCCCCGGCGACGATACCCTGCCACATACTTACGAGGAGCGGGTGGGGCTGAGGGAGCTGGTTGAGGGCCTTGCCGGCTACATCGGTCTAGCCCTCGGCCTGGGCAGACAGGACGGATGACCCTTAACGGCCGGACCTTCCGGGCCGTCCTTTTCGACTTCTACGACACCCTGGCCTATCTCGACGCCCAGAAGGCCGACCCGCTAAGGCGCCGGGCGGCCGAAGTTCTCGGGCTGGCCCCCGAGGCCTATTTTGAAGCCTGGGGCCGGCACGTTGACGCCTTTATGACCGGGCAGGTCCGGTCTGCCGAAGGGATGGTCCGGCGGGTTCTGGCCGACCTGGGCCGGGAGGTCCCGCCCGGGGCGGTGGCCGAGGCGGCCCGGCTTGAAGAGCTGGCCCGGCGGCGGGGGGTGCGCCTCTACCCGGGGGCGAGGGCGGTTTTGCGGACCCTGCGCCGGCGGGGCTACCGGCTCGGCCTGGTGAGCAACGTTTCCCCCCTCGCCGCCGGGCCCATCGACCGGCTGGGCCTGAGGGAGCTGTTTGACGCGGTGGTGCTCTCCTGCGAGGTCGGCCTGCTCAAGCCGGACCCGGCCATCTTTGAACGGGCCTTAAAGCGGCTTGGGGTCGGGCCGGCCGAGGCCGCCTTCGTCGCCGACGGCGGCTTTGGCGAGCTGGACGCGGCCGCCGCCCTTGGCCTCTTCACCGTTCGGGCGAACCTTCCTTACCAGCGGCCCGATTACGGGTCGAGCCGCCGCTGGGACCGGGAAGTCAAGGAGCTTCGGGAGCTTTTGGGCCTTTTCCCCGGGTCACGTAATAGGTCCCGAGGCCCTTGGCCACCAGCTCCCCGTCGTTGAAAACCTCCGCCTCCAGGAAGACCACCCGGTTTCCCCGGCGCAGAACCCGGGATTCGCACACCAGTTGCCCGGACCGGACAGCCCGCAGGTAGGTTAGCGTAAGCTCGATAGTGGAGCAGACCTCGTCGGGGTCCATCACGGTGTGGACCGCCGCAGCCGTACCCGTGTCCACCAGGCTGAAGATGACCCCGCCGTGGACCACCCCACCCCGGTGGTTTAAAAACCAAGGCTCCACTTCCAGCTCGCACCGGGCAAACCCCTCCCCCTTTCCGGTAACCCGAATTCCCAGCCGGCCGACAAAAGTTTCCGGCTGGGGCGTGTCGTGGGGAAAGGGTTTCGGCATCAGGACCCCCTTTAAAGGTTTAAAGCTTTTAAAATCGCCCCCTGGTCGGGAAAACCCGTCGCCCGGTAGACTTCCCGGCCGTTGGTATCAAAAACCAAAAAAGTGGGCACTACCTCCAGGTTCCACCGGGAAAAAAGCTCCCGCCCGGCCGGTTCGGCCACGTTCACCCGGAGAACCTGGGCCCGGCCGGCCAGCTCCCGTTCTAGCCCGTCCACGACGGGCTTAACCGTAAGGCACATCAGTCAGTAGTCGGAGTAGACCTCCACCAGGGTCGGCCGGCCGGACCGGAGCCGGTCCTCGATTTCGGCGGCCGTGACCCGGCGGGGACCGGTCCGCATCAGCCGGTAGTAGGCGGCCAGCAAAAGGAGCAGTCCAGCCGGGACCAGCACCCGGGCCGGACTCGGCCCGGCCACCAGGTTGGCAAAAGCCCCGATGCCGGCGATGAGCCCGGCCGCCCAGAGGATAGAATAACGGTTTAAGGCCGACCTCACAGCCTTTAGCTTACGGCGCTCAATTTAAGCGCCCGCTCCCAGGCTTCCCGGGCCGGCGGGTAATGCTCGGCAAAGGCCCGGAGCAGGCCGAAGCAGCCGGCCAGCATCATGTCCCCGTGGGGGACCGCAAAGTACGGCCGCAGCCGGGAGCCCCGAAGCAGCCCCCGCCGGGGGCCGGTGACGGCCACCAGGATTTCATCAGGTCGGCACCGGGGCGGCTCGAAAACCAGGGCCCCGTGGCCCATGTCGGCGAATACCTCGGCGTTGGTCAAGGTGCCGGACGCCAGCTTTTCCAAGTAGGCCTCCAGTTTCGGCCGGTCCAGCTCCCCGGTATGGTGTTCGAAGAGGCCCAGGACCTCCCCGTCCCGCAGATAAAAGGCCAGGGTGTGGAAGTTCCCCACGTTCACCACCAGCCGCTCCGAAGGGGTCATTACCTGTTCATCCTCCAACGCGCCCAGAATCGCGGCCGGGCCGGTATCCATCACCAGGAGGGGCTGGGGTCCGGCGAAGGAGTCGGCCACGGCCCAGAGCCGGGTCAGGAACTCCGGAATGTGGGGCTTAAGGTAGGCAAACCCGCTTAAGCTCCCCGCCTCCTGGAGCCGGCGGGCCAGGTACTCAAACCGAAAGCGGCGGTCGCTGTAGCCAGGCGGGGCGGCCCCGTGGTCGAAGACGGCCACGGCCACCGCGTCGGGCTCGGCCTCCACCCCAAAGGGGCGAAGGGCCGCCAGAATCTCCGGGTAGTAAAAGTCCCGAAGCTCGATGCGCACCGCCCCTTTGGGAACTTCGGCCTCCTCGGCCACCAGCCGGACGCCCATCCGCTCCACCGCGGCCAGGTCGTCGTCGAAGGTCTGGGCCGCCGCCGGGGTGGCGTAAACGGGAAAGCCGGCCCGAATGTGGTCCAGCGCCGCCCAGTGGCAGGGACCGCCGCCCATCATCCGGCCCGTGAGGAAGACCGGCCGCCCGGCCCGGGTCGCCTCCCGGATGCGCCCGGCGACGATTACCGTGGGCGAGGGCAAGATGAGCTGGACGGCGTTCTCAATGGGCTGCTCCGAGTCGAGGAGTAAGATATCCTGGGTGCCGGTTCCGACGTCGACGGCCAGAATCCGCATCGGGCTCCCCACCTCCATTTTGGCACAGGCGGGACGGCCTCAACAAGCTTACTGCTTCATCCAGGGGTCGAGGGCATCCCGCAGGCCGTCGCCGAAGAAGTTGTAGCTTAAAACCGTCAGGGAAAGGGCGGCCGCCGGGAAGAGGAGCAGGTGGGGGTAGGCCCGCATCGCCCGGTAGCCGTCCAGGATCATCAGCCCCCACGACGGCATCGGGGGCTTTACGCCCAGACCGATAAAGCTTAAGGCCGCCTCCACCAGGATGGCGTTGGGGATGCCGAAGGTTACGGCCACGATGATGGGGGCCAGGGTGTTGGGTACCAGGTGGACCCGGATAATTCGAAAGTGGCCGGCCCCGATGGCCCGGGCGGCTTCGACGAATTCCCGCTCCTTCAAGGAGAGGATTTGACCCCGGACGAGCCGGGCCACGGTGAGCCAGCTGGTAAGGCCTAGGGCGATGAAGACCCCCAACAGACCCCCGAAAAGGTCGTCGGCCCGGGCCAAAAGCCAGAGGAGGCCGCTCACATTCTCCCGGCCCGTCGCGGCCCGCAGGGTCGTCATCACGATGATGATTAAAAGCAGGTCGGGGAATGAGTACATGACGTCCACAAAGCGCATCAAAAACTGGTCGATCTTGCCCCCGAAGTAGCCGGCGATGGCCCCGACGGGTACCCCGATAAGGACGATGATAGCCTGGACGATAAACCCGACGGCCATGGAAACCCGGGCCCCGTAAATCAGACGGCTCAGGACGTCCCGGCCAAGGTGGTCCGTTCCGAAGGGGTGCCCCCAGCTGGGGGGCTGGAACTGGTTGGTAATATCCTGCTGCCAGTAAGGGTATGGGGCAATGAGGTCGGCAAAGACGGCCACCAGCAGCATAAAGCCGATAAAGACCATGCCGGCGACGGCCGCCCGGTTTCGAAGGAGCCGACGCCAGGCGTCGGCCCAGAGACTGGTGGGACCCCTGGCCGGCAGGACCGCTTCAGCGGCCGCCGACCCGGGCCGGGATGGGGTCTGGGCAGTCATGGTCGTCTCAACCTCCGTTCCGGCTACTGGTAGCGGATCCTCGGGTCGAGGAAGCCGTAAGCCAGGTCGACGATGAGATTCATCAGGGCGATAACGGTGGCAAAGAGCAGGGAAACGCCCATAAGCACCGGATAATCCCGGTTGCTCACGCTGGTTACGAAATACTGGCCGATTCCGGGAATGGAAAAGATAAACTCCACGTAAAAAGAACCCGTAATCACCACGGCCAGAATCACCCCGGCCACGGTTATCACCGGAATCAGCGCATTCTTCAAAGCATGGCGCACGATGATAACCCCCTCCGGCAGGCCCTTGGCCCGGGCCGTCCGGATATAGTCGGCCCGGATGACCTCCAGCATCGACGACCGGGTGTAGCGGGCGAGGACGGCCATGGGCCCGAGGGCCAGGGTGATGACCGGCAGAACCAGGTGCCTGGGGGTGCCCCAGCCGCCGGTCGGCAGGCCGACGCCCAGGGTTAGAATCACCAGCCAGACCAGGAGGGGCCCGACGACGAAGGTGGGAACGGTTGCCCCGAAGATGGCGAAGAACATGAGCACGTAATCAAGGACCGTGTTCTGCTTGATGGCGGAAAGGACCCCCAGGCTAATGCCCAAGGTTACGGCGACGGCCATGGCGATAAGGCCGATTTGGATGGAGTTGGGGAAAAACTGGGCGATGATATCCCGGACGGTAAGGTGGGTGTATTTATACGACGGACCCAGGTCGAACCGGGTGATGACCCCGACCAGGTAATCGATATACTGCTGCCAGAGGGACTTATCCAGCCCGTACTTGGCGTTTAAGTACTCCTGGACCGACTCGGGAACCGGCCGCTCCTTATCCCACGGGCCGCCCGGGGTCAGGTGGAAGAGAATAAAAACCAGGGTGTAGACGGCCAGCAAGGTCGGGATCAGGAGCAAGACCCTTCTCAGCGCGTACGTCCACACTTCGGACCTGCGCCCTCCAAAAGGATTGGGGGGTGGATGGGCTTAAGCCCATCCGCCCCAGGTCGACTAGCGGGCCAGAATCTGGACATCCCGGAGGGGCGCAAAGCCCAGGACCCGGGAGATGGTCCAGTTTTTGACCCACGGCTTCACCAGGTGCCGGGCGCCGTAATGATAGACCGGAATGGCCGGGTATTCCTCGGCCAGGATCTTCTCGGCCTGGGCGTAAAGCTGGGCCCGCTTCTGCTGGTCCAGCTCCGCCCGGGCCTGCCGGACGATCCGGTCGTACTCCGGGTTCTTCCAGCCCAGGTTGAACATCCCGGGGTCCTCGGCCGAGTCCCACAGGACGTTGTACCAGTTGTTCGGGTCTTCGTAATCCGAAAGCCAGCCACCCCGGTAAACGTCGTAGGTCTGGCTGGCCTCGGGCGTCCGGCGCCACTTCAGGAACACCCGCCACTCCATCTCCTGCAGCTTAACCTTAATGCCCAGGGTCTGCTGCCAGCGCTGCTGGAGGTATTCACCCAACGCCTTCCAGGTTGCCGCGGTATTGTAGGTGAAAGTGATGTCGGGGAAGCCCTGGCCGTTGGGGTAGCCGGCGTCGGCCATGAGCCGCCGGGCCGCCTCCACATCCTCCTTCGGCCAGATGTCGGGGTTGCGGCCCATAATCCCGGGCGGCTGGAGGGAGTAGGCCGGCTTGGCAACCACCTTAAGCACCCGGTCGATAAGCACCTGTCGCTCCAGGGTCATTCCCAGGGCCTTCCGAACCCGCGGGTCCCGCAGGTGTGGCCGCCGGTTATTGACGGCGAGAAACATCGTCCCGGACTGGTCAAAAATCTTGATCTGATCCTTAAGCTTCGGGTCGTTGAGGACCCGGTCCACCTGGGCCGGCGGGATCGCCCGCACCACATCGATTTCGTCGTTTTCGTAGGCGGCCAGCACCTGCTCCTCGGCCCCCTCGGGGAAAATCCGGTAAATGACCCGCTGGAGGGTCGGCTTTTTACCCCAGTAATCTTCGTTGCGCTCCAAGACGATCTCCTGCTGGTGCTGCCAGGAGACCATCTTGAAGGGGCCGTTGGTGATGATGTTGCCCGCCTCGGTCCACTTATCCCCGTACCGCTCGATGGCCTCCCGCGGCAAGGGGAACATGGTCCAGGTGGAGGCCAGCCGCAAGAAGTAGGCGGCCGGGGCCTCCAGGGTTACCTCCAGGGTGCGGTCGTCCCGGGCCCGGACCCCAAGGGTCTGGGGGTCGGCCTTGCCCTCGTGGATCGCCTGGGCATTTTTAATGGGGAAAAGGGTGGTGGCGTAATCGGAGGCCGTCTTGGGGTCGATGTTGCGCTTCCAGGCCCACTCGTAATCCTGGGCGGTGACGGGCCGGCCGTTGGACCACTTGATCCCCGGCCTTAGGTAGAAGGTGTAGTTGATGCCGTCCGAAGAGATATCCCACTTTTCGGCGTGGATGCCGAAAATGTTGCCGGCGTCGTCGAAGCCAACTAATCCTTCGAAGAGCTGAACGACGACGTCGAGGGAAACCGTGTCCGTTGCCAGGCCGGGATCAATGGTCGGGGGTTCGGTGAGGGGGATGCGGATAACCTGCTCCTTGGCCAGGCCGCCGGCCGGCTGGGCGGGTTGGGCGGGCTGCTGGGTGGGGGCGCAGGCCGCCAGGACTACCGCCAGGCCGGCGCCGGTCATCCCGACCAGGAACTCACGGCGGTTAAGCTCGCCCACGGAAAGACCTCGTTTCATCGGATTTAGGCTTGGGGTTCAAAAACACCTTTGGAGTGTAAGGGGAGGCGGCCGCCGGATCCAGGGCAGGTAACCCCACCTGCCGGGCGAGGTCGCCCGTCCGAAGAGGGCCGCCCTTTCCGAGGTGCCCATCCGTCCCCTTCCGCAAATCCACAAGACGCGATTGATTATATCACCCCATTGCAACAGCGCGGGCCCTGAGCCGGCAGGCTGGGCCGGGACAAACCCCCCGGCCGGTTGGCCGTCGCTGGCGGCCCCGGTACCCATCGGTTATAATCTTGCGATAGTTTTCACAAAGGAGGCGAAGCTTGCAGACCGCACGGCCGGACTCCCGCGGTGGCGGCTGTTTGCTTCAGTTTATATTCGGCTGGCTGACCGTCGGTTTTATCAGCGTCTTCTGGAGTATTATCATCACCGCCCAGAACCCCTGGCCCTGGTGGGCGTATGTTTTAATGTTCCTGGCCGGGCCGGTGGGCGCCCTGGTGGACCTGGTGATGCTGGGGGGCTTTCTGCCCCGCTACCCGTTCTACTGAACCCCAGCCCCACCGTCGGCTGATATAATCTAACCGGGATTTGCGGTGAATAGAGGCTGCAACCCGCCGGGTGTAAAGGCCAGGTCGGGCTCGGGCTGCGAGTCCCGCGGTTACCCCGCCCTTAAAAGGTCCGCAGGAGGCGCCAGATGAATTCGGCCCTGATTTCCAAGATCGAGAAGGCCAAGCGCTACGCCGAAGAACGGGACCGGGTCACCTTCCTCCAGTTCACCGTCCGTTTCCGGGGGGATAACGACTACCACACCGTAAGCTTCCAGGACGGCAAGTGGCACTGCACCTGCCACTTCTTCGCCACCTGGAACATCTGCAGCCACACTATGGCCTTGCAGCGGATCCTGGGGGAGATGCTGCCGGCCGAGGCGGCGACCGAAACCACCGGCTCCGGCGGCTAATCGGGCCGGCCGTAGCCGTCGGGGTGCCGACGCCGCCACTCCCAGGCGCTGCCGATAATCGCCTCTAAATCGTTATATTTGGGCCGCCAGCCCATCGTTTGCTCGGCCCGGCTCCGGCCGGCAACCAGCACCGCCGGGTCGCCCGGCCGCCTTGGACCGAACCTTACGGCCACCGGCCGCCCCGTCACCCGGCGGGCTGCCTCGACGACCTCCAGGACCGAGTAGCCGGAGCCGCTTCCCAGGTTGCAGACGATGTTCGCCCCGTCCAGCCTTTGCAGGGCCTTCAGGTGGGCATCGGCGATATCGGCCACGTGGACGAAATCCCGGATGCAGGTGCCGTCGGGGGTGGGGTAATCCCGGCCGTAGACTTCAACGAAGGGGCGCCTGCCGGCGGCCACCTCCAGCACTGCGGGAATCAGGTGGGTTTCCGGCCGGTGGTCTTCCCCCAGCCGCTCCGTTGCCCCAGCGGCATTAAAATAGCGCAGGGAGGCAAACTTTAGGCCCGCCAGCCGCCCCAACCACCCCAGGGCCTCCTCCACCATCAGCTTCGTCTGCCCGTAGGGGTTGGTGGGGACGGTGGGGTGGTCTTCGTCGATGGGGACAGACCGGGGCTCCCCGTAGACGGCGGCGCTGGACGAAAAGACAAACCGGCGCACCCCGGCCCCCAGCATCAGTTGCAGGAGCTGGAGGGTAAGACCCACGTTCTGATGAAAATAACGGGAAGGCTCCCGGACCGACTCGGCCACCAGGCTCAGGGCCGCAAAGTGCATCACCGCGTCAAAGCGCCCCCGGGCGAGCACCCGGGCCAGCCGGGCTGTATCGGCCAGGTCGGCCACAACCAGCTCGGCCCCGGGGGGGACGGCCGCGGCGTGGCCCCGGCTCAAGTTATCGTAAACGACCACCTGGTGGCCGGCCGAAAGGAGGGCCTCGGCCGTCACGCTTCCGACGTAGCCGGCCCCGCCGACGACAAGAACTTTCATACCCTGTAATCTTACCCGGTTTCGGCTTCGTCGGGGCGGCCTCTATAATAAATCCCGATGGGTGCGCATTCCCGGGCTTCGGCGGTCCGGGTCCCCCTCATCTTTTACGCCGGGGCGGCTTTGGGCCCGATGGGGGGCAACGTGATGGTCGTCCTGATGCCCCTCCTCCAGCGGGAGCTTCAGACCGACCTGGCCCACCTCTCCCTGGCCGTCACCGCCTACATGGTGCCGTTTGCCCTTTTCCAGGTGTTTTCCGGGGCCCTGGCCGACACCTTCTCCCGCCGGTGGGCGGCCTTCTTCGGGTTCGCCGGCTTTGGGCTGGCCGCCCTCATCTGCGGCCTGGCCCCCAACGTCGAGGTCCTGATCCTGGGCCGGATTCTTCAGGGCGTAACCAACGCCTTCACGACCCCGATTCTGCTGGCGGTCTTGGCCGACGTGATACCCCCGGGCCGATTGGGCCGGTCGATGGGCATCTTTGGGGCCGTAAATACCGGTGGGAACCTGGCCGCCCCGGTGGTGGCCGGGAGCCTGGCTGCCGTCAACTGGCGACTGGCGTACCTGGTGGTCGCCCTGGCCTCCCTGAGCCTGGCCGCCTATTATCTGCGCTGGTTTCGGGGCCGTCGGCAGGCCGACCGCCAATCCCGGGGGCCCGGCCGGGACGTCTGGGGAGTGCCTTTAAGGCTTCTGGCCAACCCCCGTTTCTGGCCCATCGCCGTCCTTTCCGCCGGGGGGTATGTGGCCGTCGCCGGTACGTACTACCTGTGGGCCGTATACCTGGCCGACCGCTGGCAGGTGCCGGTGGACCGGAGCGGCTTTTTGCTATCCCTGTACGGCCTGACCGGGGTGCTGGTGGGACCCCTCGCCGGCCTGGGCATCGACCGGTTCGGCCGGCCGGTTATGGTCTCGGTCGGGATCGCCCTGGCCGTACTGGGTCAGCTGGCCCTGGGGCTTGCCCCCGACCCCGTCACCTTCGGGGTTTTCGGGGCGGCCCTGGGCGGGGTTTACGCCCTCTTCTGGGCGGGCCTTAACACCCTGGCCCTGGAAGCCTTCCCCAAGGAGCGGGGGGCGGCCGCCTCCCTTTATAACGGCTTTAAGTTTTTGGGGAGCGCCGTGGCCCCCCTGGTCCTCACCCCGATTTACACCGGGGCCGGCCCGACGGCCCCCTTTCTGGCGGTGGCCCTCTTCGGCCTCGGGCTTTTCCTCCCGGTAATCCTTTACGCCAGGTTGAACGGGGGTGACTAGGCGGCTCAGGTCGGTGGAGATTCTGGGGGTCCGGGTCGACGACGTCACCCTGGCCGAGGCCCTGGAGCTGGCCGCCCGTTGGCTTGAAGGAGACCGTCCCCGGCTGGTGGTCACCCCCAACGCCGAGTTCGTCATGCGGGCCCAGTGGGACCTGGCCTTTCGGAAGGTCCTGAATTCGGCCGACCTGGCCATTCCCGACGGATTCGGTCTGGTTTGGGCCTCCCGGGTTCTGGGCAACCCCATCCGGGAGCAGGTTCCCGGCACCGACTTTGCCGAGGGACTGGTCCGGCTGGCCGGCGACCGCTACCGGGTCTTCTTTTTGGGGGCGGGGCCGGGGGTGGCGGCGGCGGCCGCCCGCCGGCTCCGGGCCAAATATCCCGGCCTCCAGGTGGCCGGAGCCTACCCCGGCTCCCCCCATCCCCAGGCCGACCCCGAGGTCCTGGGGGTGCTCGAGGCGGCCCGCCCCATCGACATCCTCCTGGTGGCTTACGGGGCCCCAAAGCAGGAGTTCTGGCTCTGGCGCAACCTGGGGCGGGTCGGGGCCAAGGTCGGGGTGGGAGTCGGGGGCGCCTTCGACTTTTTCAGCGGCCGGGTACCCCGGGCGCCGGCCTGGGTCCGGCGGGCCGGCTTCGACTGGGCCTTTCGGCTGGCCGTTCAGCCCTGGCGCTGGCGCCGTCAGCTGGCCTTACCGGCCTTCGCCCTGCGGGTGCTCTGGCACCGGCTTTCCGGCCACCGGGCCCCGGACTGGCCGTTCCCGGGCCAGGAGCAGTAAGAGCAGGCCGGCCAACAGGGCCAGGGCCCCAAACCCGTAAAACTTCGCCCACTTGGTGAGGCCGACGGCCAGCAGGCCGAAGAGCAGGCAGAGGCCGTAGTAAAGCAGGGCGACCCCCCACTGGGGCAGGCCCAGCCGCAACAGCCGGTGGGGTAGGTGGGCCGAATCGCCCCCCTTAAAGGGGGAACGGCCCCGGCTCAGCCGGTAAACGAAGACCCAGGCCACATCCAGCATCGCGATCCCCAGCACCATCGCCGCCGTGGCCAGCTTCGCACCCCCGATAATGGCCAGGACCGCCAGGGCGTAGCCCAAAAACATCGACCCGCTGCTCCCCATAAAGACCCGGGCCGGGTAGAAGTTATAAACCAAAAAGCCGGCCACCGCGCCGGCCAGGGCCAGGGGCAGCAGGGCGATGCTGAACTGGCCCAGTAAAAAGCTGTTGGCAAAGAGCACCGCCGCGGCAATGAAGGCGACCCCCCCGGCCAGCCCGTCCATGGTATCCGTCAGGTTTACGGTATTTATCAGCACCACGACCCAAAGGACCGTTAGGGGAACGGCGAGCCAGAACGGGACCGGGATGAGGCCGCCGGCCGGGTTGGCGACGTCTTCGATGACGATGCCGAAGGCGGCGGCCGTAAGCCCGGCCAGCACCTGGCCGGCGAACTGGGGCATGGGACCCAACCGGTAGCGGTCGTCGGCCACGGCCAGGCCCAGCATCACCAGGCTTCCGGCCGCAAACCCGGCCAGACGGGGATACTCGTCGGGGAATCGGGGCACCAGGAGGAGGGTGGGCAAAACGGCCAGCAAGAAGGCCAAAAAGATGCCGTAACCCCCGGTGCGGGGGGTGGGCTTGGGCTGGACCTCCCCCGGCCGGGGCAGGTCCACCAGCCCAAGGCGGGTCCCCAGCCGGGCGGCAACAGGCACCAGCCCCAGGCTCAGGCCCAGGGCCGCCAGAAACACCAGGCCCAGCACTTCCATTTGGGGTTCCCTGAGTTAAGGGATTCCGGCCCGGACGGCCGCAAAAAGGGCGTCCCTTATGCCCACCCGGTCCCCGGCTTCCACCAGACACCCGAGCCGCCGGATGAGCCCGACCAGTTCGGCGGTCCCCACGGCCGGGTTGCCGGTTACGACCCGGCGAATGGCCCCCACTACCCTCTCGGTGGCCTCCCCAGGGTAGGTGAGCTCTTCAAAAAGCTTCTCCCCGGGCCGGGGCCCCGTAATCCGGATTACGGGTTCGGCCACCCCCAGCATCCGGGCCAGCTTTTCGACGGTTTCCCCGAGGCGGGTGGGGGCCCCCAGTTCCAGGATGAAAATTCCCCGGGCGGCCGGGTCACCCCCGCCCCAGACGAGGAAGTCAATGGCCTCGGGGAGGGCGACCCAGTAGCGGCTCATGCTGGGGTCGGTGACGGTGACGGGCAGGCCATCCCGGAGCTGGCGGACAAAGGTTCGAACCACCCCGCCCCGGGCCCCCACGGTGTTCACCAGCCGCAGGACCGCAAACTCGGTGGGGACTTCCCGCTCCCGGGCGAGCAGCATCAGCTCCACCACCCGTTTGGTGGCCCCGTATACCCCGGTGGGATTGACCACCTTGTCGGTGGAGCTGAAGACGAAGCGGTTGACCGAAGGGGGCAGGGCCTCCAGCAGGTTCCAGGTGCCCAGGACGTTGGTGGCGGCCACCTCCTCCGGAAACTCCTCCCCGGTGGGCACATGTTTAAAGGCGGCCAGGTGGTAGACTACCGTCGGCCCCCAGGGCCGGACCGTTCGCTCGAGGCGGGTGCGGTGGCGCAGGTCGGCCAGGAAAAAGTCGGCCCGGGCCTCGGGGGCCTCCTGGGCGAGGCGCTGGCGGAGCTCGAAGAGGGAGTTTTCGTGGTGGTCCAGGAGGCCCAAAGCCCTCACCCCGGCCCGGGCCAGGGTGAGGGCCAGGGCCGACCCCAGGGAGCCCCCCGCCCCGGTAATAAACACCCGCTCGGCCCGGAGCCGGGCCAGGGCCGGCTCGGTGGGAATGGGCAGGCGGGGCCGGCCTAGCAACCCGAAAAGGTCGATGCCCTCAACTTCCATCGGCCAGCTCCACCAGCCGGGCTTGCACCTGCCGCATGTAGACCGCCCGCTCCGGGTCGGGCTCGATGGTCTCCGTCACAAAGTACCGGACGAAGGCCCGGAGCCGGCGGAGGGGCCCATCCAGGTCGTAACAGCCCGCCCGGTAGGGTAGCCCCTCGCCTAAAAGGCCGGCGGCGTTGGAGATGTGGACGGTGAGGAGATAGGCCCTAACCGCCTCCACGTAACCGTCCAGGGTCAGGGGCCGGTAGCGCCGCCGCAGACTGGCCAGCAGGCCGGCGACCACCGGATTTCTAAGCTCCCCTTCGGGGACGGCCTTCAGGCCCCAGGCCATCCCCACCGCATTAACAAAAAGGCCGGCGTGAGAGAGGTCCAGGGTGAGGCGCAGGCCCGGCACCCGCTCCAGGTAGAAAACCAGATCCTCGGGGCCCAGGCCCTCGGTGGAGACCAGGTAGCGGCCCTCCCGCATTCGGACCACGGGGGGCACGTTCTCAATCTGGGGGATGAGGCCGGCCGCCCGGCAGGCATTGGCATAGTCTTTAAAAACCTCCAGGGCCGCCGCCCGGTCCCGCTCCCGCCGTTCGGGCCTGAACCGGTCCGGGTCGGCCGAGGGATTGATGCAGTGGATGTTGGCGGCCACCGCCCCCAGCTCCCGGCCTACCTCCACCAGCCGGGCGATAACCTCCAGGTCGGCCGGGCTGGCCCGGGTCACGTCGAAAAATTCCCCGTCCAGGGAGCGGAGGGGTCCTTCGACGATGATAGGCGGCCGGTCGTCGGGGTAGGCCCGGGCCAGGGCCTCCCGGAGGGGACCAACCCAGCCAGTATCGGCAAGGTCGGCCAGGTCCAGGTAAAGCTCCAGGCCGTCGGGGCGTGGCGGGGCCAGGCGGTCGGCCACCTGTCCGCCCACGGGACGGGCCTTAAGCAGGATGGCGGGCCCGGAGCCAGGCGACATAGGCGCACAATCCCTCTTTTAAAGTGTAGCGGGGTTCGTAGCCCAGCTCCCGCCGGGCCCGGCCGATATCGGCCACAAAGCTCTCCTCCGGCTCGGCGAGGCGGGCCACCACCGGACTGGCCGACCCCGTAACCCGCTTGATCAAGCGGGCGGCCGCCAGCAGGGTTGTTCCCCGGCCGGTGGCGATGTTGTAGACCCGGCCCGGCGCCTCGGGTCGCTCCAGGGCCAGCCGCAGGCCGGCGGCGGCGTCGGCAACAAACGTAAAGTCCCGCCGGCTCGGGGCCCGCACCTCCAGGGGCTCGCCCCGCAGGGCCCGCTCCAGGAAGATGGTGAGAACCCCGCTCTGGCCGGAAGTCCAGGCCTGCCCGGGGCCGTAAACCGAGAAGAATCGGACCACCCTGACCGGAACCTCATAAAGGCGGCCGAACATCTGGCACCAGACCTCCCCCACCCACTTGGCGTAGCCGTAGGGGTCCCGGGGCTCGATGGGGGCGGTTTCGGCCAACCGCCGGCCCGGCCGGTAGACCCGCTGGGAAGAGGCAAAAACAAACCGGGCGCCGGCTTCCCGGGCGAAAAATAGCAAATTTAAGGTTCCCCCGGCGTTTACGGCCAGGTAGGCGGCCGGGTCCCGCCAGGAGGCACCGGCGTCGGCCAGACCCGCCAGGTGGACGACGGCGTCCACCTGGGGCAGCCGCTTGCCCAGGTGGGGGTCGGTTACGTCGGCGAAGATGATTTCGGCCGGCAGGTCGGCCTCCGGGCGGGGACGGCAGGCCAGACCCACCACCTCGTGGCCGGCGGTCAGCAGCTCCAGGGTCAGGGCCCGGCCGATGAGGCCGGTGGCCCCGGTTACCAGCACCTTCATTCCGAAAAGCTCCGCAACCAGTAGTCTAAAAGCTCCTCGACCCCCTCGGCCAGAGATACCGGCCGGGCCGGCATAAGGAGGTCGCTTCCGGGCCCCAGCCTAGGGCGCGGGTGCCGGGTTCGGGGCGCCCGGTCGATGACCACAACCTTTAGGCCTCGGCGGCGGGCGGCCCGGGCGACGACCCGGGCGACCTGCGAAACCGTAAAGAAGCCGGTGGCCAGCGGCAGGGCCATAAAGGGGGCCTCGGTGGGGAGTTCGGCCGCGGCCAGGAGGCCGGCGACGGCGTCCCGCAGGTGGACGAACGCCTGGTAGCCCACGGCCTGGGGGTGGACCTCGAGGGCCTCGCCCCTTACCACCGCCAGGCAGAAGCGGTTGACCACCGTCATAAACCTGGGGTCGGTGCGCATCACCGGCCCGACCCCGAAAACGCCCCCCAACCGCACCGCCACCGCCCGCAGACCGCCCCGCCCCGCCCGGTCCCGGAGGAGGCCCTCGTTGAAGGCCTGGGTCCAGTGGACCGGGTCCCCCGGCCAGCGGTAGGGGGTCTCGGCACCGACCCGGGTCGGCAAGGGCGAGCCGTGGACTTTTAGAGAGCTTACGTAAACAAACCGGCCCACCCCGGCCCCCACCGCCAGGTCAAGGGCCGTCCGGAAGCCGGTGAGGTTGGTCCGCTCAGTGTACGCCCAGGGGGCGGCCCCGGGGTGGGCGCTGGCCTGGGCGGCGGCGAAGAAAACCCCGTCGGCCTTCCCGGCCCGGCGAAAAACCTCCGCCACCGTCCCGGGTTCGGCCACGTCCCCCCGGACAACCTCCAAGTCGCCCAAGGCTTTCAGGCCCGCCCAAACCGCCGGCTGGGTATTGAATCCGTTGTCCAGACCCACCACCCGGTGGCCGGCCAGAAGGAGCCGGCGGGCAAGCTCCGACCCGATATACCCGAGGCCGAAGACGACTTTAGTTCCCATCCCCGGTATGATAAGACCAGGCGGCTTTGACAGCAAGTAAGCCGTGGCCTATCCTAGAGTCAGGAGATTGCCGGACGTTGGCAAAGGAGGGATGGTGGACAGGCTGCCCCAACTGGTGACCTCCATCTTCGGCCGGCGGGAGGGCGGGGAAGCGGTCCCGCCGGAACCGGCAACGTGCCCTGAATGCGGGGCCGACCTGGAGCCCCAGCTGGATTTTAAACGCTACCGGGTCTGCGGCCGGTGCGGCCACCACTTCAGGATTTCGGCCCGCCAGCGGCTGGGCCTCCTCCTGGACCCCGGAAGCTTCCGGGAGACGGACCGCTGGCTTGCCTCGGCCGACCCCCTTCGCTTTACCGACCGCGTCTCCTACCACGAGCGCCTCTGGGAGGCCCAGCGCCGAACGGGCCTTACTGAGGCGGTTATTACCGGCACCGGCACCATCGACGGCCAGCCGGTGGTGGTTGCGGTTATGGAATTTGAGTTCCTGGGGGGTAGCATGGGCTCGGTGGTCGGGGAGAAGGTCGCCCGGACCTTCGAGCGGGCCCTGCGCCGCAAGCAGCCGGCGATAACGGTGGCCGCCAGCGGCGGGGCGAGGATGCAGGAGGGAATGCTCTCCCTGATGCAGATGGCCAAGACGGCCGCGGCCGCCCGCCGCCTTCACCAAGCCCGCATCCCGTATATCTCCGTCTTAACCGACCCCACCACCGGCGGGGTTCTGGCCAGCTTTGCCAGCCTGGGGGACGTCCTTGTGGCCGAGCCCGGGGCCCTTATCGGCTTCAGCGGCCCCCGGGTCATCGAGCAGACGATAGGTCAGAAGCTTCCCCCAGAGGCCCAGCGGGCCGAGTTCCTCCTGGCCCACGGCCAGCTGGACCTGGTGGTCCCCAGGCCCCGGCTGCGGGCCACCCTGGCCGAACTGCTTCGGCTGCTGACTGCCCAGGCCGGCTTTACCCCGGCGGCCCGGCGCTGGGCCGAGGAGCCGGCCGATAAGGCCGACGCCGACAGCGCCTGGGAGGTGGTCCAGCGGGCCCGGGACGCCCGGCGGCCCACGGCCCGGACCTTTATTGAACACCTTTTCAGCACCTTCATCGAGCTTCACGGCGACCGGCTCTACGCCGACGACCCGGCGGTGGTGGCCGGGGTGGGGGAGTTTGCGGGACGGGCGGTGGCCGTCATCGGGCAGGAGCGGACCGGCCGGGACGGCCGGGCCATGCCCGAAGGCTACCGGAAGGCCCGCCGGGTGATGGCCCTCGCCGGGAAGTTCGGCCTGCCCCTGATTACGCTGGTCGACACGCCCGGGGCTTACCCCGGCCTCGAATCCGAAGAGCGGGGGCTGGCCGGGGCCATCGCCGAGTGCCTGGCGACCCTGAGCGAGCTTCCGGTGCCGACGGTGGCGGTGGTCATCGGGGAGGGGGCCAGCGGCGGGGCCCTTGCTCTGGCCCTAGCCGACCGGATCATAATGCTGGAAAACGCCACCTTCGAGGTGATCTCCCCGGAGGGGGCGGCCGCCATCCTCTACCGGGATGCCTCCCGGGCGGCCGAGATGGCCGAGGCCCTGCGCCTCACCGCCCGGGACCTTAAGGAGCTAGGGCTGGTCGACCGGGTGGTTTCGGAGCCAGAGGGCGGGGCCCACGTCGACCCGGCCGGCGCGGCCCGGGAACTCAGGTCGGCGGTCCTGGCCGAGCTTTCCGAGCTGGAACGGCAGCCGGTGGGCCGGCTCCTTAAGGCCCGGTACGAAAAGTACCGCCGGGTCGGCCAGTACGAAAGCTACCTGCGGTCGACCCTCGGCCGGATGCTGGGCCGGCGGCTGGGAAGGTGAAGGTCCGTTCGGTCACGGTTGGGGCCGACCTGGGGGCCGAACCGGACCCGGCCCGGCTGAAGCCCGCCCCCGAATTCCTCGGGGCCGTCCGTCGGCGACTGGCCCGGGCCGGCTACGAGGTCCAGACAACCCGCCTAGCCCTCCCCCGATACACCCGGAGTCCCGAAGGCCTCGCCGATTTCGGCCGCCGCCTCGAGGAGGTTGCCGCCGACCTGGGCTTCGATTACGTTTCCGTCGGGCCGGTGGCCGTAGGGGAGGGAACGGCCAGGGCCATCGCCGACCTGCTGGCGGCCACCGAGCGGGTCTTCGCCGCCGTAGAGATCGGCCGAAACGGGGCCGTCGACCTGGCCGCCGTTGACGTAGCGGCCCGGGTAATTAAGGCGGTGGCCGCTCGCACCGAAGCCGGATTCGGCAACCTCCGGTTTGCCGCCCTGGCCAACTGCCCCCCGGGGATCCCCTTCCTGCCAGCGGCCTACCACGACGGCGGGACCCCGGCGGTATCCGTCGCCCTGGAAGCCGCCGACCTGGCCGTCGAAGCCTTCGGGGGCGATGGGCCCCTGGAGGCCAAGCTTGCCGCTTGGGAAGGTGTCCTTCGGCGGGCGGCCGCCCGGATAAGCCGAAGGATAAGGACCCTGGCCGCCGGCCTCGGCTGGCGGTACCTAGGGGTGGACCTCACCCCGGCCCCCTTCCCGGAAACCTCGGCCAGCATTGGGGCGGCCCTGGAGCGGCTGGGGGGTGGGGAAGCCGGGGGCCCCGGCACCCTCTTCCTTTCGGCCGCCGTCGCCGGCCGGCTCCGCCGCCTCCGGGTCCGTAAGGCCGGCTTTTCCGGCCTGATGCTCCCCATCCTCGAAGACAACGTCCTGGCCCGGCGTTTTGCCGAGGGAAAGCTCCCCCTGGCCGCGGTGCTGGCCTGCTCGGCCGTCTGCGGCACCGGTCTAGACGTGGTCCCCTTGCCCGAAGACACTTCCGAGGCCGAACTTAGGGCCATCCTCCTGGATGTGGCCGCCCTTTCGGCCGTATTACGAAAGCCCCTTACGGCCCGGCTGATGCCGGTTCCGGGCCTAAAACCCGGGGGCGAGGTGCGGTTTAACTTCCCCTACTTTGCCGCCGCCCGGCTGCCCGGTCTGCCCCGGGCTGGCCCCCACCGTCCGGTTTTTCTGACCGACCGCTTTAGGATTTAAAGACCCGGCCGGCCACAAGGCCGAAACCCAGGGTCAGGACCAGTACCAGGGCCGAGGCCCCGGTTACGGCCAGCCCCAGCCGGAGGGTTGCCGGCCGGTAGCTAAAGGTCACCTGGTGGTCGCCGGCCGGCAGCTCGACCCCTTGAAAGAGATAGTTGACCCGAATCGGGTCGGCCGGCCGGCCGTCGACGGCGACCGTCCAGCCCGGGAAGAAAGCTTCGGCGAAAACCAGCAGGGCCGGCCGGCGCAGCCGCACCTGCACCGTAAGCTCCTCGGGGACCGGCCGGGCCACCTCGAGGACCTCCCCCGCCAGGGGACCGGCGGGCCCCGGGGCAAACCCGGGCTGACGGTCGACCACGACCCGGCCCTGGGCCATCACCCGGACGGCCTGGTCCGGCAGGACGGTGGCCTGCCAGTCCCGGGCCAGGTAGACCTTCGGCCGGTCGGTGAGCAGCCGGTAAAGCTTTAGGTCGCCGCTGTGGACGAGCTTGAGGGCCGGGTCAAGGGCCACCGGCTCCACCGCATAGGTCCGCTCGTCTACAAGGCTTACGGCCCGCAGGATGACCCGACTCGGGGAGGCCCCCTCCACCACCAACTGACTCGCCAGGGTTGGCCGGGGTAGTTTAAAAACTTCAAGGTAAGCCTCCCCATCGGTGATTTTCACCGGCCGAGCCTCCGTGCTCCCCGGTCCGGCCGCCAGCCCAGCCCGCAGGGTAAAGCTGAAAACCTCCCCGGGCCCGACCACCGAGAGAACGGCCAGGGGCTCCCCGGGGCCGGGATGGGCCTCGGGGGCCGGCCGGCTGATTACCCCGACGGCGGTGGCCCAGGTGCCCGGCGGCAGGGGGTAAACCTGCCGGTCTCCCCGCCGCAAGGAGGCCACAGTGCTCAGGTCGTAGTAAACGCCGTCGACCCACAGGTCTCGGGTCTTGTCCACCACAACGTACCGGACCCCGAGGCCTGAAAGGACGGCCGAATCGGGGATGACGTCCAAGTCGAACCGAAGCTGGGAATCGGCGTGAAGGTTTTCGGCGATTTCGGGCCGGCCGGTCCGGGCCGCCTCGTATTCTAGCCAGGCCCGTTTAAACTCCCAGTAGGCGGCCGACGGGAGCATGCCCCCGTCGTAGCCGTCGACGGTAGGCAGCCCGTAAACCATCCCCAGGTTGGGTACGACGGCCTCCTTGTACTTCAAGAAAACCAGGCCCTCGTTAACCTGGGCGTCGGTGTAGCCCCGGGACCAGGCCCGGAGGACGTCGGCGCTGTCGCCCGGCTGGAACCGGGTATCCGCTAGGGAAAGCACCCCGGGCTCTTTTTCGAGGCGGAGCTGGCTCAGGGCCGGCCGTTCCTCCGTAAGGAAGTCCGCCGGCAAGGCCCGGGTAATCTCCAGACCGTTTACGGCCAGCCCCAACTCCACCGCCGCCCCGAAGATAAGGGCCCAGGCGACGACCCGGGCAGCCGGCAGACCCACCGGCCAGAAGGTGGCCAGGAAGGCCGTCAGGGCGGCGGCCGGAATCCAGACAATTCGGGCCGGCCCCCCGGGGAGGGTGAGCACGGGCTGCCAGCTCAAAAGGATAAACCCGAGAACCAGCAGACTCACCAGCCAGAGGGCCGCGATTTTTACCCGCTGGCCCCCCGCCCCTTTATTCAGGCCGGCCTCCAGGCCGATGCCGGCTAGGACGGCGGCGGCCAGGGTGTAAAGTAACAGCCAGCGGGCCGGCACCCGGAACATGCGCAGGCCCGGCACCAGGTTGTAAAGAAGGGGGCTCAGGGGATTGTACGCCGACATCGCCAGGGCCAGGGCGAGGGCCCCCAACAGCAGGGCGTAGGTCCGGTAGGGCCGGTCCCCAGCCCCGAGAACCCCGGCCAGGGCCAGCCCCAAGGGGATAAACCCCACGTAGGCGATGAACTCATTGAAAGGGTTATCCCCGTAGGTGGGCAGCAGGGCCCGGAGCAGCTCCCAAGGGGGTAGCGAAAAGCTCACGGCCTCCCGGAAGGAAAGGCCCCCACCCCGGATGGAAAGGCGGCTCAGCTCCCAGGAAGGCAGAGCTTGAACGGCGGCCAGCCCGAAGCCGAGGCCGACGGCCAGGCCGAAACCCAAAAGGGGGAAAACTACCGGACGAGGTCGGCCCGACCAGGCTTCGTAGGCAGCCAGCAGGCCGGCGGCCACCAGGGTAAGGTAAGTCTCCTGGGGGTGGCCGGCCAGAATCTGAACTCCGATGAAGAGGGCGGTAAGGGGCAGCCAGCCGGGACCGCCCCGGACCAGCCGGAGGGTACCCAAGAGGACCCAGGGGAGCCAGGCTGAGGCGGCCGTCTGGTTGGGGTGGCCCAGCTGCTGGGCGAGAAAGCCGCTTAGGCCGTAGGTGAGGGCGGCCAGCAGGGCGGCGGGCACGCCCAGGCCTAGCCCGAGCCGGCCCAAAAGGTACATTCCCAAACCGGCCAGCCAGAGGTGAAAGAAGATTAGGGCCGCAAAGGCCGGGAACGGCGGCAGGGGAAGGGTGATGAGGTTTGGAGGGTAAAGCACCGCCGCCTGAATGTTGGCAAAGAGGGGAGCGCCCCCGAAGATATAAGGGTTCCAGAGGGGCAAGCGGCCCTGGGAGAGGGCCTCGGCGACGGCGGCCCGGTAGGGGTAAAAATAAGTCAGCAGGTCGTAGCCGGACGGCACCAGGTTGGGGTCGAGGAGGCGGTGGTGGGCCCCCACCACCGCCAACCCCAGAAGAAGGGGCGCCAGGACGTCGGCCCGGGTCAGACGGGCCTGAACCGGTACTTGATCAGGGTGAGGACGGCGGGCAGGCCATCCCGCCAGGGTGAGAGCTTCTTCTCGCCGCGCGGCGAGTAGCGGATCGGCACCTCGAAAATCTCGTAGCCCCACCGCAGAACCTTGGCCGTAATCTCAGGCTCGATCTCGAAACGGTCGGACTCGATTTTGAGGCGGGAATAGACCTCCCGGCTCAGAACCTTATAACACGTTTCCATGTCCCGGAGCCGGCTTCCGTAAAGGACGTTGGTGAGCCAGGTTAAGAACCGGTTGCCCCAGCGCATCAGCGGCTTCTGGGTGGAGAGGTCCCGGTAGCCGTAGACCACCTGGGCCCGGCCGCTGGTGATGGGCTCGAGGAGGGCGGGGTAATCCTCGGGGAAGTACTCTAAGTCGGCGTCCTGAAAGATGACGGCGTCGCCGGTGGCGGCCCTGAGGGCGGTCCGGAGGGCCGCCCCCTTCCCCCGGTTGGTCTCGTGGCGGATGACCTTGAGGTCGGGGAGGGTCAGGTCGGCCAGGACCCGGTCGGTGCCGTCGGTGGAGCAGTCGTCGACTACAATGATCTCCTTTTCGACGGGTACCCGGCTCACCCGCTCGAGGACCTCCCGGATGCTGGCAGCCTCGTTGTAAACGGGGATAAGGACCGAAAGGCGAAAGCCCCCGGCGGGCCGGCCCGGGCCGCTCAAAGCTCCTTACCGAGCTGGTGGGCCAAGATGATGGCCTGGGCGATCTCCTTCATCGGCCGGCGGGTGTTCATGGAGAGCCGCTGGATGCGCCGGAAGGCCTCCGCCTCGGTCAGACCCTGGGTATCCATCAGGATGCCCTTGGCCTGGTCCACCAGCTTACGGGTTTCCAAGGCGTCCTTAAGTTCGGCGACCTCTTTTTCGAGGGCCTGAAGCTCCCGGTACCGCTCGATGGCCACCTCGATGGCCGGGCCGAGGTCGCTTTCCCGGAAGGGCTTCACCAGGTAGGCGATGACGCCGGCGGTTTTGGCCCCTTCCACCAGCTCCGGCTGGCTGTAGGCCGTAAGGAGCAGGACGGGGGCGACCCGCTCCTCGGCGATGATGCGGGCGGCGGTGATGCCGTCCAGGCCCGGCATCTTTATGTCCATAATTACCAGGTCAGGCTTAAGCTGTTTGGCCAGGGTGACGGCCGTGGCGCCGTCGGCCGCCTCGGCGACGACCTCATATCCGAGGCCCGTGAGCATCTCCCGCAGGTCCATCCGGATGATGGGCTCGTCGTCGACGATGATAAGTCTTTTCTTTTCGGCCTTTTCGGTCTTGCTCGCCATCCGCACGCTCACCCGGAAACCGTTGTCCTGTTGTAGATTCTATAAAAACCGGGCCCGAGAAACAATACCGCCAACAGGATATTTGCAAATCCCCGCCCGAGCCTGCCGGCCGCCCCTGACGTGCTTGGGACCGCCCGGTTTGCGGGCAGAACAGCCGCAGTCGGCCCGGCAGATGGGAGCCGCGGGGTTATCCCACCCCGGGCTTCTGGGGACCTCAACCGTTTAATGCTCCGTGGGTACGTTGTGGTCAGCGTGGCCGAATGGCAGACTATGAGAAGGCGGTTGGACGCTGTGAGGACGGTCGTACCCTTCCGGAACCGCCACCTTACTGGTGATGCGGTTAACAGAAGGTCGCCTTCGAAGGGGTTCCGCCGGACGCCCCGGTCTGGGACCGCATCGACGCAGCCTGCCGGGACAGCCCGTACCTCGACCCCGCGGTCGGTCGTCCCGGCGGCCGTCAGAGCGACGCCGCCCTGAAACCCAACCCTGGAGGTTTGGATGGACGCCCTCGACAAGCCGTCAAAAGGATTCACCCCTGAGGAGCGGGCCGCCATGAGGACGCGCGCCCGGGAGCTGAAGCGGGCAAGCGGCGAAAGCGAACTCCTCGCCATGGTCGCCGGGATGCCCGAACCCGACCGCACCATGGCGCTGCGCATCCACGAAATTATCAAGGCCGCCGCCCCAGACCTCTCCCCAACTACCTGGTACGGCATGCCCGCCTACGCCAAGGCAGGCAAGGTGGTCTGCTTTTTCCAGGGAGCTTATAAGTTTAAAACGCGCTACGCAATCCTCGGCTTTACCGACAAAGCCAAGCTGGACGAAGGCGCAATGTGGCCAGTGGCCTTCGCCCTGACGGAGCTTACCCCTGCCGAAGAGGCAAAGATAAGCGCCTTGGTTAAGAAGGCGGCAGCCGACTCCTAAGTCCCCATGCGGTATACTGCGGGTCTGAGTGCGCCGATATTTATCCGACTGACCCCTGAAGAGGACGCCAGACTCCGGGACCTGGAGAACAACCCGCTCATCCACCCCAAGGTCAGGCTTCGGGCCCTCGAAATTCGATTATCTGGCCAGGGTTGGACTGCGCCCCCGAAGGGGGCCGCCGAGTTTGTGGGCGGGGGCCGGACTACGGTCCGGCTGCGCGCCCTTAGGCGCGCAGCCGGCGCTGGCTTGAGCGCAAGTTTGAGGGTTTGGCCGACGGCAAAGCCCCGGGCGCAGCCCCAAAAATCAACCCCGAGGTCGAAGCTTATCTTCGGGAACTTTTGGCCCAGGATCGGATCTGGACTGCCCCCCAGCTCTGTGAGGCTGGCTCAAAGTTGACCGCTCGACCATTACCCGACACCTGCAATCGGTTGAAACGTTCCGGTCTGAAGAGAACCGGGTAAAAAGGGGGCGGCTGAAGGCTTAAACAGGGTAATCTACCTGGATGAGAGCGGCTTTGGGCGGCTGGACGGCCAGGGGAAAATCCGGTGTAAGGTGTGTGCCCAGGGCCTGCGGCAAGTCCGGTTTGGGCATCTGGAATGGGAGCGGTCAGATTCGGTGTCCTTGAGGGGCCGTGCCGGACCGAGCAGGTGGTCTGGCTCGGCAGGCTGAGTGGGGTGGCAAGCCGGTGGTGTTGGGTTTCACCGGTCCTGAAGGCTTAGAGCCCGGACGGCCGAGTGGGAACGGATACCTGCCCCGGTACAGCCCGCATCTGAACCCGATGGAGGGTGTCTGGCGGCGGATAAAAGGGTTCTTGATGCCCAAAAGGTTCTATCCTACCGTGGTCGAGTTAAGGGCAGCCGTCACTCAGGTGCTGCGCTTGCTTGAAGAACCCGAACTCAAAATCCAATGCACTGGGACTTAGAATTAAGGCTTCCAGGTCCGGCTCTTGGCCGCCCGCTCAATGAGGTCCTCGAGGCGCTGGCCGGTCAGAGCCTCGACCATCGCCGGCAACTGGTTGATCATTTCGCCGATGTCCCGGGTAAGCCGGCGGGCGCCCCCGCTTCCGTCGGGGCCGGCGAAGATTACGATCCGCTCGACGTGGGTCAGGGGTTGCTAATGGCGTCGGCAATCTTGGGCAGAACCCCGACCAGCATCTCGGTGATGGCCGCCTCTTTGACAGAAGGCCTCGGCCTTCTGGCGCATCGCCACCGCCTCGGCCAGACCCCGGGAGCGGGTAACCTCCGGCCTCGGCAAAACCCCGGGCCCGAATGGCGTCCCCCACACCCTCGGCCCGGCGAATGTCGGGCTTATCCAGGAGAATCCAGACCCCGAAGAGGCCCGAGCGGGCCCTGACCGCCGCGGCCAGGTGGGTGGTACGGGCGACGTAGGCGAGGTGAACCACCGTCGACCCGGCAAAGTCTGGCATCCCCAGGTGGGCGGTGGCCTCTTCCTCGACCCGGAACCAGATTTCCTCGGCCATCGGCTGGCGCATCTCCTCGAGGATGTGGCCGACCAGGCCGACGGCCCGGGCCATCACCCCGAGGCCCCGG
>DAOUCL010000009.1:0-4318 GCA_034432015.1 Dehalococcoidia bacterium
TGAGCGCCAGCGCCCTCAGGATGCTCGCCGGCCTCGGTCTGGCCGGCATTTACATGCCCGGCATCCGGGTCGTCGCCGGGGCGGTCCCGGGCCGGAGCCGCGGCTTCGCCGTGGGGGCCTACGTTTCGGCCTTTTACCTGGGGGCGGCTGTCTCCCTCTGGCTTCCGGGCCTGCTCCTGCCCCATACCGGGTGGCGGGGGGCAGGCCTCGGCATGGGGGTGCTTTCAGCCCTGGCCGTACCGGTCGCCTGGCTCGCAACCCGCTCGGCCGGCGCCCCGCCGGGGGGCCGGTCCCGCCTGGACCCCTCCGTCCTCCGGACCCCGGGTGTCCTCCGGGTCATCCTGGGTTACACCGGCCACTCGTGGGAGCTTTACGTTTTCCGAGGCTGGCTTGCAGCTTACCTGGCCGCAGTCCTTTCGGCCCAGGGTCTTGAGCGAACGGCCGCGGCCTCGGCCGGAAGCCAGTGGGCGGCCGCGATGTCGGGACTGGGAACCGTGGGCGTGTGGCTCGGCGGCTGGCTTTCGGACCGATTGGGTCGGGGACGGACCGCCCTCGCGGTGGCTGCGGCGAGCGGCCTGCTCTCGCTGGTCTTCGGTTTTCTGGGAGCTGGGCCGTGGGGCTTACTCCTGGCAGCCGGCATGGTCTACGGCCTCCTCATATCGGCCGACTCGGCCATTTATTCGACGTCCATCACCGAGCTTGCGCCCCCCGACCGGCTGGGCTCAGCCCAGGCCCTCCAGGCCCTCTGCGGCTTTGGGGCCACGGTTATTGCCCCGGTGGCGGCCGGCCTGGCCCTGGACATCGGATTGGGCTGGCCTGGGGTCTTTATTCTCGGGGGCGCCTTCGGGCTCGGGCTGGCAACTTTCCTCCTCCCCCTCGCCCGAACCCACCATGACAAACCCGCTAAGGAGGTACTATGAAGGCACGTCCCGCCACGCCGGCCGATGCGGCGGCCATCGCCCGCATTTACAACGAGGGCATTGAGGACCGGGTTGCGACCTTCGAGACCCGGCTCCGAACGCCTGAAGATATCCTCCGCTGGTTTGACGGCATCCACCCCATCGTGGTTGTCGAAGCCGAAGACGGCCAAGTCATCGCCTTTGCTTCTACCTCCACTTACCGTCCGCGGGAGTGTTACTCCGGAATCGCCGAATTCTCGGTCTACGTCGCCCGGGAAGCCCGGGGTCGGGGGGCCGGCAAACTTGCCATGACCGCCCTCATCGAAGCGGCCGAGCGTGCCGGCTTCTGGAAGCTGGTCTCCCGGGTCTTCCCGGAGAACATGGCCAGCCGGGCGCTCTTGAAATCGCTGGGTTTCCGGGAGGTCGGGGTCTACGAAAAGCACGGCAAGCTCGACGGCGTGTGGCGGGACGTTGTCATCGTTGAGAGGCTCATTCCTTCCAACCTGAAGTGATATAATTAGGGTCGGACGCGGAAGTAGCTCAGCTGGCAGAGCGTCTCCTTGCCAAGGAGAAGGTCGCGGGTTCGAATCCCGTCTTCCGCTCCGGCCCGGGCCGGGTCTAAACCCGGCCCGGCTTTATTTCCCCAAACCCGTCCGCGCCCACCGCCAGCTTGACGACGACATTTTGGGCCGCTTCGTAGGCCCGCTGGGCCAGGGCCGGGCTCAGCCAGCGCCGCCGGACGGCGGCCTCCAGGTCCTCGACGTCGACGACCCGCACCCTACCGTCCGGCATCCGCACGACGTCCAACTCCAGGTCCACGTACACCACCCGGTCGGGAAAGACTTCTATCGGGGTGTTTAAATTTACAACTTCCCCGACAAAGGTGCCGTCTTCCCGGTAATAAAGCCGCCGACACCACCAGCGGCCGGCCGGAAGCACCACCAGCCCCCAGTCGCCGGGTAAGATGGGTTCGTCAAGGCTGTTGAAGATGCCCCGGCCCCGGAACTGCCGGCGCAGAACCAGCCGGCCGTCCTCAACCCGCCCCACCGTGGCCCGGAGCCGGATGACCCGCCCGCCCGGCTTTAAATGGACGAGGGTAAAATCCTGACCCGGCTCGAGCCGGGACCAGACTAGCTCGGCCTCCAGGGTCCGAAAGAGCCTAGCCCCCTCGGCCAGGTCGAAAACCTCGGGCGGCCGGATTCCTAGGCTCCGGAGCCGGTAGTAGCCCGGCGGCGTTGGCGCATATTTGGAACGGACCGCATCCAGATAAGATTTAACGGGCAGGGGAAGGTAGATGACTTGCCCGGATTCTTCCCGCCAGGAAAGGGCGAAGGGCAGCCGCCGGCGCAGGGCCTGCGCCACCCGCTGGGCGGCTTCCGGGCTACCCCGGATGGCCACACCCTGAAAGTCGGGCAGGTCTTCAACCCGGGCGGCTCCGGCCTCGGGGTTTTCGGGCAGGCCGAATCGTGTCCGAATGGTGGGCGATGGCCGGGCGATGCCGAACCCGGCGGCCAGCAAGAGGGCCGTCATGGCCGTGGTGTAGATTCCCCTGACCTCAACCGTTACCCGGCCGCCGGAACCCGACACCCCGGACCCGGACCTTCCGGTCATGGATAACTGCCTCCGCCCCCAGGATTTCACCCACCAGCCAGCAGGCCGTTTCCAGGTGGTCGGTGACCTGGGGAGCTATGTACTCGGTTTCCCCCGTCGCCAGGGCCCCGAAGAGGACCAGCTGGTCGGCCAGGTGGCGGTCCACCGTGGCCCCCGACCGGATATCGTCAAGGAGGGTCCGGGCCACGTAGTCGCCGATCTCCTCGGAGCTGCGGCGCAGTTCCCCCGACCGGTCGGCGCCGAAGATACACCCGGTATCCGTCTCGGCAAATACCGCCAGACCGGCGCCGGGCTGGGCGGCCGTCCGGTCATAGGTCACCTGGATCTCAGGGTCGAAGCCGGCCGCCTGGAGCCGCTCCCGGCACCGGGCCGCCATCCGGTCGGAGACCCGCCGCTGTTCCAGGTGGGAGGATACGGCCAGACCCCAGATCCGCACCACCCGGCCCGGGTTCGTCAGGGTGAGGGGCTTTAAGGGCCCGGCCGTGGGCCAGACCCGGAGCTCGATGAGTCCCCCGCCGGTGGGGACGTACCCGGGCCGCACCACCTCTAGCTCGGCCCGCAGGCCCATCCGGCCCACCAGGGGCAAGAGGGCATGTTTAAAGTGATAGGCCGACGGCGCAAAATCCTGGAAGGTCCCGCCCCGAATGCGAAAGACGCTGGGCCCATCGGCAAAGGCGGCCACCGGAAGAACGGTGTAAGCCACCAGGGTAGCCGAACCGGCCCCCAGGTCGAAGTAATACTCGCCCCCGTAAATCCGGCCCGATGGTTCAAAGTCAAAGGCCCTCGCCCCGACGGCCGCCCCCCGCAGGCGGGCGTCCGTCAGGCGGGCGACGGCCTCCACGGCCCCCATGTGCTGGTGACGCAGGCCTGGGTTCTGGCGGGCGGCCCGGACGTTAAAAATGTGCAGGGGCCGACCCACCAGGCCGGCCAGGGCGACGGCCGTCCGGACGATGGTCCCGCTTCCGGAGCCTTTGCTCCCGTCCAGGACCAGAAGGTCAGGCCTTGCCAGACCCGCCATCCCCCTTCAAGGCTGGGTCAAAGACCGCCCCGAGGAACTCCAGAACGACCTGGCAGGCCACTAAGGCGGTGTTGCCCCCGGGCACGTCCAGCATCGGGTTTAGCTCCACCAGGTCGAAGCCTACCACCCGGTGCCGGGCGGCCAGGGCCTGGAGGATGTCCCGGAGCTGGCCGAAGCTGAGGCCGTCGGGCTCGGCCGAAGCGCACCCGGGCACCAGGGGCAGGTCCAGGACGTCCAGGTCGACGGTTACGTAAATGGGGCGGTCGGTGGGAATTTCGGCGGCGACGCCCTCGGGCCCGAGGCCGTCGACCTCCCAGCGGGTTATCACCCGGTTGCCCCGCTTCATGGCATCGTGAAGGTCCGATTCGGAGGTCCGCAGGCTCCGGATGCCCACCTGAAAGATTCGGCCGACGTGGGACATCTCCCCGACGAGCCGCATCGGGTTGCCGTTCCCGTAGCGAACCCCATCGGCGACGGGACGGTAGTCGAGGTGGGCGTCGAGCTGGACGACGTGGATGGGTTCCCCGATGCCCGCCACCACCGCCGACGTTACGGCGTGGTCACCGCCCAGCACCACCGGCAGGACCCCCTGCCGGTGGAGGGCGCCGACGGCCGCGGTAATGTTGGCGAGGGTCCGCTCCGGGTTGCCGTGGACCACGTCCGCATCCCCCGCGTCCACCAGCCTTACGTCGGTCAGCCGGCGCCGGCCCAGTCGGGGGTCGAAAAGGCCCCGCTGGGCCTGGGCCGGTCCGAAACCGGCGAACCGGACCGACTGCTCCCGAATCGCCCG
>DAOUCL010000010.1:0-6243 GCA_034432015.1 Dehalococcoidia bacterium
CGTGCCCGGGACGGGGGCCTCGGCCAGGAGCCGAAAGAGGAGCTCATCGGGGCCGTAAACGATAAGGGCCGGCGGCTCGTAGGCCCGGTTAAGGACGGCCCAGGCGGCCCGGCCCCCCTCAAAGAGGGCGAACCACTCCGAACGGTCCCGCATTGGGGGCAGCAGGTAGCCGAAGGCGTAGGCGGCTTCAAGCCGAGCCCCCTGCACAAGGGGCAGAATCTCTTCGTCAGTTCTAAGCCGAACGACCGACCTTACCTGCGCCACACCCTCAGTCCAGCACGAACCGGGTAAACTCCCGGAGCTCCTCGGTTCGGAGGCGAATCTCCTCGGGGGTAACCTTTTCGAGGCGGTTCAGGCTGAAATCTTCAACCGTAAAGCTGGCCACCACCGTACCCATAACCACGGCCCGCCGCATGGTCTCCAGGTTCACCCGGTGGGCCCTGGCCAGGTACCCCAGAAACCCCCCGGCAAAGCTGTCGCCCGCCCCCGTCGGGTCCCTCACCGCGTCGAGGGGGTAGGCCGGGACGGCGAAATAATCGAAATCCGTAAACATCACCGCCCCATATTCGCCCTTTTTAATAATAACCGCCTTCGGACCCAGCCGTAAGATTTTCCGGGCGGCGGTGAGCAGGCTCGGGGTTTCCACGAGCATCCGGGCCTCGGCCTCGTTCATTAGGAGGATATCCACCTGCCCGATGGTGCGGACCAGACTCTCCGGCTTGTTGCGGATCCAGTAATCCATCGTATCCATCACCCGCAGTCGGGCCCCCGGAACCTGCTCAAGGACCTCGAGCTGAATGTCGGGGTCGCCGTTGGCCAGGAAGACGAACTTACTTTCGGCGTAGCCGTCGGGCAAAACCGGCTTGAAGTCGGCGAAGGTGTTGAGCTGGGTTTCTAAAGTCTCCACCACGTTAAGGTCGTAGTCATACCGGCCGGACCAGCGGAAGGTTTTGCCTTCCCGAACTACCACCCCCCGGAGGTCGACCCCGGGCCGGCGCAGGCGCTCCCAGAACTCCGGGGGAAAATCGGTGCCGACCACGGAAACCATATTTACCGGGGCAAAGAGGCTGGCGGCCACCCCGAAATAGCTCAGCGAGCCCCCCAGCACCCCCTCGGCCCGGCCGAAAGGCGTCTCGACGGTGTCAATGCCGATGGTGCCGACGGCAAGGATGGACATAGGCGTCTGACCTCAGCTTATATATTTGCCGATGAGCAGGCGCAGGTCCTGCTTCAGCTTTTCGGGGATGTATTCGGGGGCAGTAATGATGGCATCCTTAAGGGCGGTGGCACAGGGGCACTCCCGCCCGGCGGGCACCATGGTGACGGCCTGTTTTATCACCTCTTTAGCGACCTGTACATTCTTTAAAAGGTTCGTCACCACCAGCTCCACCGAGACGGTTTGTTCCTCCGAGTGCCACACATCGTAGTCGGTGACCAGGGCCAGGGTGGCGTAGCACATTTCGGCCTCCCGGGCCAGTTTCGCCTCGGGCAGGGCCGTCATCCCGATGATATCTGCCCCCCACGACCGGTAGAGGCGGCTTTCGGCCTTGGTCGAAAACTGCGGCCCCTCGATCACCACGTAGGTTCCCCCGAAGTGGGTGGTAGCCCCGGTCCCCTGGGCGGCCTCGTAAAGGACCTGGCTCAGCACCGGGCAAAAGGGGTCCGCAAACCCGACGTGGGCCACGATGCCGCCCCCGAAAAATGTGCTCACCCTCCCCCGGGTCCGGTCGATGAGCTGGTCGGGGATGACCAGGTGCAGTGGGGCGATCTCCTCCTTCAGGCTCCCCACCGCGCTGACGGCGATTATCCGTTCTACTCCCAGGGATTTGAGGGCATAGATATTGGCCCGGGCGGGAAGCTCGCTCGGGCTTATCCGGTGGCCCCGCCCGTGCCGGGGAAGGAACGCCACCCGCACCCCGTTCAGGGTGCCGATGATAATGCTGTCGCTCGGCTCCCCGAAGGGGGTATTTATTTTAACCTCCTCAATATCCGAAAGCCCCTCGACCTGGTATAGCCCACTGCCCCCGATAACCCCAAGTCGGGCCTCCGCCATGGGTTCACCTCCCCTCTGGAGTGGTCGGCGGCTCGGAAATTTCGGCGGCCCTGACCGCCAGGGCCAGACTTTCCTGGTACGGCGGCCGCAAGACGCCCGCCTCGGTGACGATGGCGGTAACCAGCTCCGCCGGGGTCACGTCGAAGGCCGGGTTGGCCGCCTCGACCCCTTCGGGCGCAACCCGGCAGGCCCCGACGTAAAGGACCTCCTCGGGACTCCGGTGCTCGATGGGAATCTCCGCACCCGAGGTGGTCCGCAGGTCCACGGTGCTTAGGGGGGCTGCCACGTAGAAGGGCACCCCGTGGTGGCGGGCCAGCACCGCCAGGCCGTAGGTCCCCACCTTGTTGGCCACGTCCCCGTTCGCGGCGATGCGGTCCGCCCCGACCACGACGCAGTCCACCTCCCCCCGGCCCATGAAATAGCCGGCCATCGAGTCGGTGATCAGGACAAAGGGTACCCCGGCCTTCTTAAGCTCCCAGGCCGTAAGCCGAGCCCCCTGAAGCCGCGGCCGGGTCTCATCCACCAGCACCCGCCGGATTTTCCCCTGGGCCCAGGCCTCGAAAATGATCCCCAGGGCGGTACCGACTCCGGCGCCGGTTAGGGTCCCGGTGTTGCAATGGGTGAGGACCGAGGCGCCGGCGGGCACCAAGTCGGCCCCGAAGCGACTCAGCCGCAGCGAAGCTTCCCGGTCCTCGACCAGCATCCGCTCGGCCGCCGCCAGCAGGGCCTTCTTGGCCGCCTCGGGGCTGAGGCCCTCGGCCAGGGCAAGCATCCGGTCCAGGGCCCAGAACAGGTTAACGGCCGTGGGCCGGGTCCGGCGGAGGCGGTCGGCCGCCCCCAAAAGGGCGGCCCGGAACGCCCCGGCCTCGGGCGGGGCCTGAAGGGCAGCCAGAACCAGACCAAAGGCGGCCGTAAGGCCGATGAGGGGCGCGCCCCGCACTTGCATCTGTTCGATGGCCCGGGCCACGGCCTCCGGGTCGGTAAGCTCCACGTAGACTTCAGCTTCGGGGAGCCGGGTCTGGTCCAGGATTACAAGCCGGTCCCCGGCCCAGCGCAAGGGCGTAATCGGAACCATCCTTTGCTCCGTCCGTCGGCAGTTTTGCCGATGGTAGTATCCGGAACAAACTGGGCCGCTGTCAACGGTCACCCAACCGGTCCCGAACCCTTAAGAAATCCCCTCGGGCCCGGCAAGGCCCGCAAGGTTTCCGGGGTATAATGAACTCGGGAACCATGCCGCAGCTAACGAACCTTCGGGTCGCCCAGATTTTTGAGCAGGTCGCCGACCTGCTGGAGGCGAAAGGCGAAAGCCCCTACAAGGTCCAGGCCTACCGGCGGGTCGCTCGCAACATCGGGCGCCTCGAAGAGGACCTCCACGAACTGGCCGCCCAGGGCCGCCTCACCGAGATTCCGGGCGTCGGAACCGAAATCGAAAAGAAAATCCGGGAGGTCCTTGAGACCGGCAAGCTCGGCTACCTGGAGCGGCTGAAGGCCGAGCTTCCTGGGGTCTTAACCCTAATGGAGATACCCGGAATCGGCCCGAAGACGGCCTATCGGCTGAGCCAGGAGCTGGGAATTCGGACCATCGAGGACCTGGAGGCCGCCCTCCAGAAGGGGGACGAATTCTGGGCCAAGGTACCCCGCTTCACCCCCCGCCTCGTCGAGAATATCCGGCGGGGCTTAGAAGCCTACCGCCGGCGGAGCCCGCGGCTGCCCCTGGGTCAGGCTGTCATTTTCTTCGAGGAGCTTGGCCGTAGCCTCGCTCAAGCCGGGGCCAGGCGGGTGGAGGCCGCAGGCAGCCTGCGCCGGTACGAGGAAACCGTGGGGGACCTCGACCTGGTGGTCTGCGCCGACCCGGAAGAGCTGGCGCAGCGGCTGGCCGGGGAGCCCGACGTCCAGGCGGCCGAGACGGCCGGTCCCGGCTGGATTCGGGTCCGCCTCGCCTCAGGGGTAAACGCGGATATTTATGTTGCCAACGAAGAAAACTTCGGGGCGGTGCTGGTTTGGGCGACGGGCAACTTGGAGCACCTTCGGCAGCTGGAAAGCCGCCTGGCGGGGGCCGGGTATAAGCTTACCGGTCAGGGCCTTTTTGGGCCCGGGGGGCGGGCAGTAAAGACCCCGGTTGAGGAGGCGGTCTACGAGCTGGCCGGGTGCCCTTATATACCCCCCGAGCTCCGGGCCGGAGCCGAAGAATTCGGCCCCGACGTGGCCCGGCGGCTGGAAAACCTGGTTACCCTAAAAGACATCCGGGGCGACCTGCAGTGCCACACCGACTGGAGCGACGGGGGCGCCTCCCTGGAGGCGATGGTCCGGGCGGCGGCCGCCCGGGGTTTTGAATACCTGGCCATCACCGACCACTCGGCCGGACGGGCCAACGCCGGGGGACTTAACCCCGACCGTTTGACGGCCCAGCGGGCGGCCATTGAGTCCCTTAACAGTCGGCTTCGGGCGGAGGGTCGGGAGATCCGGGTCTTGGCCGGCATTGAAGCCGATATTCGGGCGGACGGTGGCCTAGACCTGCCGCCGGAGGCCCTCGCCCCCCTGGACGTGGTCATCGGCTCCCTCCACACCGCCCTGACCCAACCCCCGGAACGGATGACCCAACGCCTCCTGCGGGCGGTGGGTAGCGGCCTTATCCACATCCTGGGCCACCCGACCGCCCGGCTTATCGGCAGCCGGGAGCCGGTGGAGTTCGACCGGGAGGCCGTTTTCCGGGCGGCCGCCGAGGCCGGGGTCGCCCTGGAAATCAATGCCAACCCCGACCGCCTCGACTTGAACCCGGCCGATATCAGGCTGGCCCGCCGACTGGGGGCCCGGTTTGCGATAAACACCGACGCCCACTACCCGACAAACTTTGACTTTATAAAGTTTGGGGTCATGATGGCCCGCAAGGCCTGGGTCTGCCGGGATGAGGTCATCAATACCCGAGATTTAGACCAGCTCTTTGAATGGCTGAGGCGCCGAAGATGAGGCCGGCCGAAGCGGGTCCGCCCCTTGAGACCACCCCCGAGCATCCGGCCGTTGCCCATCTGAGACGGCGGATCGCCGAGGGTACCCACTGGTTCATTGCCCTGCTCGAGGCCATCGGGCAGTGGGACCGGGTGACCGAGGAGTACCGGGGCCGCCGCTTCGAATACCTCATTGAGAACGAGGCCTTCGACTGGCTGGTCCTAGCCGAGCGGCTTTTAGACCCGGTCCTGGACCTCTGTCCGAGCCGGGAGGTCGAAGAGCTGCTCTTTGAGGGCCGGCCCCCCATTGAGGTCAGCGAGGCGGAATTTCGGCAACTTATCGGCCCGACCAAATACCGGGCTTATTTAAACTACCTCTACGGGGTCTCCGTCGAAGAGGCCCTCCAGCTGGCCACCCTGGAAAGGCTCGAAAAAGAACGCCGGAGCCAGGTCTATTGCGCCAACCGACCGGTGGACGAAGACGAAATCTTCGCCCACATCTACGGCCGGACCCAATCGGAGCTTTGGGCCATGTTCTGGCGGGAGCAGGGGCTAGAACCGCCCCAACAGACCGGCATCGCCGGCCTTAAACGCTTTACTTATTGGCTCTTTAAATACCGCCTCCGGCACAGCGACCGGGAGCGGCTGGCGGCCGACACCCGCCTCGGACTTGAGACCCTCGAACGGCACCGGAATCGGCGGTCGTGGGTGTCCAGTCTGGACGGGCCTACCGCCCCGGGTCCGGTGGTCGAGGCCGAGGCGGTCGTAACCCAGTAAGCCTTCCTAGGGTTTATCCCCGGCCGGTACCGAGGACCGTAACACCCGGAAGATAAAGGCCGCGTTTACCAGGGCGGTTCCCAAGGCCAGGGCCCCAAGCCACTTGGTAAGCTCACCCCGCCCCACCACGATAACCCCTACCGGGGCGGCGACGCTTAAGAGCAGAAAGGCCAGGCCCAGCAGCCGGCGGGAATAAATCCTCCGGGCGGCCGCACCCAGGAGGGTTGCCCCGAGCAGTTCGAAGAGGCCGAAATCGGGAAGCGGGTCCATCTTGCGTCCGGGGAATTATAATACCAAGGATATGACGGAGTCCAAGCCGGGCCCTTCGACCTGATGCGCCGGCCGGGCCAGCAACTAAGCCTCATCCTCACCGCGGCCGTGGTCGGCCTTTTCCTCCTGGGTTCCCTGCTTATTACCCTGACCGAGGGCCTGGCCCCGACGGCTACCCAAAACCCGGCCCGAACCCCC
>DAOUCL010000011.1:0-3161 GCA_034432015.1 Dehalococcoidia bacterium
TGGCCTGGTGGAGGCCCTCGGAGTAGCGGCGGCCGAACATGAGCCGGCCGGTAAACTCGTCGACAATGATTACCTGGCCGTCCTTGACCACGTAGTCGCGGTCCCGCTTGAAGAGGGCATGGGCCTTGAGGGCGTTCTCCAGGTAGCGGGTAAGCTCGTAGTTCTCGGGGTCGTAAAGGTTTTCCACCCCGAGCATCCGCTCGACCCGGGCGATCCCCGTTTCCGTCAGGCTGACCGTCCGGTGCTTCTCGTCGACGACGTAGTCCTCATTGGGCCGCAGCCGGGCCACCAGCCGGGCAAAAAGATAATACTTGTCGGTGGACTGCTCGGCCGGACCGCTGATGATGAGCGGGGTCCGGGCCTCATCGATGAGGATGTTGTCGACCTCGTCGACGATGGCATAATGAAGCTCCCGCTGGACGCACTGGGAAAGGTCCCAGGCCATGTTGTCCCGCAGGTAGTCAAACCCAAACTCGTTATTCGTCCCGTAGGTGACATCGGCCAGGTAGGCTTCCCGCCGGCTGATGGGCCGCAGGTGGTTGAAGCGGGGGTCATCCGGCACGTAGGTCGGGTCGAACAGGTAGCTGGCCTCGTGCTGGATGCTGGCCACCGAGACCCCCAGGGCGTGGTAAATGGGGCCCATCCACTGGGCGTCCCGCTTGGCCAGGTAGTCGTTCACGGTGACGATGTGGACGCCCCGGCCCGTCAAAGCGTTAAGATAGGCGGCCAGGACGGCCACCATCGTCTTGCCCTCGCCCGTCTTCATTTCGGCAATTTTGCCTTGGTGGAGGACAATGCCGCCCATCAGCTGGACGTCGAAGTGGCGCATGCCCAGGGTGCGCTTCATCGCCTCCCGGACGGCGGCGAAGGCCTCGGGCAGGAGGTCATCCAGGGTTTCGCCGGCCGCCAAGCGGGCCTTGAACTTGTCGGTTAAGGCCCGAAGTTCGGCGTCGGTAAGCCGTTCGAAATCGGGCTCGAGGGCATTTATCCGCTGGACAACCGGCTGGAGCTTGCGGAGCTCCCGCTCGTTGCTGTTGGTAACGCGACTTACCAGCTCCTTAAGGACCGAACCCAACACCATGGGGCAGCTTTCTGTTTCCTTCCAGAGACCATTATACAACGGCCCTGCGGGCGGGCCGCCCGGACCGTCCTAAGGGGCGCCGTTCGGGCTCCCCCACCGGACCAGCCCGGCCGCCCAGGTCAGCCCGGCCCCGAACCCGACCATCAGCACCAGGTCGCCGGGCCGAAGCCGGCCGACCTCGGCCGCCTCGGCCAGGGCGATGGGGATGGAGGCGGCGGAGGTGTTCCCGAACCGGTCCAGGTTGACGTAGACCTTTTCCGGGGGCAGGCGCAGCGATTTGGCCGCCGCCCGGATGATCCGTTCGTTGGCCTGGTGGGGGACGAAGAGGGCCACGTCCTCCAGGGTGCAGCCGGCGGCCTCAAGCACCTGCCGGCTGGCCGCCACCGTAACGCTTACGGCGAATTTAAAGACCTCGGGCCCATTCATATAAAGATATGGGGTGGCGGCCTGCTCCCGCTGCCGGTGGCTTGCCGTGGGACCCAGCAGGTAAAGGATTTCCCCCCCGGAGCCGTCGGTTCCCAGCACATAGCTTAGAAGGCCCAGGGGTTTTTCGGTGGCCTCCAGCACCACCGCCCCAGCCCCATCCCCGAAAAGGACGCAGGTTCGGCGGTCGGCCCAGTCCACCACCCGAGAAAGGACCTCGCTCCCCACCACCAGAACCCGGCGGTAGGCGCCGTTCCGGATGAACTGGGTTGCGGTGGCCAGGGCGAAGATAAAACCGGAGCAGGCCGCATTCAGGTCGAAGGCGGCCGCCCGCCTTGCGCCCAGGGCGTGCTGGACCCGGGCGCCAACGCTGGGGCACATCCAGTCGGGGGTGCAAGTGGCCACGATAATAAGCTCCAGGTCGGCGGGGTCGAGCTGGGCGGCGGCCACGGCCTGGCGGGCGGCGGCCGCCGCCAGGTCCGAGGTCCCTTCGTCTTCCGAGACCACCCGGCGCTCGGAAATGCCCGTCCGGGTCCGGATCCATTCGTCGCTGGTATCCACCAGCTTTTCCAGGTCGAGGTTGGTAACAACCCGCTGCGGCAGGGCCCGGCCGCAGCCGGTAATGGCGGCGTACTTCACGGTTCCCCCACCTCGGGCAGGAGTTCTTGGCGCAGGCGTTTAATGGTACGGTGAAGGAGAAGCTTTACCGCCCCCTCACTCTTGCCCAGGACCGCCCCAATTTCGGCGTTGGAGAGGCCCTCGGAAAACTTCAGGGCGAGAAGCCGTTGCCTTTCGGCCGAAAGCTTGGCCACCGCCCGCCGAAGCTTTTCCCGGAGCTCCCGGGAGATCAGGTCGTCGAGGGGGTCTTCCGGGACGGGGGTACCAAGCCTGGGCAGGGAGCGGTTCCGGCGGGCCAGGTCCCGGTGCCAGTTGGCCACCAGGTTGTGGGCGATCCGGTAGAGCCAGGTGGAGACCTCGGTCCCCCGGTCGGTGTAGCGGGCGAGGGCCCCGAGGGCCTGGAAAAAGACCCTCGAGGTGAGGTCCTCGGCCTCGGCGGCGTTGCCCACCCGCCGGTAAACGTAGGCGTAGATGCGGTCGAAGTAGCGGCGGTAAAGCTCGGCGAAGGCGCTCAGGTCCTGCTTTGCCCGCAGGATGAGGGCCTCATCGGATTCGCCGCTCAGGTGGAGTGCCGTCTGGCCGCTCAGTTTTTGCCCCTAGCCGTTTTACTTGAGTATAACCAACCGGAAGACCGGGGGCAAATGCCGCCCCGGCCCCGGTTGGCCGAACAACCCGCCTTCGGTTATCATACTCTCGAATCGTCCTGAAATGGAGCTGGGTATCTTTCCCCTAAACACGGTCCTGTTTCCGGGGCTTTTGCTTCCCCTGCAGGTTTTCGAGCCCCGTTACAAAAGGCTGATGGGGTGGGTGCTCGCCGCCGACGGCCGCTTCGGGATAGCCCTCATCCGCCGGGGCCTCGAGGTGGGCGGTCCGGCCGAGCCCTTCGGGGTGGGAACCGTCGCCCGGGTGGTGGAGGCCCAAGGGGGGCCCGGCGGCCGGCTCAAACTGCTGGTCCGGGGGGAGGGGCGGTTTCGGCTCCGGGAGCTTCGGTGCCACCGGGACGGCTACCTGCTGGGCCGGGGAGAACTTTTACCGGACC
>DAOUCL010000012.1:0-13047 GCA_034432015.1 Dehalococcoidia bacterium
AGGACGGAAACTTTGAGGCCAAGGTTGCGGCCATCGAGGAGGCCGATAGCCTGCTTCCCAGGCTCCTGGAGCTCCGGCCGGACGTGGTGGTCGTGACCGGGGACCATTCGACCCCGGCCGCCTACCGCTCCCATTCCTGGCATCCGGTGCCGGTGGTCCTCTGGTCCCGCTGGTGCCGGCCCGACCGGGCCGAAAAATTCGGGGAGGCCGAATGCCGGCGGGGCGGGCTGGGCCTTCTCCCGGCCACGGCCCTCATGCCCCTTATGCTGGCCCACGCCGGCCGCCTCACCCGCTTCGGGGCGTAAAGCCGATGCGCCGGGCCCTTATCGCCGCCAACTGGAAGATGCACACCACCGTTCCCGAGGGGCTTAGGCTGGTGGTGGCCATGGCCGACCGGCTGACGGAGCTTTCCCGGGACGTGGACGTGGTCCTCTGCCCCCCCTTCACGTCCATTTATCCCATTTACCAGCTCCTGATGGATACGCCCATTGCCCTGGGGGCCCAGGACCTGCACTGGGAGCCCAAAGGGGCCTACACCGGGGAGGTTTCGGCCCCCATGCTCCGGCCCTTCTGCCGTTACGTCATCGTCGGCCACAGCGAACGGCGCCAGTATTTCGGGGAGACCGACGAGACGGTGGGCCGAAAGCTCCGGGCCGCCACCCAGGCCGGCCTGGTGCCCATCTTCTGCGTCGGCGAAAACCTGGCCGAGAACGAGGCCGGCCGGACCCTGGAGGTTATCACCCGCCAGGTCGAGGCCGGCCTTAGGGAGTGGCCGGCCGACCGGGAGCTGGTGGTGGCCTACGAGCCGGTCTGGGCCATCGGCACCGGCCGCCCGGCCACCGGGGCCCAGGCCAACGAGGTGGCCGGGCAGATCCGAGCCCTCCTCGGCCGAAGATTCGGGCCCGACTTCGCCGGCCGGACCCGCATCCTTTACGGCGGCAGCGTTTCCCCCGAAAATATCGGGGAGTTCGTCGGCCAGCCGGAGGTGGACGGGGCCCTGGTGGGGGGCGCAAGCCTGCGGGCCGCCGATTTCGTCGAGGTTGTCCGGATAACCGCCGCCCTCGCCGGCGGACGGGCGGGGCGGGGAGGCTGAGGTGGGCCCGAGGCTGAGCCGACGGGAAGCGCTGGGCCTCCTGCTCGGGGCCGGGTGCTTGGGGGGATGTCGGGTCCCGGCCGCCCGGGACGCCCCCGCCGAGGCCGGGCCGGCCCTCAGCCCCCGGCCGGGGGGCATCCTCAAGGTGGGCTACCACACCGACCCGGCCGGCCTGGACCCCCACGGGGGAGCCCCGGCCGCCCTGCCCCTTATGGGCCTGATTTACTCCCGCCTGGTGCGCTTCCGAACCGGGCGGGAGGTCCACCCCAACCAGCTCATCCCCGAGCCGGACCTGGTGGAGAGCTGGGAGCAGACGGACGAGGTCACCTACGCCTTCCACCTGCGCAAGGGGGTAAGGTTTCACCCCAAGCCGCCGGTCAACGGCCGGGAGCTGGTGGCCGACGACGTGAGGGCCACCCTGGAATGGCTCACGGGCAGCCCCGACCCCCGTCACCGCCTTTACTTCGGCCGCATCGACCGGGTCGAGGTTCCCGACAAGTACACCGTTAAGGTCATCCTCAAAGAGGTGACTGCCCCCTTTATTTACTACCTGGCCGGACCTTACGGCTGGATTCTGCCCCGGGAGCTGGTGGGTCAGCGGGCGGCCCTAAAGACGGCCCCCGTCGGCACTGGCCCTTTCATCCTCCACGAGGGCTTTCCGGGAATAAGCCTTATCTTCAAGAAAAACCCCGATTATTTCCTGCCCAACCGGCCCTACGTGGACGAGGTCCACTGGCTCATCATCCCCGACGAGACCGCCCGGCTGGCATATTTCTGGGCCGGGGCCCTGGACATCATCCCCCCGAGCGTGCCCACCTCCCCCGACCGGTTCGAGGCCGTCCGGCAGGCCCGGCCCGGGCTCCAGGCCGAAGAGGTTGTGGGGGCCGAGTCCTTTTACCTTAAAGTTCGGGCCGACCTCCCGCCCCTCACCGACCGGCGGGCCCGGCAGGCCCTGGCTCTGGCCGTCGACCGCCAGGCCCTCCTGGCCTGGCTGGGACGGGGGCACGGGGTGCCCGCCGGCCCCCTCAGCCCGGCCCTGGTGGAGTGGGCCCTGACGGGCGAGCGCCTGGGACCGGCCGCCCGGTACTATCAGCCCGACCCGGAGCCGGCCGGGGAGCTTAAGGCCGACTCCCCGCAGGCCGGCCTCGGCCTTAAGCTCCGGGCGCCCCCCGCCTGGTTTGAGGCCCTGCGGGAGCAGCTGGGTCGGGTTGGGGTGGGCCTGGCGGCCGGGGATGGGTCCGCCGAGCTGAGCCTGGAGGCTTACGGCTTCTTCCTGGACCCGGACGAACAGCTCACCTTGATGTTCGAAGGGTCGGGTTCGGCCCCCGACCCGTTGCTGGCGGAGTTTATCCGCCGCCAGCGGCGGATTTTAAACAAGGCCGCCCGCAAACAGCTCATCGACGAAATCCAGGCTTACCTGGCCGAACAGCAGTATTTCATCGGCTTAATTTCTTTAAACCATTTCGGCCTCTGGCAACCTTACGTGCGGGGCTACCGGCCCCACTCGGGGCCCGGCAGTTACGAGCTTGTGGACACCTGGTTAGAAAAATGACCGAAGAGCGGTTTTTGGTTACGGGCGGTTCCGGCTGCATCGGTTCCTGGGTGGTAAAGCTTCTGGGGGAGGCGGGCATCCCCGTCGTCGGGGCGGACATCGACCCGGAACCCCACCGGCTGGCCCAGCTGGTACCCCCCGAGTCCCTGCCCACCGTAATTTTCGTCAGGCTGGACATTACGGATTTTGAGGGGGTGCTCCGGGTCCTGGCGAAGCACCGGGTAAACCGGGTCATCCACCTGGCCGCCCTCCAGATCCCCTTCTGCCGGGCAGACCCGGTTCGGGGTGCCTTGGTAAACGTGGTGGGGACGGTGAATATTTTCGAGGCGGCCCGACGGCTGGGGATCCGGTCGTTGGTCTACGCCAGCTCGGTGGCCGTCTTCGGCCCCCCGGACTTCTACCCGGAGGCCGGTCCCCTCCCCGACGACGCCCCCCAGCGGCCCGAAACCCTCTACGGGGTCTATAAGCAGGCCAATGAGGGCACGGCCCGCCTTTACTGGCAGGATTACGGCGTTCCGTCGGTGGGCCTACGGCCCTGGGCCGTCTACGGGGTCGGCCGGGACCAGGGCCTTACCTCGGACCCGACCAAGGCCATTAAGGCCGCCGTGTTGGGGGTGCCCTTTAAAATCCGGTTCGGCGGCCGGCTCGACCTCCAGTACGCCGAAGACGTGGCCAGGGTCCTCATCGCCGCCGCCCGGCGGGAGGCGGCCGGGGCCCCGGTTTTTAACATCCGGGGCAGTGTGGTCTCGGTAGCGGAATTTCTGGCCGAGCTCGGGAAGGTCTTGCCCGAAAGCCGGGGCCTTATCGGCTTTGAGGGCCCGCCCCTGCCCCTCCCCCCCGAGCTGGACGGCCGGGGGCTCCGGGAGTTTCTGGGCGGGCAGGTCCCTTATACTCCCCTGGCCGAGGGCATCCGCCGGACGGCCGAAATCTTCCGGGCCCTTAAGGCGGCCGGGCGGCTGGACCCCCGCATCGACTGATGGCCGGACGGCCGAAGCCGGTGGTCATCGTCGGGCCGACGGCCACCGGCAAGTCCGACCTGGCCGTCGGCCTGGCCGAACGGTTCGGGGGCGAAATCGTAAACGCCGACAGCCGCCAGGTTTACCGCTGTCTGGACATCGGGACGGCCAAGCCGCCGGCCGAGGTCCGGCGGCGAATCCCCCACCACCTCTTCGACATCGTCCGGCCCGACGAGGAGTTCAGCGTCGCCCTTTATACCCGCCTGGCCCGCCAGGCCGTCGAAGATATCGCCCGCCGGGGCCGGCTTCCCATTCTGGTGGGGGGCACCGGTCACTACGTCTGGGCCCTCCTCGAAGGCTACGAGGTCCCCCCGGTTCCCCCGGACCCGGAGCTTCGCCGCCGCCTCCGGGAGCGGGCCGAGCAGGAGGGCCCCGAAGCCCTCTACGCCGAGCTTAAGGCTTTAGACCCCGAGGCCGCGGCCCGCATTGACCCCCGGAACCTGCGGCGGGTAATCCGGGCCCTCGAGGTTATAACCAAAACCGGCCGGAAGTTTTCCGAGCTTGGGCGCAAAAACCCGCCCCCCTGGGACCCCCTCATTATCGGCCTTACGTTGGACCGTCCAAAGCTTTACGGCCGCATCGACCGCCGGGTGGAGGAGATGGTGGCCGCCGGGTGGCTGGACGAGGTCCGCCGACTCCTGGAAAAGGGCTATTCCCCGGACCTTCCGGCCCTTACCGGCCACGGCTACCGCTGGCTTATAAAACACCTAAAGGGGGAAATCTCCTTAGAAGAGGCCGTCGCCCGCACCAAAAGCGAAATCCGCAACTATGCCCGCCACCAGTACGCCTGGTTTCGGCTTAACGACCCCCGGATAACCTGGCTGGAGGCCGACGACCCCAACCTGGTCGAGAAGGCGGCGGCCCTGGTGGAAAGGCACCTGGCCGGTAGAGGGTAAGGCCGGGGCCGTGGTATTCTAAAGACGAGACCCGGAGGAGAAGGCAACCGTGCGGTTTTATAAGGTCCACGGCCTGGGTAACGACTTTATCCTGTTCGACGCCCGGAACCGCCGGCTCGACTGGCACCGGCTGGCCCCCAGGCTCTGCGACCGCCACTTCGGCATCGGGGCCGACGGCCTTTTGCTGCTGGAAACGGGGCAAAAGGTCCCCTTTAAGATGCGCATTATCAACGCCGACGGCTCCGAGGCCGAGATGTGCGGCAACGGCATTCGCTGTTTTGCCAAGTACCTGGCCGACCACAGCTACATTCCGGCCGACCAGGACGAGCTGGAGGTGGAGACCCTGGCCGGAATCCAGCGGGTGCGGCTGATCCGGCGGGGCGGGGTGGTGGAGGCCGTCCGGGTCGCCATGGGCCGGCCCCGCCTTAACCCGGCCGAAATCCCGGTGGACCTGCCGGGCCCCGGGCCCATCATCGACTACCCCCTTACGGCGGACGGCCACCGGCTGGCCCTCACCTTCGTCTCCATGGGCAATCCCCACGCCGTCGCCTTCCTGGACGAACCGGTGGAAGCCTTCCCCTTAGAAGAGGTCGGGCCGAAGGTGGAGCACCACCCCCTCTTCCCCCGGCGGACCAACTTCGAGGCGGTGAACCGGCTCGCCCCCGACCATTACCGGGTCCGGGTCTGGGAGCGGGGGGTCGGGCCCACCCTGGCCTGCGGCACCGGGGCCTGCGCCGTGGCCGTGGCCGCCCGCCTGAAGGGCCTTGCCCCCGACCGGGTTCGGGTTGAGCTGCCCGGCGGAAGCCTGGAAATCGAGTGGGACGGCCGGGGCGAGGTGCTGATGACCGGCCCGGCCGCCGAAGTTTTCGTTGGCGAGTGGTTCGAGGATTGAACCCCCGCCAGGAGGCCCCAAAGATGAAAACCTCCCGCCGTTTGGGGTTACTTCCGCCCTACCTTTTTGCCGAGATCAGCCGGACGGTGGGCCGGCTGCGGGCCGAAGGCCGGGACGTGGTCAGCCTGGGCATCGGCGACCCCGACCTGCCCACCCCGGAGCCGGTCGTCGAGGCCCTCATCCGGGCCGCCCGGGACCCCGTCAACCACCGCTACCCGGAAACCGAGGGCCTGCCCGAGCTCCGGGCCGCCATCGCCGACTGGTACCGGCGCCGCTTCGGGGTAACCCTGGACCCCAACTCGGAGGTGGTGCCCCTCATCGGCTCCAAAGAAGGGATCGCCCACATTCCCCTGGCCGTTATCGACCCGGGGGACGTCGTCCTGGTGCCCGACCCAGGATATCCGGTTTACACCTCGGGGGCCGTCTTTGCCGGTGGGGAGGTTTTCTACCTACCCCTTAAAGAGAAACGGGGCTTTCTGCCGGACCTGGGGGCGGTTCCGACGGAGGTGGCCCGGCGGGCGAAGCTCCTCTGGCTCAACTACCCTAACAACCCCACCGGGGCCACCGCCGACGGGGACTTTTTCCGGGAGGCCGTCGAGTTTGCCCGCCAGTTCGACATCGTCGTCTGCCACGATGCCGCCTACACCGAGGTCGCCTTCGACGGCTACCGGCCCGGCTCCTTCCTGCAGGCGGCGGGCGCCCGGGAGGTGGGGGTGGAGTTTCACAGCCTTTCGAAGACGTATAATATGACCGGGTGGCGGGTTGGGATGGCCGTCGGCAACCCGGAGGTCATCCGGGCCCTCACCCAGGTGAAGGCCAACTTTGATTCGGGAATTCCCCAGGCGATCCAGTGGGCGGCCGTAACCGCCCTGCGGGGCCCCGACGAGTGGGTGGAGGCCAATAACCGGGTCTACCGGCGCCGGCGGGACCTGGCCGTCGAAGCCCTCCGGGCGGCCGGCTTTCAGGTCCGGCCGCCGAAGGCCAGTTTTTACCTCTGGGTCCGCACCCCCGACGGCCAGCCCTCCGTGGAGTTTGCCCTTCGGCTCCTGGAGGCCACCGCGGTCGTGGTCACCCCCGGCGTCGGCTTCGGGCCGAACGGCGAAGGCTATTTCCGAATATCCCTGACGACACCGGACGACCGCCTCGAAGAGGCCCTGCGGCGGCTGGTCGCCTGGAAAAAAATGGCTTGAGATGACCGCGGTCGAAAAGGCGATTTTAGTCGGCGTCGAGCTCACCGGCCGGCAGAACGGCTGGCCCCTGGATGAGTCGCTGGCGGAGCTGGCCCAGCTTGCCCGGACCGCCGGGGCGGAGGTGGTGGGGGTCGTCCGGCAGCGGCTGGAGGCACCAAACCCCGCCTTTTACATCGGCCGGGGAAAGGCCCAGGAGGTTGCCGACCTGCGGCGGGCCCTTGGGGCCAACCTGGTCATCTTCGACGACGAGCTCAGCCCCAGCCAGCAGCGAAACCTGGAAAACGCCATTCAGGCCAAGGTAATCGACCGGACGGTACTCATCCTGGACATCTTCGCCCGGCGGGCCCGGACCCGGGAGGGGCAGCTTCAGGTGGAGCTGGCCCAGCACGAGTACCTGCTGCCCCGCCTGGCCGGCCAGTGGTCCCATCTGGAGCGGCTGGGTGGCGGCATCGGCACCCGGGGCCCGGGCGAGAGCCAGCTGGAGACGGACCGCCGCCTCATCCGGGACCGGATCGCCCGACTGCGCCGGGAGCTGGAGGCCGTCCGCCAGCACCGGGCCCTTTACCGGCGCCGGCGCAAGCGCAGCGGCACCCAGGTGGTAGCTTTAGTGGGCTATACCAACGCCGGCAAATCCACCATCCTTAATGCCCTGACCGGGGCCGGGGTTCTGGCCGAGGATAAGCTCTTTGCCACCCTGGACCCCACCACCCGCCGGCTAGTCCTGCCCGGGCGGCAGGAGGTGCTCCTTACGGATACCGTCGGTTTCATCCAGAAGCTGCCCCCAACGGTGGTGGCCGCCTTCCGGGCAACCCTGGAAGAGCTGGAGGAAGCCGACCTGCTTCTGCACGTGGTGGACGTCTCCCACCCCAACGCCGACCGGCAGGTGGAGGTGGTGCTGGAGACCCTGGCCGACCTCCGCCTGGACGATAAGCCGGTCCTTACGGTCCTCAACAAGGTGGACCGGCTGCCGGGTCCGGGCGGCCCCGAACGGCTGGGCGAGCTTGCCCGCCGGCTCGGCCTCGACCCGGCCGGGGTTGTGCTTACGTCGGCCACTACCGGGTGGGGCCTGGACGAACTGCGCGGCCGCATCCAGGAGGCCCTGACCCAGCCCATGGTCGACGTCGAGCTGGAGATTCCTTACGAGGCGGCCGGGGTGGTGGAGCTGGTTCGGCGGCAGGGGAATATCCGGGCCGAGCGCTACACCCCGAAAGGGACCGTGCTGGTGGGGCGGGTCCCCCACCACCTGGCCAATCGCCTGGCGGCCTACCGGGTCGGCTAACGGCCCAGAATCAGCCGGACCAGGGCCTCGGCCAGCAGGCCGCCGACGAGCAGGAGGCCAAAGCGGCGGTTGTGTAGAAAAGTGCCCCCCACGTACCAGAGGGGCCGGTCGGGCGGCCTCGGCTGGTCGAGAAACTTTAAAGTCGTCTTAAAAGCCCCGCCCAGGTTAAGCAAAACGGCCAGCATCCCCGGAACGCCCTGCCAGAGGGCCACCCCCACGGCCGTAACGTACATTAAGACGATGAGCCCCTGGGTTAGCCGCCGGGCCCCGGCCTCCCCCAGGATTACCGGCAGGGTTCGGACCTGCCGACCCCGGTCGAAATCAACCTTATCAAGGTGCTTGCCCAGCAGGACGGTGGTGACCCCCAGGGCGTAGGGGAGGGAGCCGAAAAAGACCCAGGCCGGGACGAAACCTGCCTGGCTGTAATAGGTGCCCCCGACCATGAGGGGACCCCACACCACCAGGACGGCCAGCTCCCCCAGGCCCACGTATTTTAAGGGCAGGGGTCCGCCCGTGTAGCCCAGCAGAATAAGCAGGCCCAGCAGGGCGAAGGCCAGCACCCCCGGCCCGGCCGCCAAGGTTAAATAAAGCCCGGCCAGGGCGGCCCCGGCCAGGCTGAAGGCGGTAGCCAGAAGTAGGCCGGTGGGGGAGGCCCCGCGGTGGGCCAAGGGGTGGGGCCCGTACCGGACCCGGGGCGACTCGGGAGTATCCTTGCCCCGAATAAAGTCAAAATAGTCGTTGGCCAGGTTGCTGGCAAAGTGGGCCAGGAGCAGGCCGCAGGTAGCCACCAGGAACCGGACGGGTTCAAAGACCCCCGAAAGCTGGGCGAAAAGGCCCCCCAGGACCGCCGAAACGGCCGTCATCACCAGTACGGCCGCCCGGCCCATGATCAGCCACCGGGCCACGAAGTCGGCCTCCCGTAGGGAGGCGACATCGGGCACGGTGTAGAGGGCCAGAAGCCAGAGCTTGAGCTTCGGTCCGGTAGCGGTTTTCATCCCTGGTCCCAGGGAAGTATAACGGATTTAGACGACCCGTGGACGGCCCTTTAAACCTGCCCGTTGACGTCCTCATCGTGGCCGCCGACCCCCTGGTTCGGGATGGGTTGGCCGCCCGGCTCGAGGACCGGCCCGAATTGGCCGTTCTCGGCCGGACCGGCCCGGAGGACGCGACCCTTTTCGTCCCCCGGGCCCAGGTGGTGCTCTGGGACCTGGGCCCCGCCCCCGAACCGGACCTAGACCCCCTGCGGGGGTTGACGGCCTTGGGGGTGCCGGTAGTGGTTCTGGTGGGGCGGCCGGAGCTGGCCGCGGCCGGGCTGCGGGCCGGGGCCCGGGGAATCCTCGGGCGCACGGCCCCCGCCGACACCCTCGTCCTCGGCCTGCTGGCCGCGGCCGGCGGACTTATCGTCCTGGACCCGGAGCTTTTACCGGCCGCCGGCATCCTTCGGCCTGCCGGTCCCGGGGAACCCCCCGAGGCCCTGACCCCCCGGGAGCTGAAGGTACTAAGCCTCGTCGCCGACGGCCTCTCCAACAAGGAGATCGCCCGTCGGCTCGGCATCAGCGAGCACACCGTCAAGTTCCACGTCAACACGGTCATGTCCAAGCTCGGGGCCCGGAGCCGGACGGAGGCGGTGGTCGCCGCCGCCCGCCTGGGCCTTATTGCCATCTAGCCTTTTTTCCGGGCCGCCACCTCCCCGAATTACTGATGCCCCGGGCCCCGCCCCAGCCTTAAGCTCTTTGTAGAAAGCCCAGGAGGTTTTAAGCCGTGTTTGACCGAATCAAAGCCCTCTCCGAGGAGCTGGCGGCCCTGGTTCAGACCGCCGGGGAAAGCGTTGTGCGGGTGAGCGCCCGGCCCCATTTCGGGGCCAGCGGCATCGTCTGGTCCGCCGACGGGGTTATCGTCACCGCCGACCACGTGGTCGAGCGGGAAGACCCGATTGAGGTCGGCCTGCCCGACGGGCGGACGGTGGGGGCCAGGCTGGCCGGGCGGGACCCCTCCACCGACCTGGCCGTTCTCCGAGCCGAGGCGTCGGGCCTTAAGCCGGCCCAGATCGGGGGCGTCGAAAACCTGAGGGTGGGCCACATCGTCGTGGCCGTGGCCCGGCCCGGCCGGGAGCTTCAGGCAACCCTGGGGGTCGTCAGCGCCGTCGGCGGGCCCTGGCGAACCCTGCCCGGCGGTCAGCTCGACAACTACCTGCAGACCGACGTGGCCATGTACCCGGGCTTCTCGGGCGGGGCCCTGGTGGCCGCCGACGGCGCCGTCGTCGGCCTCAACACCTCAGCCCTGGCCCGGGGCGTGAGCGTGGCCGTGCCCGGCAACACCCTCCGCCGGGTGGTGGATACCCTGCTGGCCCACGGCCGGGTCCGCCGGGCCTACCTGGGGATCGCCTCCCAACCGGTGCGCCTGCCCGACGCCGTTCGGGAGCGGATTGGGCGGGCGATGGGCCTTATCGTCGTCTCGGTGGAGACGGGCAGTCCGGCCGACCGGGCCGGCCTCACCGTGGGCGACGTCATCATCGCCGTCGGAGACCAGCCAGTAAGCCTGCCCGACGAGCTGCTGGCCCAGCTTACCGCCGACCGCATCGGCCGGCCCCTCACCCTGCGGGTGCTCCGGGGCGGGCAGCCGGCCGAAATCACCGTTATACCGGCCGAAAGGCCTTAACCGGAGGCAGGGATGACAAAGCTTTTAGCCCAGCTTAACGCCGAACTTGCAAACCTGGCCGCCACTGCCCGGGCCAGCCTGGTCCGGGTCGGGGTTAGGGGAATCTTCGGGGTGGGCTCGGGGATCATCGTCCATCCCCACGGCCTTATTCTCACCAACGCCCACGTCGTCCGGGCCGAGCCCATCTGGGTGCGGCTGGCCGACGGGCGGGAGTTTGCGGCTAAAGTTCTGGGCCGGGACCGCGCCGGCGACCTGGCAGCCCTCCTGGTGGACGCCGCCGGCCTGCCGGCCCTGGGACTGGCCCCTTCGGAGCCGGCACCGGGAAGCCTCGTGCTGGCCCTGGGCCACCCCTGGGGGGTTGAGGCGGCCGCAAGCTTTGGGGTGGTGGCCGGGGTAACGACCGATGAGGCCGGCCGAGAATGGGTGCTGGTTAACCTCCGGCTCCGGCCAGGGAACTCGGGCGGCCCCCTGGTAGATGCCGCCGGCCGGGTGGTCGGCATAAACACCCTAATGACGGGGGCCGAGACCGGGGCAGCCGTATCGGTCCGCTCGGCCCGGGCATTTCTTAAGCGGGTCCTGGCCGAGCACCTGCGGCCGGCGGTCGCCGTCGGCTAAGACCGGGCCGAAAAACCGGCCTGCTTCTGCCGTGGCCGGCCGCCGCCGGCCGGGCCATCCCGGTTACGGCCTGCGGCCAGATTCTCAATCCCGCCGGGGGACGATACTTTTGACCCGCTTGGGGCCCTGTCCTGGCCACGGGGGTTGTCACCGTCGCCGCGGGCATTCGCCTTGACCTCAACGGCAAAGTCATCTTCGGGCCGGGTGAAGTCAGGTCCGCCGGCCCGCTCGACGCAGGGTGCATTCGTTAAAGCGGCGGTCAACACCCGGGGGAGGCGTTGCGGATTACCGGGAAGAAGGTCCGAAAGCCCCCATTTAAGGGCGCCCACTGGGCGGAGGTTGCGGCCGCCGTCGGACAGCCCACCTGGACCGCCACCGCCGGGCTCCACTCCCCCGTAAGGCCGGCCCAGTCCCGGGCCCGGACCCGAAACTCGTACGTATGGCCCCACTGCCCCTGGAATTCCGCCGCCGTTGCCCCGGTATCCACCAGCCACCAGCCCCAGTTGGGGCTTCCCCTTTCCCGGACCTGCACGTCAAAGCCCATCACCCCCCACCCGCTGTCCGAACCGGTCCAGCGGACGGTGAACCGCTCGGGGACCGGCCCGGCCCACGGGCTTACGGCCGCCACCGGCGGGGTGGTGTCGGGCGGCACCCGCTCCAGCACGATGTAGGGCTCGCCCATGCCTAGGTCCGGGTTAGTCACGGGGGGCAGGCCGATGCGGTAGCCGCCGGCCAGCGACTGAAGCACCGGGGCCGGCTGACCGTATTTGTCCAGGATGGATACTGCCTGGGCGGCCGGGGCGGCTTCAAGCCAGTAGCTTATCGGCCCGGCCGAGCGGTTCCAGACCACGCTAACCCGGTATAAACTATCCCCCAGCCGGACGCCCCCCAGGGTGACCCGGTCGGCCGGCCCCTCCTCCCGCCGCCGGGCCGTCACGTAATTCGAAAAATACCGGGTGGCCGTCCGGTAGGCGGCGTAGGCCGGCCGGGGGGAGGCGTCGTTTCTGACCACCCCGTACCACTCCTGGTAGCCGACGTAGTCGTCGTAAAACTGAAAGATTAAGAGCCTTTCGAGGTCGTAGGCCGCCCCCAGGGCCCCGACGGCCAGGGCAAAGGACGCCTGCTCCGAAGGGCTTCCCCGCCACTTCTGGGGGCAGGGCAGGTAGGGGCCCACCTTATCGTCGCCGCAGACAGGGATGTTGGTTTCGTTTACCCAGATGGGCTTCTGAGGAATCTGGAAGCTGGCCAGGTAGTTTCGCACCGTGTCCACCAGGAAGGTCAGGGCGTAGGGGGAGATGTAGGGGTGGACCGGCAGGGCGTCGAAGAAGTGGTTGTTGGCCGGCGCCTGGGGGTCGGCCCAGATGATTCGGAGCACGTCGGGGAAAAAGGTCTGGTCGGTCCAGAAGGCCAGGGCGCCGAAAAGGACCCGGGCCCCGGGGTCAGCAGCTTTGGCCGCCAGGTAAGCAACCTTAAGCAACCGGGCGTAATCGGCCCGGCTTCCGGACCAGAACCGGAAGGTGGCGGGCGGCCCCAGGTCCGGCTCGTTCCACACCTCCCAGGTCTGAATTCGGGGAGCGTAACGCTTTACGGTGTTGTAGACAAACCTTGCCCAGTAGTTTTCGGGGTTTATCGCCTTGCCCGGACCCGGGATATCGGTGCCGTCGGTAAAGACGGGCAGGTTTAAATTTTTGGGCGGGGTGGTTTCGGCCCCGCCCAGGGCGAAGACGCCGTAGCGGCCGCCCGGAACCTGCTGGACTCCGGTTGCGGTTGATATTGCCGCCCAGGTTGGGGTTCCCATCAGGATGGCGTTGATTTTGAGGCCCCGAGCCAGGTCGGCGTTGACCACCTGGTCGATG
>DAOUCL010000013.1:0-6247 GCA_034432015.1 Dehalococcoidia bacterium
TGTCGATCTGCTCAAAGGGCGTATACTGCGCAAGACCCTTAAGCGATAACACCTTCGTTATCGCCGACGTAAGCGTCGTCTTCCCATGGTCAATGTGCCCGATGGTCCCCACATTCACATGCGGCTTCTTCCGCTCAAACTTCGGCTTAGACATCTCTTTATCCTCCTGCTCAGACTTTGACTTTGGCAATGATCTGTTCGGCGATATGCTCCGGCACCTCTTCGTAGTGGTCGAACTCCATCACGAAGCTGCCCCGGCCCTGGGTCAGGGACCGCAGGTCGGTGGCGTAGCCGAACATTTCGGCCAGGGGGACCAGCGCCCGGATAACCTGGGTGCCGTCCCGGGCCTCGATTCCCAGGATGTGGCCCCGTCGGGCCGTGAGGTTGCCCACCACATCCCCCAGGAACTCCTCGGGGATGGTGACCTCTACCCGCATGATGGGCTCCAGCAGGACCGGTTTGGCCCGCTGGGCGGCGTTCTTAAAGGCGATCTGGGCCGCCATCTTAAAGGCGAACTCGGTAGAGTCCACCTCGTGGTAGCTTCCGTCGAAGAGGATGACCCGGATGTCCACCATCGGGTAGCCGGCCAGAACCCCGGTTTCCATGGCCTCCCGGACCCCGGCCTCCACCGCCGGGATGAACTCCTTGGGGATCACCCCGCCGACGATCTTGTTGACAAACTCGAAGCCCGACCCCCGGGGCAGGGGCTCCAGCCGCAGCCAGACGTGGCCGTACTGACCCCGGCCGCCCGTCTGCCGGATGAAGCGGCCCTCGGCCTCGGCCGGGACGGTTATTGTCTCCCGGTAGGCCACCTGGGGTCGGCCGACCTTGGCCGCCACCTTGTACTCCCGCATCATCCGGTCCACCAGCACCTCCAGGTGAAGCTCCCCCATGCCCCAGATGAGGGTCTGGCCGGTTTCGGGGTCCACCCGCACCCGGAAGGTCGGGTCCTCCTCGGCCAGCCGGGCCAAGGCCAGGGAAAGCCGGTCCTGGTCGGCCTTGGTCTTCGGCTCGATGGCCACCGAAATTACCGGCTCCGGAAACTTTGGCGGTTCCAGCAGGATAGGGGCGGCGGGGTCGGCCAGGGTGTCGCCGGTGGACGTCGCCCGCAGGCCCACGGCCGCGGCGATCCCCCCGGCGTAAACCTCGCTTATCTCCTCCCGGTAGTTGGCGTGCATCTGGAGGAGCCGGCCGATCCGCTCCCGAACACCCTTGGTGACGTTAAGCACCTGCTGGCCCGAGGTTAGGACGCCCGAATAGACCCGAATATACACCAGCCGGCCCACGTACTCATCGACCATCACCTTGAAGGCCAAGGCGGCCACCGGTTCGTCGTCGCTGGGCCGGCGGAAAATTACCTCGCCGGTATTGGGGTCGGTACCCTGGACCGGGGGCATATCGGCCGGCGAAGGCAGGTAGTCGACAACGGCGTCCAGCAGGGGCTGAACCCCTTTGTTCTTAAGGGCGCTACCGGCTAGTACCGGCACCAGCTGGCCCTTAATGGTCGCCCGCCGCAGGGCGGCCTTGATTTCGGCCGGGGTTATCGGCTCCCCCTCCAGGTATTTAGTGAGGAGGGTTTCGTCCGTCTCAACAACGGCCTCGAGCATCTCCTCCCGGCGACGGGCCACCTCCTCGGCATACTCCGGGGGGACCTCCGTGACCTGGGGGGCGGTGCCCAGCTCGTCGGTGTAGACGATGGCCTTCTCTTCGATAAGGTCGATAACGCCCGTAAAGTCGGCCTCAACCCCGAGGGGCACCTGGATGGGGACGGCCCGGGCCTTGAGCCGGTCTCGGACCATCTGGACGGTCCGCCAGAAGTTGGCCCCGACCCGGTCCATCTTGTTCACAAAGCAGATTCGGGGTACCCGGTACTTGTCGGCCTGCCGCCAGACCGTCTCCGACTGGGGCTGAACCCCGGCCACGGCGTCGAGGACGACAACGCCCCCGTCGAGGACACGCAGGCTCCGCTCCACCTCGACGGTGAAGTCCACGTGCCCGGGCGTATCGATGATGTTTATCTGGTGGTCACGCCAGAAGCAGGTGGTGGCGGCGGCGGTGATAGTAATGCCCCGCTCCCGCTCCTGCTCCATCCAGTCCATGACCGCCGTGCCCTCATCGACGCTGCCGAGCTTGTAGGTTCGGCCGGTGTAGAAAAGGATCCGCTCGGTGGTCGTCGTCTTCCCGGCGTCGATGTGGGCAATAATCCCGATATTTCGAACCTTCTCAATAGGCACAGGTCTTGGCATAGCTTACCACCGGTAATGGGCGAAGGCCCGGTTCGCCTCGGCCATCTTGTGAAGGTCGTCCCGGCGCTTAATGGTGGCCCCGACTCCCCGGGCCGCATCCATAAGCTCGGCCGCCAGCTTCTCAATCATCGTCTTGCCCGGTCGGTTGCGGGCCGATTCGATGAGCCAGCGCATGGCCAGGCTCACCCGGCGCTCGGGTCGGACCTCGATGGGCACCTGGTAAGTGGCGCCCCCAACCCGCCGGGGCCGCACCTCGAGGACGGGCATGGCGTTTCGGACGGCCTGCTCGAAGACCTCCACGGGGTTGCGGCCCGTCTGGCGCTGAATGATGTCGAAGGCGCCGTAGACGATCCTTTCGGCGACCGTCTTTTTGCCTTCGCGCATGACTTTGTTTATAAACTTCTGGACCCAAACGTTGCCGTATTTAGGGTCGGGCGGAATGGGCCGCCGCTCGACCTTACCACGTCGTGGCATATCGGACCTCCCAACATAACAAGCCCCGGGCGCACCTTCCCGGGACCTAAGGGTCTAAGGCTTGGGTTCTCACCTACCGGCCGAGTATGCCCGGCCGGCGGGGAAAGGGGGAAGAGCCGAGGCCCGGCCTTAAGACTTCGGCCGCTTGGCCCCGTACTTGCTTCGGCCCTGACGGCGGTTCTTAACCCCGGCGCAGTCGAGGGCACCCCGGATGATGTGGTACCGGACGCCAGGCAGGTCTTTCACCCGCCCGCCCCGCACGAGCACCACCGAGTGCTCCTGCAGGTTGTGCCCCTCGCCCGGGATGTAGGCGGTGACCTCCAGGCCGTTGCTCAGCCGGACCCGGGCGATCTTCCGGAGCGCGGAGTTGGGCTTCTTCGGGGTCATGGTTCGCACCTGGATGCAAACGCCCCGCTTCTGCGGCGAACCCGGCCCCGGAATCAGCTCCCGCTTTAGGGAGTTGTAGTAATACCGCAAGGCCGGAGCCTTCGGCTTCCTCCGGACCTTAGTGCGCCCTTTTCGGACTAGCTGATTTACCGTTGGCAAATCTGAACAACCCCTCCTTCTTCGCCTTGCTACCAACCACAGTGATAGGCCGAAAAACCAGGCGGTACTGAACCTGCCCGCCGGCGCGGACCGTTATCAGCCCCCGGTTTTCCGACCTACCCGAACCTGTCGTTGGGCCTAACTAACGTCCAACTGAAAATTTATCATTTAGCTGGAGGCGGTGTCAAGGCCGGGCAGGGGCGGCTCCCCCTCGAAGCCCCCAAAGGCCTCCCCGAGGGCCAGCCGCTCCTCGGCCTGCCGCAGCCGGGCCAGCTGCCTGGCCCGGAACCCGGTCCCGGCCGGGATGAGCCGCCCGATGATCACGTTCTCCTTGAGGCCGATGAGCCGGTCGACCGCCCCCTTCACCGCCGCCTCCGTCAGCACCCGGGTCGTCTCCTGGAAGGAGGCCGCCGCAAGCCACGAGTCCGTCGTCAGGGACGCCTTGGTTATCCCCAGTAGCACCGTCTTAGCCGTGGCCGGCTCGCCCCCTTCGGCCAGAACCCGGGCGTTTATCTCCTCGTAGGCAAACCTATCCACCAGCTCCCCGGGCAGCAGGTCGGTATCCCCCGGCGACTCCACCTGAACCTTGCGCAGCATCTGCCGGACGATCACCTCGATGTGCTTGTCGTTGATGTTTACCCCCTGCTGCCGGTAAACCTTCTGGATCTCCCGCACCAGGTAGAGCTGGACGGCCTCCCGGCCCTGGATCCGCAGGATATCCTGGGGCCGGACCACCCCGTCGGTGAGCTGGTCCCCGGCCTTAACCCGCTGGCCGGGCTCGACCCGGACCATCTGCTGGGCCGGGACCTCGTACTCCCGCTCGTCCCGCTCCTCGTGGTAAATCACCACCATCCCGTCCAGGACCCGGACGGTCCCGTCCACCGGGGCGTAAAGGACGGCATCCGGCAGGGCCGGCAGCATCTCCTCGCTTACGTCCCGACGCCGGGCCACCACGGCGTTGACGGGCACGTAGTCGCCGTCGGCCACGGCCAGCTCGAAATCGGGCGGGACCGTCAGCTCGTAGGGGTAAACCTCTGAGCTGATGACCTTCAGCTTGCGAACCCCGCCCGGCTCCTCGATGATGTCGACCACCCCGTCGATCTCGGCTACCACCGCCGGGTTCTTGGGGGTACGGGCCTCGAACAGCTCCTCAACCCGGGGCAGGCCGGTGGTGATGTCCTGCTGGGCGATGCCCCCGGTGTGGAAGGTCCGCATCGTCAGTTGCGTCCCCCGCTCCCCGATGGACTGGGCGGCGATGATGCCCACCGCCTCCCCCAACTCCACCAGCTTGCGCCGGGCCAGGTCCCGGCCGTAGCAGTAGCGGCACAGGCCGTAGCGGGCCTGGCAAGTAAGGGGCGACCGAACGTAGACCTGGGTTATGCCCGCCCGGGTGATCTTCTCGACGGCCTCCTCGTCGACCTCCTGATTGGCGTCCACCAGCACCTCCCCCGTCTCGGGGTGCTGGATGGGCAGGGCGGCGTAGCGGCCCAGGATCCGCTCGCCGAAGGGCACCAGCATCTCATCCTCGGGCGTCTGGGTTATCCAGATGCCCAGGTTAGTGCCGCAGTCCTCCTCCCGGACGATGATGTCCTGGGCCACGTCCACCAGCCGGCGGGTAAGGTAGCCCGAGTCGGCCGTCCGCAGGGCGGTATCGGCCAGGCCCTTGCGGGCGCCGTGGGTGGAGATGAAATACTCCAGGACGCTCAGGCCCTCCCGGAAGTTGGAGATGATGGGCAGGTCGATGATCCGGCCCGTCGGGTCGCTCATCAGCCCCCGCATCCCGCCCATCTGCCGGATCTGGGCGATGTTACCCTTGGCCCCCGAGGTGGCCATCATGTAGACCGAGGTCCATTTATCCATCTGCTCCTCGATCTTCTTAGTGATCTCCTCGGTCGCCTCCTCCCAGATCCGGATGGACTCCTCGTACCGCTCCTGGTCGGTAATCAGACCCCGGCGGTAAAGGGCTTCCAGCTTCTGGATATTCTCCTCAGCCCGCCGGATGATCTCCGCCTTTTCCTTCGGGATCCGGATGTCGGCCACGGCGATGCTGATGCCCGCCTGGGTGGCCAGCCGGAACCCGAGGGTCTTAAGCTCGTCCAGCATCTGGGCCGTCCGGTCGTTCCCCAGCAGCCGGTAGCAGTCGGCCACCAGCTGCTTGAGGGCCTTCTTGTCCATCTCCTCGTTGCGGAACCGCAGCTCCGGCGGCAGCACCTCGTTGAAGATGATGCGGCCCACCGTCGTCTTAAAGAGGGGCTTGCCGGGGCCCTCCCGGACGTAGACCTCGGCGTGGAGGTCAACCTCGCCTAGGGAGTAGGCCAACTTCGCCTCGTCAAAATCGGAGAAGTAGCGGCCGGCCCCTTTCCCCTCCGGCTTGGCCAGGGTCAGGTAGTAGCAGCCGAGGACCATATCCAGGGTCGGGGCGGCGATGGGCTCGCCGGAGCTGGGCGAAAGCAGGTTCTTGGCCGAGAGCATGATCTCCCGGGCCTCCTCGACCGCCTTCTTCGAGAGGGGAACGTGGACGGCCATCTGGTCGCCGTCGAAGTCGGCGTTGAAGGCCGTGCAGACCAGGGGGTGGATCTTGATGGCACTGCCCTCCACCAGGATGGGCTCGAAGGCCTGAATCCCCAGCCGGTGGAGGGTCGGGGCCCGGTTGAGCAAGACCGGCCTGGTCTTGATCACCTCTTCGAGGACGTCCCAGACCTCCGGCTTAACCCGCTCCACGATCCGCTTGGCGCTCTTGATGTTGTGGGCGTAGCCGTGCTCCACCAGCTTGTGCATTACGAACGGCTTAAAGAGCTCGAGGGCCATCCGCTTCGGCAGGCCGCACTGGTGGAGCTTAAGCTCCGGCCCGACCACGATGACCGAGCGGCCCGAGTAGTCCACCCGCTTGCCCAGCAGGTTCTGCCGGAACCGGCCCTGCTTGCCCCGGAGCATATCCGAAAGGGACTTAAGCTTGTGCTGGCCGGCACCGGCCACCGCCC
>DAOUCL010000014.1:0-3948 GCA_034432015.1 Dehalococcoidia bacterium
GGTGAAATCGGGGTCAACGACCCGGAAATAATACTCGGCGTTGTCGAGGGGGGAGATATCCCCCACCTGCCGGAAGTACCAGAGGTTGATCACCCCGAGCCAATCCCACTGGCGGGCCAGGCGGACTGCCCGCACGGTATAGGCCGCCTGCTCCTCCTCGGTCACCCGGCCCCAGTAGAGCCGGAAGGGCGGGAAGGTCGGCGGGGCGGCGTTCCAGCCGAACTCGTTAAGCCAGATGGGCTTGGCCCCGTCGCCATTGCGGACCATAACTTCCCGCAAAAGTTTAAGCCGCTGGAAATTCAGGACCCGGGGGTCGGGGGGGTCTTCCGGGGGGCGGTCAAAGCCGTAGGCGTTGGCCATCAGGATATCGAAATAGGGGGCCGCCCCGGCGGCGTACATCCCCTGGAGGAATTCCAGCTCGTTGATGGCCTGGGGCGACCGCTCCAGGGTCTGGGCTAAGGGGGCGCTTAAGATAACCACGTTGGAGTCCACGGCCTTGGCCCGCTGGTAGGCGACCTTTAAGAGCTCGGTGTAGGCCGCGGGGTCCGGGGGACGGCCGCCCCATTCCCGGGCCAGGTTCGGCTCGTTCCAGACCTGGTAATACTGGACCCGGCCCCGGTAGCGGGCGACGACCCGGGCGACGTAGTCGCCGAACTCGTTAAGGTCCCGGACCGGGTAGCGGGCACCCTCACCCCGACTCCGGGCCCATTCCGGGGGCTGGTCGAGCCTGACGATGAGGCGCAGGCCGTACTGCTCCACCAGGTCGACGATTTCGTCGAACTTGTCCCAGGTGCTCCGCCGGATGCGGTCGTCCCAGAAGAGGCCCTTTTGGGGCTCGATCTGGTCCCAGGGGAACATCTGCTTCACCCAGCCCAGTCCGGCCGCCCGGGCCATCCGGAGGGTCTCCCGCTTCTTCCAAGTCTCCACCTCCCGGTCCAGGAAAAAGTTTGCGCCCAGGGGGTTCAGGTCGGTAAAGGGCAGGGGCCGGGCCTGGGCCTGGATGGGGGGAACCGGGTTTAAAATTGGGTTCGGAAACCACCAGCTGAGGCCCAGACCTACCACCAGGCCGAGGAGGCAAAGCACCCGGGCGGTTCGGCGTCCCATGGCCGACCCCAATATATCAGGGCGGTGCGGATTCCTTCAAACGGACGGCCGGTCTCTTAAAAGGGATTCCCGGCCGGCGGGGAAAGGCTTCCGGGGTCGGGGCCGTTTTCTCCAGGACGATAAAGACCCGTTCCAGGCCGTACTCCCGGCCGAAGGGGCCGAAGGTGCCGGCCGGCTCGGCCCCCAGCCGCCGGATGAAGGGGAGAGTTGGGGGAAGGTCGGCCAGGTCCGGGGGGCCTTTCCAGTAGACGGCCCGGCCGCCCGGGGCCACCAGGGGCAGGGTGATTTCCACCAGGGTGGGAAGGCGGGCCAGGGCCCGGGCCACCACCAGGGTCGCCCCCTCCCGGTAGGCCCGGTCCCGGCCCACGTCCTCGGCCCGCCTCGGGATTATCTTTACCCCATCCAGACCGAGCCGGCCCACCAGCTCGTTTAAAAACCTGACCCGCTTAAGGCTCGACTCGATGAGCCACAACCCGATTCCGGGGAAGACCAGGCGAATGGGCACCCCGGGGAAGCCGGCGCCCGTGCCCACGTCGGCCAGGGTCGTCCCGGCCCGGAGCATCTCTTTAAAGCCCGGAATCTCAAGGCAGAGGAGGGAATCGATGAAGTGGCGGGTTTCCACCCCGGCCGGGTCGGTGACGGCCGTCAGGTTCACCCGGCGGTTCCAGTCAAGAAGAAGCCGGCGGTACGCTTCGAAAGCCGCAAGCAGGTCGTCGGTCGGCCCCAGGCCGTGGCCAGCGAGAAAGCGGCGCAGGCGGTCGAGGCCCCATTCAGCCAAGGTCCTGCTGAATCAGTCGGCTGGCCTGGTAGCCGAGCCGGACGCTGTAGTTCTGGCCCCGGTCTTCGGGGTAGATCTGGGTGGTATTTGCCAGGTAGAGGCGGCGGATGGGGGTTCTCAGGGGCGGAATCCGCCCCCGGTAGTTGGCCGTAATGACCGGCTGGGCGGCGTCTTCCCGGTGGTGGTGGAGCTCCTCCACCCAGGCCGGGTCGAACCTGGGGTTTATCCGGCGCAGGTGGGGCAGGTAGACCCCGAAAAGCTCCGGCCCGGAAAGCCTTAAAAGGGGGTGGTCCCGGGCCAGGTAGTTGGAGATATAAACGATATGCTTGCCCCCGTATTCTTCGGCGGGGAGCAGGTTCGTCTGCTCGATGACCCCGACGAAGGGCACCGAACGGTCGGCGATATTAAGCCAGTAAACCGGGCTCAGCCGTTCTTTAAGGACCAGCACCAGGCAGACGGCCGCCTGGTAGCGGATGGCCCGGATAAGGTCGGCGTAGGGGGTGGGTAGTTCGGGGACAAGGCGAAGGAAGACCCAGCCGGGGACGGTGGCTAGGAGGGCGTCGAAGGCCCATTCGGTGGGGATGTCAACCTCCCCGACCCCCCACTCGACGGCCCGGCCGTGGGCAAGGCGGACCCCCCGGGCCTCCCCGTCGGCGGTAAGGACCCGCTCGACCTGGGCGCCGACGAAGACCCGGCCGCCCCGGGCGACGATGGCATCCCCGAGGGCCCGGTAAACCCGGCCGAAGCTTCCCCGCAGGTAGCCCAAAAGCTCCTTCTGCATGCCCCGGTCCCGGGAGGCGAAGCGGAGGTGAATTTTGCCCCAGAGCCAGGCCATCCCCACCTCCTCGGCCAGGTCGCCGAACTTCCCCCGGAGGAGGGGTCCCCAGACGGTCTCGTAGTTGCGCCGGCCGGCCCATTTTATAAGCCAGTCCTGGGCGGTTAGCTTTTCGAACTTGGCCCAGTTGGACTCGTAGCGTAAATAGAGGCTGGTAAGGCCCAGGCGGATGCGCTCGACGACGCTTACGGGCTTAAAGCGGAGCAGGTCTAGGGGGGTTACGAAGTTGTAAACCTGGCCTTCCCAGAAGAAGCCGACGGTGGACGGCAGCCAGAGGAGGTCCTTTTCCAGGCCCAGCTCGCCGATAAGGTCGATGAAATAGACGTCCCCCCGGAAAAGGTGGTGATAAAACCTTTCGACCTCGGTGCCGCCGACGGTGAAGGTGCTCACCTGGCCCCCGAGCCAGGGGGCCCGCTCGAAGACGACAACCCCGTGGCCGGCCTTAACCAGGTCCCAGGCGGCGGCCAGCCCCGCCGCCCCGCCCCCGATGATTCCGACCCGCATTTAATTTTTCCCCCTATCCGCCAGCCCGGACGGGCCGGTCTCCGGGAGGACCCGCGCCGCGTACCATCCCAACCAGATTATGCCCGCCACCGTCACCGGAAGCCAGAGCACCAGGTGGACCAGCAGGCCGAAGGCGGCGGCTTCGGGGCCGGCCCCCAGGGCGGCGGCCGCCGCCCGGACCGCCAGGTCGAAGCTTCCGGCCCCGCCGGGGGCCAGGGGAACGGCCCAGGCCAGGTTGCCCAACGAGGCCGCCACCAGGTATTCTGAGGGGCCCAGGCCGAGGCCCAGGGCCCGGCCGAGGCAGAAAAATACCCCCGCCTCGACAACCCAGCTGGCCAGGGTAAGTAGCCCCGAGGCCCCCAGAACCTCGGGCCGGCCCAGCCCCATAAGGCCCCGCCGGACCTGCCCGATAACCCGCCGGAGGCCCCGGGGCCCTTCGGGGGCGAATTTCAAAGTTGCCCAGGCCAAAATCAGGGTCCCCAGGAAGACCCCCGCCCCCGCCAGGCCGGCCAGAAATCCCCAACCCGGGAACCGGGTCAGGCCGAGGCCCAAAAAGAGCAGGCCCACCAGGCTCAGGCCGTCCAGCACCCGCTCGCCGAGGGCCGTAGCCCCGACGGTGGGCCAGGGGAGGCCGTGGCGGAGGCTCAAAAGGGTGATGCGGGCCAGGTCCCCGGCCCGCCCGGGAATCAGGTTGTTGAGGGCGTAGCCGGCCAGGGTGAGGCCGAAG
>DAOUCL010000015.1:0-5380 GCA_034432015.1 Dehalococcoidia bacterium
CCGAAGGCCAAGGTGACGATGGCCAGGTAGTCGCCCCGGAGGCGCAGGACCGGTAGCCCCAGCAGGATGCCGGTCATGGCCGCCACCCCCACGGCGATGAGCAGGAAGGGGAAGAACCAGACCGGGGCCAGCGGAAAGATGTCAGTGTTAAAGGCGATGTTGCCCTGGTTCGACCCCACTATGGCCCACAGGTAGGCCCCAACGGCGTAAAAGGCCACGTACCCCAGGTCCAGCAGGCCCGCAAAGCCCACCACGATGTTGAGGCCAAGGGCCAGGGCCGCAAAGATCCCCACCTGGGTTGCCACCTCCAGGAGGAACGTATTCTGGACGCCCATGGTGGGCAAAAGGAAGACGAGGATAACCAGGCCCAGGGCAAGCTTTAGGTTCGGGCTGATGGGTGCGTAATAAAGCACCAGGAGGGAGCCCAAAAAGGCCACGAAACCGAGGGCCAAAAGTAGCGAATAACCCAGGACCTGCCGCAGGCCCGGGCCCGAAAGCCAGAGGGTAATGAGGGTCGCCGTAAAGATATACGCCCCCACGGCCAGCAGCGGCCGCAGGTTCCGGACCGCCGGCTTGGCTGGTGTCTTCGGCGCCGCCATGGTCTTTACGCCCGCTGGGCAACGACCTCCCCGAGGAGGCCGGTGGGCCGGAAAATGAGGATAAGGATCAGGATGGCGAAAGCAAAAATGTCTTTATATTCCGAGCCGAAGGCCCCGCCGGTAAACTGCGAAAGGTAGGCCCCGGCAAAGGCCTCCAGGATCCCCAGGACCAGGCCGCCGAGCATGGCCCCGGTGATGTTGCCGATGCCCCCGAGGACGGCGGCCGTAAAGGCCTTGATCCCGGGGATAAACCCGACGTAGGGGTCGATGCGGCCCACCCGGATGCCGAAGAGGACCCCGGTGGCCCCGCCCAAGGCCCCACCGATTAAGAAAGTCAGCATAATTATCCGGTCGACGTTCACCCCCAGCAGGGCGGCCGTGGGCTGGTCCTGGGCCACCGCCCGGATGGCCCGGCCCAGCCGGGTGGCGTTTACCAGGTAGTTGAGGCCGGTAAGCATCCCCAGCGAAACGATAATAATTAAAATAATCTTCGTCTGCATCTGGACGGTTACCGGCTCCCCGAAGAGGGTTAAGGAGGCCAGCGTAAGCGGTTCGTTCAGGGCCGGGAAAGAAGGGTAGTTTCGAAAGAAGGCGTTGTTTATAAGCCCTTCCAGGGCCCGGACGGCATCCTGGAGGAAGAAGGAGACCCCGATGGCCGAGATGAGGGGGACCAGCCGGGGGGCACCCCGCAGGGGCCGGTAGGCCACCCGCTCGATGCCCACGGCCAGGAGGCCGCTGGCCGCGGCCGCCGCTAGGGTTGTAAGCACGATGACCAGCAGGAGCCCTTGCATCGGGTGGTCGGGGGGCAGGTTAAGGAGCAACATAATCTCGACCCCGACGAAGGCCCCTACCATGAAGATCTCGCTGTGGGCGAAGTTTATAAACTGCAGCACCCCGTAAACCATGGTGTAGCCGAGGGCGATCATCGCGTAAAGAAAGCCGATGGTCAGGCCGTCAATGGCCACCTGGGGGAGGGTCCGAACGACAAACTCCACCAGGGTGAGGCCCCCGGCCACCGGCCGGTTGAAAACCACCGCCAGGCCCAGGGTGGCGGCCGCAATAACCACCAGGCTTGCGGCCGACCAGACGGCAAGCTGGACCAGGGGGTAGACCACCGCCCGGTAAAGGCGCACCCACCGTACCTGACCGGTCACGCCAAAAGTCATCCCCTTAGGCTTCGGGCATATTCTAAGCCGGACGGACCCCAGCGCACCCCAACAGCGCCGGCGGTCTGGTGCCCGGCCGCGTAAAGAACCCGGCGGCCGGGCACCGTATGGCCGGCCTTAGCGGCGGACGCCGCACTTAGCCATCAGCTCGGGCGTCAGCTTGGGCGGGGCCAGGTCCAGGGTTTTTACCAGCTGGTTCTTGGCCCAGTCGGCCGGGTTGGCCGAAATCACCTTCAGGACGAAGTACCGGGCCTTGACCGGGTCGCCCCGTTCGTCGAAGGTGATCACCCCGGTGATCCCCTGGAAATCCTTGGTGGCCCGGACCTTCTCGGCCACCGCCCGGCGGGTGGGCTTGTTGCCCCCGGCGTCTTTGATGGCGGCCTCGATGGCCTTCAGGATGATGGCGGCGGCATCGTAGGCCTGGGCCGAGAAGGGTTCGGGGTCTTTGCCAAACCGCTGTTTGTAGTCCTGAATAAACTTGCGGGCCCCCTCATAGACCGTGGGCGGCGCGGCCACGGTGGTGTAGTGCATGTTCACCACGGCCGTCCCGGCGATCTTGGCCAGCTCCGAGGAGTCCATCCCGTCCGGCCCCAGGAACTGGGCGGTGATCCCCCGGTCCCGGGCCTGCTTAAAGAAGACCCCAGCCTGGTCGTAAATGCCGCCGAAGTAGATAAGGTCCGGCTTGACGGCAGCGATCTGGGTGATGAGGGGGTCGAAGTTGGCCTTCTCTTCGGTGCCCTCAAAGCCCAGGACCTGGCCGCCCAGTTCCCGGAACCGGTCCCCGGAAAAACTCGGCCACGCCCTGGCCGTAGGTCGTCTTATCGTGGATGATGAAAGCGCTCTTTACTTTGAGCTCATTGTAGGCGAACTCCGCGCCGACCGTCCCCTGAACGTCATCCCGACCGCAGACCCGGTTGGTGACCAGGTAGCCCCGGTCGGTGATGCAGGGGTTGGTGTTGGCCGGGGAGACCATGGTGAGGGCGTGGTCTTTGTAAACCTCGGAGGCCGGGATCGCCACGCCAGAGTTAAGATGGCCGACAACGCCGAGAATGTCCGGGTCGTTGACGATCTGGCGGGCGTTGGCAACCCCGACGTCCGGCTTCGCCTGGTCGTCGAAGGCCACCAGCTCCACCCGGAAGCCCAGGTTCTCCACCGGGCTCCTGAGCTGCTCAACGGCCAGCTGGGCACCGTTTTTGATGGCCTCGCCCAGGACGGCCTGGCCGCCGGAGAGGGGGCTCTGGGTGGCGATTTTAATGGTCCCCTTCACCGCCGGCTGGGCCGGCTGGGGTGCGCCCGGGGCGGCCGTCCGCGGCGCGCAGGCGGCCAGGATGCCCCCGGCGCCCACGACCCCGACGGAAAGGACGAACTCCCGCCTGGTCAGCTTTCGCATGCCCTCTCGCCTCGTTGTTTAACGGCTTAATTTTGTTAGGCCGAACCTCTAGACCGCGCCCAATGAAACGCCGACTGATTTTACCAGAGTCCCCGGTAGTTTGCAATATTTTGCCAGGTAGAACAAGCCCCGGCTTCGGCCGCCGGGTTGGGGAGCCTTCCCCTTATAATGTTTTTGAAGGGGGGCCGTTTCGGTCAAATTGTCCGAAACCGGGTAACCCTTTTTGGGCCCGATGTATACGGTTGGTACGGCCGGACACGTCGACCACGGCAAGTCGACCCTGGTAAAGGCCCTGACGGGCATCGACCCCGACCGCCTCCCGGTCGAGAAGGAGCGGGAGATGACGGTGGACCTGGGCTTCGCCTGGCTCACCCTCCCCAGCGGCCGCCAGGTGAGCATCGTCGACGTCCCCGGCCACGAGCGGTTTATTAAAAACATGCTGGCCGGGGTTGGGGGGATCGACCTGGCAATGCTGGTGGTCGCCGCCGACGAGGGGGTTATGCCCCAGACCGTAGAGCACCTGGAGATTCTCGACCTCCTGCAGGTCAGGCGGGGCATCATCGTCATCACCAAGGTCGACCTGGTGGACCGGGAGTGGCTGGAGCTGGTCGAGGCCGACATCTCCGAGCACGTCCGGGGCACCGTCTTCGCCGCCGCCCCCAGAATGGCCGTCTCGGCCGTAACCGGCGAGGGCCTCGGGGAGCTAAAGGGGCTCCTCGACCGGGTCCTGGCCGAAACCCCGCCCCGGCCGGACCTGGGCCGCCCCCGCCTGCCGGTGGACCGGGTCTTCAGCGTGGCCGGCTTCGGCACGGTGGTCACCGGCACCCTCATCGACGGGTCCCTCCGGGTGGGCCAGGAGGTGGAGATTCTGCCCCAGGGCCTCAAAAGCCGGGTTCGGGGCCTCCAGTCCCACCGCCAACGGGTGGATGCCGCCGGCCCCGGCCGGCGGGTTGCGGTGAACTTGGCCGGGGTGGATACGGCCGACCTGGGCCGGGGGGACCTGGTGACCACCCCCGGCTGGCTTAAGCCCACCGACGTGGTGGACGTCCAGCTCCGGGCCGTCCGCTACCTGGAGCGGCCCATCACCCACAACCTGGTCGTGAGCTTCCACACCGGGGCGGCGGAGGTGGAGGGCCGCCTCCGCCTCCTCGACCGGGAGGAGCTGGGGCCGGGAGAGACCGGCTGGGCCCAGCTAAAACTCTCGGCGAAGGTTGCCGCCATCCCTGGCGACCACTTTATAATCCGCTCCCCCAACGAGACCCTGGGGGGCGGCCGGGTCGTCGATATCGCCCCCCGCCGCCACCGGCGGTTCCACGGGCCGACCCTGGCCGCCCTGGCCGCCCGGGCCGGGGACTCCCCGACGGCCCGGCTGAGGCAGCTGGTGGCCGAGCTGGAGCCGGTTCCGGCCGCCCGGCTGGCCGAACGGTCCGGCCTGACCCCGGACCAGGTAAAGGGGGCCCTGGCCGAACTGGTAAGGTCCGGGGAGGTCGTCCTGCTGGGCCCGGCCGGGGTGGCCCTCACCGGGCCCGGCCTCCAAAGGCTGGAGGCCCGCTGCCTGGAGCTGGTAACGGCCTACCACGGGCAGTTCCCCTTCCGGTCGGGCATACCCCGGGAGGAGCTTAAAAGCCGCCTGAAACTTTCCGACGAGGTTTTCGAAGCCCTGGTCGGCCGACTGGTGGACCAGGGCCGCCTCCGGGACCGGGGGCCCACCCTGGCCCGGGCCGACTTCGAGGTTCGGCTCTCGGCCGCCGAGCAGGCCCGGGTCGACCGGTTCGTGGCCGAGCTGGCGGCCAACCCCTTTGCCCCCCAGCCGACGGAGCCCCTGGACCCGGAGCTTTTGGGACTGCTGGTGGACCGGGGGGAGGTGGTCAAGCTGGCCGAAAATGTGGTCCTGACGGCCGAGGCCTACCGGCAGATGACCGAGGCCGTGGTAGACTATCTGGTGAAGCACGGCCGGGTGACGGTGGCCCAGGTGCGGGACATGTTCGGGACGAGCCGCAAGTACGCCCTGGCCCTTTTGGAGCACCTGGACGACCGGCGCATCACCCGCCGGGTTGGGGACCAGCGGGTGCTGGTCCGGCGGCCGGGAGGTTAAAGGGTGCCCCTCGAGCTCGGGGAACTGGGCCGGCAGCTAGCCGAGGGCCTCCGCCTCCTTCAGGCCGAAGACCTCCCCCGTCTGGGGGAGCGGCGTCGTCGGGCCCGGGAGGTCCTCGAGCGGGCCAATG
>DAOUCL010000016.1:0-8531 GCA_034432015.1 Dehalococcoidia bacterium
CTGGGTCACCAGCCAGGGGCCGTCGGGGCCGAGGCCGTGGGCGGCCAGGGCATCCAGGTAGTCCCGCTGGCGAACTGGCCGGCCGTTCACCAGGTATTCGTGGTCCCCCGAGCGGTGGACCCGGCGGCAGAAGACCGCCTCCTCGCCCCCGGCATCGGCCAAAGTAATTTCCACCTCCGCCAGCCCGGCCGGGGCCCGGCCAGGGCCGCCGGCAAAGACGGCCTCCTCCCAGCGGCCAAGGCGGAGCCGGCGGGGATTGGTCTCCCCCAGGGCGAACCGCACCGCCTCCACCAGGTTGCTCTTGCCCGAGCCGTTCGGCCCGACCAGGGCCACCACCGGGGCGACCAGCTCCACCACCGTCGGGTCGGCGAAGGTCTTAAAGCCCCGCAGGCGCAGGCGGCGAAGCCGGAAAGGGCTGCCCATCCGCCAGATCAGGGGGAATCGGCCCCAAGGCGGGCCAGGGCGATTCTGGCCGCCTCCTGTTCGGCGGCCTGCTTGGAATAGCCCTGGCCGGTGGCCAGCACCCGGTCGCCGAGGCGAACTTCCACGGTGAACTTGCGCCGGTGGCTGGGGCCCGACTGGTGAACCGTAACGTACGAGGGGGTAACCTGCCAGCGGGCCTGGGCGACCTCCTGGAGCCGGGTTTTAGGGTCGAGCACCTCGTCGGGGTCCCGCAACTTTTCCAGCTCCCGCTCGACGAAGGGCAGCAGGACCCGACGGGCGGCGTCGAGGCCGCCGTCCAGGTAGACGGCCCCCAGCACGGCCTCGAAGGCCGAGGCCAAGATCGAAGGCCGGCTCCGGCCGCCGGTCTGCTCTTCCCCCCGGCTCAGGAGGAGCTCGGCGCCCAGGTCGAGCTCCCGGGCCCAGCGGGCCAGGGTTTCGGTCCGCACCAGCCAGGCCCGAAGGCGGGTAAGCTTTCCCTCGGGCAGGTCGGGGAAGCGGCGGAAGAGGGTCTCGGCAACGATAAGGCTTAACACTACGTCCCCCAGAAACTCGAGCCGCTCGTTGTCGGGCAGGCCGAGGCCCGGATTTTCGTTCAGATAGGACCGGTGGACGAGGGCCTGACGGAGCAGGTCCGGGTTGTTGAAACGGTAGCCGAGGCGGTCTTCAACCGGCGGCCGTGGCGCCCTCTTCGACCGGTGCGACCTCGGCAAACCCATAATAGTCGTCGGCCCTGATGATGCGCTCCAGCATCTCGGGGGAGAGGACCCGGACCTTCTCGGCAATCCCCGGCCAGGCCTCCAGCTCCTGCCGAATCTCGTCGATGGTCAGGGGCCGGTTGCCGTTGGCGAGAAAGACCCTGAAGATCGCCTCCAGCAGGGGCGTGTTGGGCGGGATGAAATCGTCCAGCCGGCTACAGTGGGTGAGAAAACACTCGAAGGGGTCCTCGCCGTACCGGACCTTGACCGTCTGGAAGACCACCCGCCCGCTCTGGGGGTCGACGGTCGGCCGCCGCTCCTCGACCTCCTCGCCGATCCGCTCCAGACACTCGGGGCAGATCCGGCTCCGGACAAAGACTTTAAAATCCCGATTCTGCTTCTGGAACCTGTCTAAATCGATAAAAAAGCGGGGCTCGATAACCTCAGCCATTCCGAGAATAAAGTATAGCGCCGCCCCGGCCGGACCGCCACCCCCTTGACATCAATAGAACATTTGAGCTATTAATTAGGCGACCGGCTCCCCCCTTTCAGGGTGGGGGCCGTAAGCGAACCGCGGTCAAATTGGGGGTACCTATGGCCGAGTCCGTCGAAACCCTGGTCCGGCTGGCCCAGCAGGGCGACCGCCGGGCCCTTCAGCTTCTCCTGGAGCGTTACCGGCCCCTCCTGGGCCGGGCAGTTGGGGAGGTGGGCCGCCGGGCCGGCCGACCGGCCGGCCCGGCGGAGCGGGCCGACCTCTTTCAGGAGGGGATTCGGATCCTCATCGAGCTTATTCGGGACTACGACCCAGGTCGGGGGGTGGGGTTAAGTTACTATTTACAGCGCCACCTGCGCTGGCGGCTTTACAATTTCCTGCGTCGGGAGCGCTGGCGGCTGGGCCGGGAGGTTCCCCTCGCTGAGGGGAACGCCGATGTGGTCGACCCGGCCGCCGACACCCAGGCCGAGGGGGTATCCCCCCGCCTCGAGCGGGCCTTAAAGAAGCTTTCCCGAAAACAGCGCTGGGTCCTCTTTTTAACCTACTGGCAGGACCGCTCCGTCGAGGAGATCGCCCGGATTTTAAAGGTCAAGCCCCGGGCGGTCTGGGCCCTCCGCCGGCGGGCCGAAGACCGGCTCCGCGCCGTACTGGACGCCCCCGACGGTCCCTGGACGTCGGCCGACCCCGAGGCCTAAAATGCCTGCCGGGGGTCTCCTGATGGAACCGCAGGCCGTCTGGTTCCTCTTTGACCCGGAAAACGGGCCCCTGGGGCAGACCATGCGGACCGGGCCCGAGACGGTGCCGACCGTCGGGGCCGTCATAACCGACGGCAAGGGCTGGAAGCGGGCCGAAGTAATCGCCTTTACCGAGCTGGCCGCCGCCTGCGGCTTTCGCCGCTTCCGGGTTACCGTTCGGGTGGTCGAGTAATCAAAAGCCCTCGACCAGGGTAAAGTAGGCGGCCGCCAGATAAGCCTTCGTCCGCACCGCCAGGTCCCGGACCGCAAAGTTTTCGTCGACTCCGTGGACGCCCGGCCGGTAGGTTTCACTTTCCGGGTGGGGCAAACCCGTAGGCCGTAACCCCAGGGGCCCGACCCGCCGGGAGTCCGTAAACCCCGCCGCAAGGGCCGGGATCAGGCAGACCCCTTCCCGGCCGGTGGCCGCGGCCAGGGCCCGCCGGCGGGCCTCGGTGAAGGCCGTCCCAAACGGCGACTGGGTCGAGCCGGCCCAGGGTTCCGCCTCGAAGCTTACCCCGTCGATGCCGGCCAGCACCTTTTCCAGCTCAGCCCGGACGTAGCTTTCGTCCTGCCCGGGCGGGGTGAGGGTCATTCGGGAGCGGGCCCAAAGGTTGGCCCCGCTCCCTTCTGCCCCAGCCGGTCCCGGTGGAAGCGGACCAGCTCGTCGACGGCCGCGTCCACCTGTTCAAGAAGCCTTTCAAGCTCCGACATTCTGGGCCCCCTACCTGGCGGATTCAAAGGCCCGGTACTGGAGGGCCTCGGCCACGTGGGCCGGGCCGACCTCCGCCGAGCCGGCCAGGTCGGCGATGGTCCGGGCCGAGAGCTGGAACCGGCCCATCGCCGCCCGCATGAGATTATGGGCCTCCGGCCCGAGGGCGCAAAAGCGCCGAACCTCCCCCGGGCCCATTTCGGCGTTGACGGTTAGGGGGGCTTCGGCGAAGCGGCGGCGCTGAATTTCCCGGGCGGCCGTAACCCGGGCCTTAACCGCGGCCGACGGCTCGGCCGCCTCCGGGGCCGTGAGCTTGGCGTACTCGATGCGGGGTACTTCTACCCGGATGTCGATTCGGTCTAGGAGGGGTCCCGAAAGGCGCCGCTGGTAGCGGGCCACCGCCGAGGGCGGACAAAGGCACGGCTTAAAGGGGTCGCCCGCAAACCCACAAGGACACGGATTCATTGAACCGACCAGAATAAAGTTGGCCGGGAAGACCAGGCTTCCCTGGGCCCGGCTGATCACTACCTGCCGGTCCTCGAGGGGCTGGCGCAGAAGCTCTAAATTATGGGTCCCGAATTCCGGCATCTCGTCCAGGAAGAGCACACCCCGGTGGGCCAGGCTTATCTCCCCGGGCCGGGGCCACCGTCCGCCGCCCACCAGCCCGGCCGTGCTGATGGTGTGGTGGGGTGCCCGGAAGGGCCGGACCCGGATCAGGGGCGATTCGGCCGGAAGCAGGCCGGCAACAAGGTCTTACCCGTTCCCGGCGGCCCCACCAGAAGCAGGTTGTGGCCGCCGGCGGCCGCCACCTCCAGGGCCCGCTTGGCGTGCTCCAGCCCCCGGATCTCGGCCAGGTCCACTTCGGGAGGCGGGGGCAGGAAGAGGCCGTCTTCCGCCCCCGGCCGGTAGGGGGCAATGGGCTGCTCCCCGGCCAGGTGCCGGGCCAGGGCCCTAAGGCTCGTTACCGGCCGGACCTCCAGGGCCGAAATGAGGGCGGCCTCCCGGGCATTAGACTCCGGAACGAACACCTCTTTAAAGGCCCGGTCCCGGGCCAGGGCGGCCATGGGCAGAACCCCGTGGGTCGGGCGGATCTCTCCCTCAAGGCTCAACTCGCCCAGGTAAAGGCCCCGGTCGCCTACCCCGTCCACCTGCCCCGAAGCCGCCAGGATGCCCAGGGCCATGGGGCAGGTCGTAGGCGGGACCCTCCTTCCGGAGGTCCCCCGGGGCCAGGTTTACGGTGATCCGCCGCTGGGGAAACTCGAAGCCGGAATTGCGGATGGCCGAGCGCACCCGCTCCCGGGCCTCCTGGACGGCCGCATCCGGCAGGCCGACGATGTTGAAAGCTGGCAGGCCCGGCGAAATATCCACCTCCACCTCGACCAGAACCCCTTGAAGGCCGACGGTGGCGGCGGTATATACCCTGGCCGGCATCGCCCTTCAGTCTAGCATAAGGTCGGTCCGGCCGGCAACCGCCCGCCAGGATGGGCGGATTACTGCTTGGGGCTTTCGGCCTCCGGCCCCTTATAGGTCAGCACCCGGCCCCAGGTGCTCAGGGTGCCCCAGATCCCGGAGCGCAGACACTCCAGCTCCACGATCTGGGAGTGGTCGACGAAGAGGTTAACTTCCGGCCCGAAGTTTTTAATATACCAGCTAAAGACGGCCGGGTCGGCCGCCTCGAACATCAGGTGCTCCAGGCCGATGCCGTCAATAAGCTTGGCCACAATGTCGGTGCGCCACTGCCGGACGCTCTCCGTTATCCCTTCCGACTCGACCATGATGAGCTCGACCCCCAGGTCCAGATACCGTTTCGCCATCCGGATGGCGACCAACGGGTCCATAACCCCCTCGGCGGCCAGCTCCTCGGCAGCGGTGGCCCCACCGGCCCCGAACTGAACCCCCACCTCCGGCTTGACCTTGAGGCCGAACTGCATCACCCGCTCGGCCAGCCGCACCATGTCGTCTTCTGGGATGGTAATAAAGCCCCGGGAGACCTCGACGATATCGAACCCGAGCATCCGGCACTCTTCAAGATACTGGTCCACCATATCGGGGCCGTAGCGGAGGACCGTCTCGATAAAGCCCCCGGTGGAGACCCTAACGTCGTACTCGTGGCAGAGGTCGATGATCTCCTTTACGGCCCGGCGGGGCATCAGGGCAAAGGAGCCGCCGGCAAACTTTAAAATATCCACGTATTCGCCGACGGTGGAAAGGATATCTTCCAGGTACCGGCGGCCCATGGGGGTGTAATACGGCCCCCGGATCTCGGTTATGCCCCGGGTGCGGGGCTTGCGCTGGCGGCGGTTAATGGGGATAAACTCGCAACAGCGGCCGGAAAGCCTTACGTCCACGGGCAAAACCTCCCCTTCTTAAAGATGGCCACACCAGGAGCTTAACACGGCCCGAACCCCAAGATACAAACAAAAACCGTAAGGCTTTGTCGGGGCGCACGGCCGTGCGCCCCCTCTGCTGACAACATACGACGCCGTGGGGCAGGCCCGAATGGCCTGCCCCACGGCCTATTCGGTCAAAACTACCAGGTTAATCCTGAACGGTGAGCTGGCCGACCATCCCAGCGGCGGCGTGGCCCGGCTCGGTGCAGTCGATTTTAAAGGTGCCGCTCCGCTGGGGGGTGAATCTCACCGTGGCCGACTGCCCCGGCTGAATCTTGGGGCTCTTAACGTTCAGGTCGGGAACAACCCAGTCGTGGACGACGGTGCCCTTATTCTGGATGGTTACCACAACCTCCTGGCCCCGCTTAACGGTCAGGTTGGCCGGCTCGAACTTAAACTCGGTCGCCGTAACCGTAAGGCCGCCCCCACCACCGCCCCCACCCGGGGCGCAGGCCGAAATCGGGAGCGACAACAACACCACCAACACGGCCGCCACCAGCAGGGGAATACGAACACGCATGCCAAACCTCCCTTAAGTGACAATTTTCACAATTAATTTTAGCACCGGTCCTTTCCTTTTGGCTTCCGACCCGCCTCCTTTTTCAGCGGCCCTGCAAGGACCGGATGAACGCCACCAGGGCCCAGCGGTCCGATTCGGAGATCAAATTGCGCCAGGGCGGCATATAGCGGGTTCCGTCCCGCTCGACCCCGTTGGTAATGTACCAGAAGAGCTCGCCGTCGGTCCGGCCCACAACCGGCTCGGCCGTCAGGTCTGCGGGGGTCGGCTTCTGAGCCGCCCGGAAGTAGGCGGCGATGATGCCGTTGCCTTTACCCTGCTCCCCGTGGCAGGAGACGCAGTTAACCATAAAGACCTGCCGGCCCCGGTCCACCGTCGGCTGGCTCCGGGGCAGGGGGTTGGTCAGGTTCCGGGCCTGCCCCAGGGTGTAGTCCACCTCCCGGCCGGTTGTCGGAACCGCCCCCGGCGGCGGGCTCAGCCGGGGCGGCTCCTGCGTCTTAAAGCTCCACTGGTAGTGCATCTCGTTGAAGATGTCCAGCGGGTAGCTTCCCGGCAGGCAGGCCGTAGCCAGCAGGACCAGGGGCAGTAGGCCGAAAAGGACCCGGGCCCGGCCCATCTTAGCTCCCCCTCGGCGGCCCGGCGATGACGTCGGCGGCCCCGGCGTCCCGCATGACCCGCTCCACCACCGGCACCTTGTCCGACGTGGTCGAAACTATGACGCCCACGTAGCCCTCGCTTATGCGGGGGTCGTAAAGGCCGACGCCGAACGACGGCAGCCTCGACTCAAAAAGGATCCCCAGGATGGTAAAGAGAATCGCCCCCAGCATCGTCCCCTCGTACATAACGATGAGCATGGCCGGGATGGCGATTACCGGCTTGCCGTGGGTGATGAGGGGATAGGCCATCTGCGTCCCAATGGTAAGGAGCAGGCCCACCGAAAAGCCGCAGAGGGCCCCGGCGATGGGAAAGACGTACAGCCGGTGAGCGATGGGCTTTTCCCCGAAGGCCCCCTCCGGGTAAGGCGAGCTGGTGAGCACATCGAAGTCGTCCGGGGTTATTCCGGCCTTCTCTTCCAGCCCGTCCAGGGCTTCGGCGGCGGCCTCGGCGGAGGGGAAAAGTCCGAGCAAACTCTGCCGTTGGGCAACAACCATCTTTACCACCTCACTCGCGGATTACTCCGGGCACGGTCACCTTGCCCACCTTGACCTGGGCGGCAAAGACCTGGCTCTCCTTCTGCTCGTAAATGGGGATAATGGGAAAGATCTTCGCAAACAGGACGACGCCCAGGGCGACCAGCCCAAAGGACCCGATCACCAGGCCCCATTCGGGGAGCTGGGGCTGGTAAGTGCTCCAGCTAAACTGCAACACCTGCTTGTACTGGAGGGCCGGGACGATGAGAATATACCGCTCCAGCCACATCCCGATGTTTATCAAGATCGACGTCAAAAACATCATCGTTACGCTGCGCCGCACCGACCGCATCATCAGCAGGGGTACCGGCAGGATATAGGCCGTCAGCAGAAAGATAACGAACAGGGCGTTAAAGGGCCACTCAAAGATCCTCGCTTGCCAGATTTTGACCTCGGTATCTTCCCGGGCGTAAAGGCCGAAGATGAAGTCGAGCAGGAAGAAATAAAACCAGGCGTTGCCCACCACCAGCAGCAACCGGCCCAGGGCATCAAAATGGTCGGGCCGGATGTAATTATGCAATTTAAACATAAAACGCAGGATGGCCATCAGGGTGGCCACGGCCGCAACCCCCGACCAGACGGCCCCGATGACGAAGTAAGGCGCAAAGACCGTCGAGTGCCAGCCCGGCACCAGGGCCATGGCGAAGTCGAAGGAGACGATGCTGTGCACCGAGACGAAGACCGGCAAGATCAGGCCCGAAAGGAGGATTCCGGCCAGGGTCTGGAGCCGCCACTGGCGGGGATTTCCCCGCCACCCCAGGGCGAGGATGCCGTAGAAGGTCCGCCGCCAGCCGGTGCTCCGGTCCCGGGCCACGGCCAGGTCGGGGATAAGGACCGAGTAGATAAAGAGGCTGCTTCCCGTCAGGTAGGTGAAGATCGCGCTCGGGTCCCAGATGAGGGGCGAGCGGACATTGGGCCAGATACCCCGGAAAAAGTCGTAGGGGAAGACCCAGTAGATTACCCGCCAGAACCGCCCCACGTGGACGGCCGGGTGGAGGGCCGCCGTTGCCAGGGCAAACACCGTCAAAACCTCGGCCGCCCGGGTCACCGGCCGGCGCCACTCCGCCTGGGTAAGCCGCAGGATCGCCGAGATCATCACCCCGGCGTGGCTTATCCCGACCCAGAAGACAAAGTTCGTGATCTCAAAGGCCCACATCACCGGCCAGTTCTCGCCCCAGACCCCGACGCCGGTGGCGATCAGATAGACCACCGCAATAAACCCGGCCCCAAAGACCAGCCCGAGCAGGAGAAGCAGGCCCCAGAACCAGATGGGGGTATGCAGAACGAAATCTAAAAGCTCGTTGTTAATCTGGCGGTCAGAAAGAACCGGTCTTTCTTGCATGGCCCCTTACTCCGGTT
>DAOUCL010000017.1:0-22232 GCA_034432015.1 Dehalococcoidia bacterium
TATTTTTACTGGGACACCGGGCGGTTAAGTCGGCCCTTCCAGGTTTTTAACCACCTGGTGGGGCCGGACGGAACCCGGGCGGCCCAGGCCGACGGCCCCGGCCCGCCCCCGGTCCCCGGCCGGACGGTCATTAACTGGTTCGACCTTAAGGTGCCCCCTGATTCGCCTCCCACCCTTCGGCTTTTGAGCGGCCGCTACCTCCTCCCGGGTGTGGCTGACCTTCCCCGGGCCGACACCGGCCGGCCCGGGGTTTCGGTGGCGGAACTGCGGGTCGGCCGCTGCCGCTGAGCTTTGGGTAAAATAGGGCAGGGATGACGGAAACCGTCCGGGTCTACTGTCCCGTCTGCCAGGCCGAGGTCGACCGGCCGGCGGACCTCTGGTCGGCGGCCGCCCGAACCCCCCGCCGCCTTTACCGGGCGGTCCGGGGCCTCACCGCGGCCGACCTGGCCTACCGCCCTCGGCCCGACGCCTGGTCCATTCGGGAGGTCATCCTCCACCTGGCCGATACCGAGCTGGTCCACGGCTACCGGCTCCGAAAAATTCTGGCCGAGGATTCGGCCGACCTCCCGGCCTACGACCCGGTCGCCTGGGCCGCCGGGGCCGCCTATGACCGCCGGGACCTCCGGGCGGCCATATCCGCCTTCCGGGCGTTGCGGCTGGCGAACCTGGACCTGCTCCGGTCGGCGGGGGAGGCGGCCTTCGGCCGGGCCGGGCAGCACCCCCGATTCGGCCCCCTGACGGTGGGCCAGCTTTTCGGCCACCTGGTGGACCACGACCTGGAGCACCTGCGCCAGCTGGAGTGGACCCGGGCCGTGGTGGAGGGCAAGGTTGAGCCGGGGCTTTCTTAGGGGACTTGAGGCCGCCTTTTGGTTTATCTTTGCCCTCGACGGGCTTTTCAGCGCCCTCTTTACCTACCGCTGGATTCGGACGCTCCTGCGCCTGCCCGGGCCGGAAGTCTACCGGCTGACCGTAGCCCTCTTTCTCATCCCGTCGGAGGGGGTCCTGCGGGTCGGGGGCGCCTTGCAGTTCGCCTTCGGCCTGGCCAACCTGCTCCGGACCCTCGGCCTTATTCGGGGGCTGCCCGCCCTTCCCGGCCGACGAGGCGCCGAAAGAACCCTAACATAAGGCGGTTGAATTCTTCCGGCCGCTCCCGGTGCAGGTTGTGGCCGCAATCGGGGAAGATTACCAGCTCGGAGCCGGGGATCAGGCGGTGCAAGGTTTCGGCGTGGCGGGGGTTGATCAGCCGGTCCCGGCCGCCGTGGACGATAAGCACCGGGCAGCGGATCAGGTGGAGCCGGTCGCAGTGGTAGTTGCCGCCCCGCTCAAAGATCCGGCGGTTGGCGGCCACAAATTCGGCCAGCAACCGCCGCCAGTAGGGTTCCCCGTGGGCCCCGGCCAGCTCCCGGGCCCACCGACCCCACCGCTCGGGCCAGCTTTCAATGGGGAGCCAGCTTTCGAGGACGGCCATATTCTGGGCGTCCAGCTCGCAGCTGGCGCTCACGGCCAGGAGTCCCCGAACCAGGTCAGGCCGGTCGATGGCCAGGTAAAGGCCGACGATACCCCCGTCGCTGAAGCCCAGAAGGAGGGCCGCCTTTACCCCGAGGGCATCCAGCCAGGCGATGGTATCGTCGGCCTGCTGCCGGAGGTAATCGTCCGGGAACCGGTCGACGTGCTCCGAACGGCCGTAGCCCCGCTGGTCCACGGCGTAAACCTTAAATTCCCGGGCAAGCAGGTCGATTTGGGGCCCAAAATCGAGGCGGGCGGTGCCCATCCCCCCGTGCAGGACGACGACGGGGTCGCCCTCACCGCCGACCTCGTAGTAAAGCCTAACCCCGTTAACCGTCACGTAGGGCAAGGCGCCGTCAGCGTAGCCTGGGCAGCCTTGACCTCCGCCGGCGGGAAGGCCCAGCCCCGGTCGGGACCGGCGGGCTCACCGGCTCCCACCCCTGGCGGAGCTGACGGATGGTATAAACCAGCTCCCGGACGATAACCCGCGGCTCCTCGGTCGTGGCCGGCCGGCTGGCGGCCATTTCCAGGTTTCCAAGCCAGCGCCGAAGGTAAAGCCGCTGCCAGGGCCGAAAGGACTCCTCGTCGTCGGCAAAGTAAGGGGTGGGTTCGTCCGGGTAGCCCGGCTCCACCTCGGGAATGTTTTTAAAACCCACAGCCGTAGCACCTCCTCGGTTTCGGGCCGCCGGGCAAAGTTTGGTGGCCGGTCGCAGCACCTCCGCCATCAGTTTACAGGCCGCAACCGGAACCGTCAACGGGTCCCCGCGCCAACATTCGAAGCCCGGCGACCTCCGTACGGGCGCACGGCCAGACTACGGATCAGCTGCCGACAATCCCAAGACGGAAAGCCCCGGCTCCCCGTAAAGTTAGCGGACGATAAACGGCAGGTGGAGCCGGTTAGACGGGACGGCCGGCGAGGGACTGGGGCTCGGTCGGGGCGAAAGGCCCGGGGTGGGGCCCCCACCCAGGAGGCCCGCCTCCGCCTGGCCGACGACCGCCCCGAGGCCATACCCTCCGCCCCCGCTGGATGCCCGACTGCCCTCCACCCGATACCAGCTAAGCTCATACCCGGCCCCCCGAACGACCAAAACCCCGGCAACCCCCGGGGCCCCAAGGAGCAGGCCGACCTTGACCGCACTTTTAAAACCTCTCAACGAAACCGCTCCCCCCGGCCCGCTAGCCGCGGCCGGCAAAAAATCGCCGTCTATTTTAAACGGCCGGGCGGGTAGCCTGCCACCAGGTCCCCGGTCTTTCCAACGGCCTTGGCAGCGGCCCGGCCCCTGTGGCATCATAATTAGTGCCAGATTTCACAAGGGGAGGCACTCTTAATGAACCTGCGGATTCCGGGCCCAACCCCGTGCCCGCCGGAGGTCCTCCAGGCCGTCGGCCGCCAGATGGTCAACCACCGGGGCCCGGCCTTCCGGGAGCTGATCCAGCGGGTTACGGCGAATTTAAAGCAGGTTTTCCGGACCGAAAACGACGTCCTGACCCTGACCGCTTCCGGGACCGGGGGCCTCGAGGCGGCCATCAGCAACTTCTTCTCACCGGGCGACCCCATCCTGGTGGTGGTCACCGGGGTTTTCGGCCGGCGCTGGGCTGAGATCGCCGCCGCCTACGGCCTTAACGTTTTTCGTCTGGATATGCCCGTCGGGGAGGTTCCCGTCCCCGAACAGCTCCGGGCGGCCCTTACCGAGCACCCGGAGGTGCGGGCCGTGTGCATAACCCACAACGAAACCTCCACCGGGGTCGCCGTCGACCTGGCCGCCCTGGCCGCGGCCGTCAAGGGGGCCGGGAAGCTGCTTCTGGTGGATGCGGTCTCGAGCCTCGGATGCATGCCCCTGGAGACCGACGGCTGGGGCTGCGACGTGGTGGTAACCGCCTCCCAGAAGGGCCTGATGAGCCCCCCGGGACTGGCCCACGTGGCCGTAAGCCCGGCCGCTTGGGAGTTTTACCGTCAGGCTCGCCTGCCCCGCTACTACTTCGACCTGGGCCGCCACCGGGACCTCTTGGCCAAGGGCGAGACCCCCTGGACCCCGGCCGTCTCGGCCCTCTTCGGCTTGGACGTGGCCCTGGGCCGCATCCTTGGGGAGGGCCTGGAAAACGTCTTTGCGCGCCACCGGCGGCTGGCCGAGTTTACCCGCCGGGAGCTCAAGGCCCTCGGATTCAAGCTGGTGGCCCGGGACGAGGCCTATGCCTCCAACTCGGTGACGGCCGCCTATGTGCCCCCCGGGGTCGACGCCGGGACCCTTATTAAGACCGTCCGGTCGGAGTTCAACGTCGAGATTCAGGGCGGCCAGGCCGAACTGGCCGGTAAAATCATAAGGGTGGCCCACATGGGCTACGCCTCGGAGCCCGACCTGGCGGAGGCCATCGAGGCCATCCGGGCGGCCCTGGCCCGGGTGGGCACCGGCGCTTAGGCCATGGGCTTTCGGATCGTCGTCAGCGACCCCATCCACCCGAGCGGCCTTGAGCTTTTAAAGGCCCAGCCCGACGTGGAGGCCGTTCTTACCCCCGACGGGACGCCCCTGGCCGAGCTGCTGGCCGACGCCGATGCCCTCATCGTCCGGAGCGAAACCAAGGTAACCGGCAAGCTTTTAGAGAACGCCCGGCGGCTGGTGGTCATCGGCCGGGCCGGGGTGGGGGTGGACAATATCGACTTGAACGAGGCCACCCGCCGGGGGATCGCGGTGGTGAACGCCCCCACCGGCAACATCATCGCCGCCGCCGAGCATACTATCGCCCTGATGTTTGCCGTTGCCCGGCGGATCCCCCAGGCCTTCGAGGCCCTTAAGCGGGGGGAGTGGCGGCGGGGGGAGTTTACCGGGGTCGAACTGCGGAACAAGACCCTGGGCCTCATCGGCCTCGGCCGGGTGGGGACCGAAGTGGCCCGGCGGGCCGTCGGCCTTCAGATGCGGGTCATCGCCTGCGACCCCTTCGTCTCCGCCGAATACGCTGGCCGCCTGGGGGTGAGCCTCACCGACCTGGAAACCCTGTTGCGGGAGGCGGACATCATCAGCCTTCACGTGCCCCTTAACGAACAGACCCGAAATCTCCTCGACCGCCGTCGACTTGAGCTGGTAAAGCCGGGGGCCATCGTGGTAAACACCGCCCGGGGCGGGGTGGTCGGTGAGGCCGCCCTCCTGGAGCTTTTAAACGCCGGCCGGCTCGGCGGGGTTGCCCTGGACGTTTTCGCCACCGAACCCCCGCCGGCCGACCACCCCCTCCTCCACCATCCCCGGGTCGTGGCCACCCCCCACCTGGGGGCCTCCACCGTGGAGGCCCAGGCCGGGGTGGCCCGGGAGGTGGTCGAGGAGGTCCTGGCGGTGCTAAGGGGTCGGCCGGCCCGCAACGCCGTCAACCTGCCGGCCATCCCGGCCGAGGTGGACCGGGTTATCCGGCCCTATTTCGACGTGGCGGCCATTCTGGGCCGGATGGCCATTCAGCTCCTGAGCGGCCAGCTGGTGGGGGTTCGCCTCACCTATAAGGGGGAGGTGGCCCGCTACGATACCGCCGCCCTCACCGCCGTCGCCCTGGCCGCCCTCTTAGAACCGGTTTCCGCCGAGCGGGTCACCCCGGTGAACGCCCGGTTGGTGGCCGAGCGGCGGGGCCTGCGGGTGGCGGAAACCCGGGAGCTGGACGCCGGGGAGTACCCGGGGCTGGTTATCGTCGAGGTCGAGGCCACCGGCGGCAACGTCCGCCTCGGGGGAACCTGGATGCGGAACGAGCCCCACATCGTCCTGGTGAACAACTTCTGGGTGGACGTGGTGCCTTCAACCCCGTATTACCTGCTTATCGACCACCACGACCGGCCCGGCATGATCGGGGCCGTTGGGACCATCACGGGCCGCCACGATATAAATATCAGCTTTATGGAGGTGGGCCGTCTGGAACCCCGGGGCCGGGCCATGATGGTCCTCGGCCTGGATGACCCGGTGCCTACCCACGTCCTGGAGGAGATCCGCCGGATTCCCCACGTCTACGGTGCCCGGGTGGTCAACCTTTCACCCCACCCGGCCGCCCATCAGACGTGAAGCTCCACGATATCCTTATCTTTTAAGACGTAAGTCCGGGCCACCGGCTGGCCGTCGAATTCGGCGCTGCCCCAGACCCGGGCCAGCTTCAGCCTTTTGACCCAGTCCCGGTGGACCTCCTCGGCCAGGTCGAGGACGGTGCTCCCCTCCGGCAAAACGAAGGGCTTTTCCAGGTCGGGCTTCCGGCCCGGGGGCTTGGCGTAGACCCGGATGACGTGGAGCAGTCGGAAGATGAGCCCCCTCAGCTCCTCAAGGTTTGCCCCGGTCCGGGCCGAAACGGCTATGGCCGTAAGCCGGCCGCCGTAAGAATCCAGGAGGAGGGACCAGCGGACGTCGGCGTCGGGGGCGTCCAGCTTGTTGCCCACCAGCACGGCGCGGCGGTAGGCGACCCCAGCCTCGTCCCAGGATTCGGCCTCGATGGGCACCGGGCGGATCCGCCGTTTCTCCAGGCCGCAAAGGACGGCCTCGGCCTGGTCCAGCACCTCGTCGGCGGAGAGGTCTACCACAATGAGGAGGCCGTCCGCCGACCGAATGAGGGCGGCCAGGGGCCCCTCCACCTCCTCCCCCACCGGGGGCGTATCCACCAGCTGAATCTGAATGTCCTCGTAGGCCATCATCGCCGGCTCGGGTTCCTGGGTGGTAAACGGGTAATCGGCGATTTCTAAAGGCGCCCCGGTCAGGGCGGCCACCAGGGCCGACTTTCCGGCGTTGGCAGGCCCAATGACAACCACCTGTCCGGCCCCGTGCCGTTCGACGGCGAAGGGGTCGTAGCGGCCGACCTTGCTCCGGCGCTGCCGCTCCGCCTCCTCCTTGAGCTTGGCGATGCGGCGCTTGATGTCGGCCTGCATCTTCTCCGTCCCCTTGTGCTTGGGGATGGTCGCCAGCATCCGCTCAAGGGCGGCCAGCTTCTCCGGAATGGTTTCGGCCTTACGGTATTCTTCCTGGGCCTGGAGAAATTCCGGCGTCAGGTTGGCAGGCATGACGGCGTTCGCACAATCCGCACGTTGTGGCCTAATATTAATGATAAAGCCTGCACTTTCCCGCGGAGGAAACGACCTTGGACGGCAAGACTGCCATCGCCCGCATCCTGAAGGCCGAGGGTACGGAATATCTCTTTTGCTACCCCCACAACCCGATTATCGACGTCTGCGCCGCCCACGACATCCGCCCCATCATCGCCCGAACGGAGCGGGTGCTCGTAAACATGGCCGACGGCTACAGCCGGCTGAACTCAGGGAAAAAGGTCGGGGTGGCCGCCATGCAGCACGGGCCGGGGGTGGAAAACGCCTTCGCCGGGGTGGCCCAGGCCTACGGGGACAATTCGCCCATCCTGGTCCTGCCGGGAACCTACGAGCGCCGGGCCCTCGGGGTGCCCCCCAACTTCCAGGCAATCCATAACTACCGCTCCGTCACCAAGTGGGTGGCCCAGGTGCCCTTCGCCGACCGGATCCCCCAGCTCATGCGCCGGGCCTTTACCCTCCTCCGGTCGGGCCGGCCGGGACCGGTGATGCTGGAGGTGCCCATCGACGTGATGGACGAGCCCCTCAACGGCGAGTTGGACTACAAACCCTTCCGGGTCTCCCGCCCCCAGGGCGACCCCCGGGATGTGGAGGAGGCCCTCAACGTCCTTCTTTCGGCCAAAACACCGGTAATCGTCGCCGGGCAGGGGGTCCTTTACGCCGAGGCCTGGGAGGAGCTTCGGGAATTCGCCGAGCTGGTCGGGGTCCCCGTAATGACCACCCTGAACGGCAAGGGCGCCTTCCCCGAGGACCATCCCCTCGCCCTCGGGGCCGGCGGCCGAACCCGGCCCCTTACGGTGGACCACTTTCTTAACAAGGCCGACGTCGTCTTCGGGGTCGGGACCAGCTTCACCCGCTCGGCCTACATCGTCCCTATTCCGCCCGGAAAGACGATGGTGCAGATAACCATCGACGAGGCCGACGTAAACAAGGACTACCCGGTCTCATACGGGGTCGTCGGGGACGCCAAGGCCGTCCTCGCCCAGCTCATCGGCCTGGCCCGGGCCCGCCTCGGGGGCCCCCGGCCCAGCGACGCCGTTCGGGCGGAGATAAGGGCCGTCAAGGCCGAGTTTCTTAAGGCCTGGATGCCCCGGCTCACCTCGGACGACAGCCCCATCAGCCCCTACCGGGTAATCTGGGAACTTATGCGCAACCTGGACCGGCGCCGCACGGCGATAACCCACGACGCCGGCAACCCCCGGGACCAGATGGTCCCCTTCTATGAGACCCTAATTCCCCACGGTTATATCGGCTGGGGCAAAACCACCCAGCTGGGAACCGGGCTGGGCCTGGCCATGGGCGCGAAGCTGGCCCGGCCCGACCTCCTCTGCGTCAACGTGATGGGAGATGCCGCCTTCGGGATGGTGGGAATGGACTTTGAGACGGCCGTTCGGTGCCGAATACCCATTCTGACGGTGGTTTTAAACAACAACCTGATGGGCGGCTACGAGAAATACCTGCCCGTGGCCACGGCCAAGTTCGGGGCCCGGTACCTTTCGGGCAACTACGCCAAGGTGGCCGAGGGCCTGGGGGGCTACACCGAGCGGGTGGAAAAGCCCGAAGACCTGGCCCCGGCCATCCGCCGGGCCGTGGCCGAGGTGGAAGCCGGGCGGCCGGCACTACTGGAAGTGATGACCCGGGAAGAGGCCGTCTTCCCGGCCGGATAAGGGGGAGCCCGATGTTTAACCTTTCGGCCGGGCGGGCCGTCCTTTTTACGGCCGCGTTGGGCAATTTTGGGGTGATGTCCGCCTTCGGCATCTCCGTCGTGGTGCCGGCCATAAGCTCGGAGCTGGGGCTGGACGTGGGCCGGGCGGGCCTCGTCGTCAACGCTTACTTTCTAGTCCTGACGGCGGTGGTCCTGCTGGTGGGCCGGCTGGGGGACCTTGTCGGCCACAGCCGGGTTTACCTGGTCGGTGCCCTCCTGCTGACCGGGGCGGGATTTATGGCCGCCCTTTCGCCGGACTTCTGGCCGCTGGTCCTCGCCCGGGGGGTGCAGGGTCTTGGGGCGGCGATGGTTTACACCGCGGCCCTGGCCGCCGTCGGCCGCGCCTTTGGGGCCGGTCGGCGGGGCCGGGCCATCGGGATTCTCACCATGGCCGGGGCTTTGGGGTCCCTGGCAACCACCGCCCTGGCCTCGGCGGTGGCCCCGACCTTCGGCTGGCGGGCGGTCTTCCTGGTCTTGGCCCCGGTGGCCCTCCTCGGCCTGCTGGGCCTGCCGGCCCTGCGCCGGTTCGACCCCCCGCCCGTAAAAGGGCGGCCGGACTTGCTGGGGGCCTTCTGGCTTTTGCTCGCCTTTCTTTTCTTCGCCCTTTCCCTCCATCATTTCCACGAAGGCCCGGAAACTTTCGTGGACGGCTGGGGCTACCACCTGCCCATGCACCTGGCCACCCTGGCTTGCCTTGGGGTCTTCGTCTGGTGGGAGCGGCGGGCGGACGTGCCCCTCATCGACCTGGGCCAATTCCGGAATCGGCGCTTTTCGGCGGCGGTGGTGGCCAACGGCATCGCCCACTCGACCATGATGGGGTCCTTTTTCCTGTTGCCTTTTCTGGTCGAAAGGGGCTTCGGCCTGCCCACCGCCCAGACCGGCCTCCTGCTTATGACCCTCTCCGGCTGTAACACCGTCGGAAGTCTGGTCGGGGGCGTGCTCCTGGACCGGACCCGCTCCCCCCTGCTGGCCCCGGCCGGCATAACCGTCTTGGGCCTGGGCCTCCTGGCCCTGGGCCTCCTGGCGGCCTCTTCCCCCTTCGCCGGCCTCGTTCCGGTGGTGGCCGTCCTGGGGCTGGCCATGGGCGGGTATATAACCGTCAACAACACCGCCATCATCGGGGCGGTGGCCCCCGACCAGCGGGGCTTCGCCTCGGGAATGGAGCAGGTCTCCCGCCACCTGGGCCACTCCGTTGGGGTTGCCCTGGCGGGGGCGGTGCTGGGCCTCTGGGTGCCGACGGGGGCCGGCGGGCCGGCCGACTACGTGGCCGGTTTCCGGGCGGCCGTGGCCGCCCTGGGGGCGTTCACCCTGGTCGGGGCCGCCTTCGCCCTGACCCACGCCCCCCGCCGACTGGCTCCCACCCCGCCGGCGGCCGATTAGCCGGCCGGAAGGCCGAGCAGGGCGGCCCGAATCCGGGCCGGGTAGTCGGTAACTATCCCATCAACCCCCATGGCCGCCAGGGCGACGGCCAAACCCGGGCCGTTTACCGTCCAGACGAAGACGGCGAGGCCGAGCCGGTGGGCCTTTTCGACGAAGGGCCCGTCCACCAGGGCCACGTTGGGGTGAAGGTTGGCCCGGCCCAGCCGGAGGGCAAAGCCGAAAGGGTCGGCGGGGGCGGTCCGGCCCCAGATCAGGCCGACCCGGGCCCAGGGGGCCAGCAGCTTGAGGCGGCGCATCAGCCGCCAGTCGAAGCTGGCAAAGAGCCACCGCCCCCGGGGATAGCCGGCCACGGCCCGTAGCAGCTCGGGCAGGGCCCGCTCGGGAAAGGGGGTTTTCAGCTCCAGGCAGAGGTCGACGGCCCCCCCGGCCCACTCAAGGACCTCGGCCAGGGTGGGCACCTGGGTCCCGGCGAAGGCCGGGTCGAACCAGGAGCCGGCGTCCAAGGCCTTAATTTCGGCCAGGGTAAGGGCCCCGACCTCCCCCCGGCCGTTGGTCGTCCGGTCGACGGTGGCATCGTGGATCACCACAAAATGGCCGTCGGCCGTAAGCCGGAGGTCCAGCTCGATGGCGTCGGCCCCCTGGGCCCGGGCCAGCTCAAAGGCGGGCAGGGTGTTTTCGGGGGCCTCCCCCGAGGCCCCGCGGTGGGCCACCACCAGGGGTCTTCGGCCGGCTGCGGGTCCCATCCCCCTACCGCCCCGGGGTAAGGCTGCCCGCCATAAAGGCCTCCGCTTCGGCCAGGGTGGGCAACCCTTCGTAGTCGCCCGTAACGGAGACCATCAGGGCGCCGCAGGCGTTGCCCAGCCGGGCCGAATCCGCCAGGTCCCGGCCGAGGAGGAGGCCGGCCACGAAGCCGGCGTCAAAGGCATCGCCGGCGCCGACGGGGTCTACCACCCTTTCGACGGGGAAGGCCGGGACCCGGTCCCGGGAGCCGGCCGTCAGAACCAGGGCACCCTCGGCCCCGAGCTTGACGGCCACGATGCCGACCCCGGCCCCCAGCAAAGCTTCGGCCGCCGCCTCGGGCGCCGGCTTTTCAAGGAGTAAGCAGAGCTCCTCGTGGCCGCCTAACACCACGTCAGCCTGCCCCATCAGGGGCACCAACACCCGGCGGGCCGTCTCCAGGGGCCAGAGTTTCAGCCGGAGGTTCGGGTCGAAGGAGACCTTAAGGCCGTGCCGGCGGGCCAGGCCGAAGGCCGCCTCCGCCGCCGCCCGGCAGGACTCAGAAAGGGCCGGGGTGATTCCGGTCAGGTGGAGCCAGCGGGCCCCGGCAAAATAGGCCTCGTCCAGGTCAGCCGGGGAAAGGCGAGAGGCCGCCGAACCCCGGCGGTAATAATAAACCCGGGTGCCGCCCGGCCGGCCCAGCTCCTTGAAAAAGAGGCCGGTGGGGGCGTCGGGGTCGAACTTGACCCGGCTGACGTCCACCCCCTCGCCCCGGAGCTGGGTGTAGATAAACCGGCCGAACTCGTCGTCCCCCAGCCGGCTTACCCACCCGGCGGAGAGGCCAAGGCGGACAATCCCAACGGCGAAGTTAGATTCGGCCCCGCCCAGGCGCATCTCGAAACGCCGGGCGTAGCGGAGGGGCCCGGCCTCCAGCGGGGCGAGAAGGGCCATCGTCTCCCCAAGGGTGATTACATCGGGCACGGCCAGACCGACCATACCCCGCCGACCCGGGACCTGTCAAGGCCCGGCGGAAGGGGCGGTGGATAAACCCCTTTCCCATGGCGCACATATGTGCTAGTATTGGTGGCGAGAAAGGCCGGATGGGAGGGTCCGATGGTCAGGCTGATTCAGGGTCCCGTCTGCCCCCTCTGCGGGGGTCCCCGAAGCTTTATTGTGGCCCAGCTACCCGTCGCCCCGGGCCGGGTTCTCCGCCGGCGCCAGTGCGCCGCCTGCCGCCGCCAGTTCGAGGCCTACGAGGCGGGGGAGCCCGAGGCGCTGGCCTCCTAAAGGCGATGGGGGCATCGTCTTTACCCCCGGACTTCCCGACGGCAGGCCAGTGGGCCGTCTCCGGCTGCGGCTGCTGGGGTGCGGTTCCCTGGGCGGGCGGGCCTTTGCCCAACTTAACCTGGTGGCCGGGTTCGGCCGGAACCGGGGGTCGATTTGACAGGCGGGGGAAAGGCCGGCTAAACTGGGCTAGATGCTCGGTCGCCTTAGGCAGGGCCTCGTCCTGCCGCTGCTGGTCCTGGTGGTTGCCGGCTGCGGCAACGGGGTCGTTGAAGCCCCGGCCCTGGTGGAGCCGGCGACACCCCGACCGGAGGTTAGTCTGGGGGTCACGGCCGTTCAGGTGGAGCCGGCCGACCCCCACCGACTGGCAGTGGTTATCGACAACCGGGGGCGGCGGCGGGTGGAGGCCCAGGTCCAGGTCAGGCTGGCCGGGGACGACCCCGGGGACGTCCTGGTGGAGCTGACTAAGGACGCCGGGGTGGTGGCCGCCGGCGAGAGCCGGGTGGTCCGTTTCGATATTCCGGCCCAGATTCCCACCCGGCCGTGTTATACTCTCGCGGTCCAAGTCGTACCCGGCGGGGAGGTGAAGGAGATGGCGGACCAGGGGACCCGGACCTACCGGGTGTGTCCCGGCCGCTAAGCGGGGGGGCGGCCCCCTTTGAAGACCGTGCTCCGGCTCTGGCTCGTTCTGGCCGTGATCCTTCTGCCCATTTTTCTTGTAAGTTTAAACGTCCGCTTCCTCGTCAATAACCTTGACCTTTACCTCTGGGGGTTCGAACAGAACCGGGTGGCCGCCACCACCGGCCTTACCCCCGACCAGCTTGAATTTATTGCCGAGCAGTTTATCGGGTACTTTAATTCCGACCGGGAGCCCTTAGACATCCGCGTCCGGCGGGGGGAGACCGAGTATCCGCTCTTTACCGAGCGGGAAATCCTCCACCTGCGGGACGTCAAGGGGCTGGTCGTGGGCCTCGACCGGGTGGGGCTCCTTACGGGCCTGCTGCTCCTCGGCTTTGTCGGCGCAAGCCTTCTGGGGGAAAGGCGGGCGGGGCTGGTCCTTATCGGGGACTGGCTGGCCCTGGGCGGCGCCCTAACCCTGGGCCTCTTTCTCGTCGGGGGACTTGCTTTACTGGTGGGCTTCGACCGGCTCTTTCTCCTCTTTCACCTGGTAAGTTTTCGCAACGACCTCTGGGTTCTGGACCCGGCCGAGCATAACCTGATCCGCCTTTTCCCGGAACCCTTCTGGTTTTCGGCGGCCCTGATGCTGGCCGCCTTCACCACGGCCCAGGGGATCCTGGCCCTCTTCCTGGGGCTCCTGCTCGGCCGGGCCGGGGCGGCCGCCCCGGCCCCCAAGGGGAGATGAGCCTCGGGTTCTTCGGCCGGCCGCCCGTCCTGCTGGCCCTGGCCGTTATTGGCCTGGCCCTGGCGGCCGGCTACCGGTTCCCCGCCCAGTCGCCGGGGGCGGACCGGGAGGCCGGGGAGGTTTCGGCGGTGGTGGCCCGGCTGGAAGCGGAACAGCGGCACCTCCAGGAGCGGCTCGGGGAGCTCCAGGCCGAGCGGGACCGCCTCCGAAACCGGGCCCAGGAGCCCCAGGGCGGCCTGGGCGGCCTCCTGGCCGAGCTGGTCAGCCAGCAGGTGCTGGCCGGCACCGTGGGCCTCGCCGGCCCCGGGGTTGTGGTGGTGCTGGACGACTCCCCCCGCCGGCCCCTGCGGGGGGAGGACCCGACCCTTTACCTGGTTCTGGATTCGCACCTGCGGGACGTGGTCAATTTGCTGTGGGAGGGGGGCGCCGAGGCGGTGGCCATCAACGGCGAGCGCCTCGTCGCCACTTCTTCCATCTACGCCGCCGGGGGAACCATCGTGGTCAACACCGCCCGGCTGGCCCCGCCCTACGAGGTCGTGGCCATCGGCCCCCCGGAGCTGGAGGCCCTCCTTAAGGCCCCCGACCGGCTGACCCAGCTCAAAGCCCGGGTTCAGAACTACGGCCTCCAGTTCACCGTCCGGCGGGTCCCGGAGGCCACCGTCCCGCCCTACAAGGGGGGCTTCCCGACGGAGCACCTCCGGTGGTGAAGGTTGCCTGGCGCCGTCCCCGCCCTGACCCCGGCCGGCTGAGCCTCTTTCTGGTGGCCTTTCTGGTGGGCTTCCTTATCGTCACCCAGCTCCGGGGACAGCTGGCCGTCGACCCGGCCTCGGGCCGGTCCCGGCTGAGCGACGCCCGCCTGCTGGCCGACCTGGTCGAGGCCAACAACCGGCTCCGCACCGAGATCACCAAGGCCGAACAGGAGCTGGCGGCCCTGCGGGGCAACAGCCGGGTGGACGTGGACACCCTGGTGACCGAGCTTAACCGCCTCAAGGCCATAAACGGCCTCCTGGAGGTGAGCGGACCGGGGGGTGGAAATCGAGATTCTGGGGACGCCGGAGCCCTTCGAGATGGCGGACCTGATAAACGAGCTTCGGAACGCCGGGGCCGAGGCCATCGCCTTGGGCAACCCGCAGACGACCGTTCGCCTCGTTTACCGGTCGAGTATCGGCGGGGGACGGGGTTGGCTCCTGGCGGACGGCATTCTCCTTTCCGGGCCGTACTACGTCCGGGCTATCGGCAGCCCGGATGCCCTCCTTAAGACCCTGGAGCGGCGGGGCGGCCTTCTGGCCCTCCTCCGCTACACCCACCCGGATTGGTCCGTTACCGTCCGGCCGGCCGACCGCCTCGTCCTCCCCGTCTACCCTAACCAGCTGGGCTTTAAGTACGCCCGGACGGCCGACCGCTAGCGGGCCCGGCTAGTTAAGGCTGCAGCAGCTGCAGGCGTGGGTGGTGCAGGAGGCGCAGCCGCCCCCGACCGGCGTCACCGACCCGTCGGCGCCCCGGGAGAAAGAGGCGAAGACCGACATCACCCGCGGGGCGCTCTGCCGGCAGGCGGGGCAGGTGCCGTCCTCGGCGGCGCGGCTTATCGGACGCAGCAGCTCGAATTTGGTCCGGCAGTGGGGGCAGAAGTACTCGTAAATCGGCATTTTCGGGCACCCTCCGCTCCATTTTATCAGCGGCCGCCCGGCCCGGTCAATAGGCCAGGCGGTGGAGGGCGGCGGCCAGCAGGGCAACCCCCGGCGCAATCTGTTCCGGCGGGGTGTACTCCAGGGGGCTGTGGCTCCGGCCGTCGCGGCTGGGGACGAAAATCATTGCCGCCGGAAACTTCCGGGCAAGCCAGGCGGCGTCGTGGCCGGCCCCGCTCGGCATCTCCAGGAACTTAAGGCCCAGCTCCCGGGCGAGGCCCACCAGCAACCCCCGCAGGCCGGGGTCCAGGGGCGTCGGCGGGGTGGTGGAGACCACCCGGAAGTCGACCCTAAGCCCGTACTTTCGGCCGACCTGCCGGCAGACCCGCCGGGCCCGTCCCGCCAGCCCCCGGAGGGCCTGCGGGTCGGTGTGGCGCAGGTCCACGCTGAACCTGACCCGTTCGGGAACGACGTTGGTGCCCCCGGGCCAGACCTCCAGCCGGCCCACCGTTCCCACCGCCGGCGGGCCGGCCCGCAGGGCCGCCCGCCGAATCCCGAGGACCATCTCGGCCGCCCCCACCAGGGCGTCCCGCCGGGACAACATCGGGGTAGTCCCGGCGTGGTCGGCCCGGCCGGTCACCTCGACCAACCCCATGGTCAGGCCGGTAACCACGGTGACGATCCCCACCTGATGGCCCGAAGCTTCCAGGACCGGCCCCTGCTCGATGTGAAGTTCGATAAAGGCCCCAATATCGTCCCGGCGGGCCTCGGGGATCCGGGCCGGGTCGAAGCCCAGCCGGCGCATCGCCTCCCCGATGGAGACCCCCTCGGCATCCAGGATAGTATCCGGCTCCCCGGGGTCGATGATGCCCAGGATCGCCCGGGAGCCCCAGAGGCGGCTCCGAAAGCGGGCCCCGTCCTCCTCGCAGGTGGCCAGCACCTCGACGGTCCGCCGGGGCCGGCCGAACCGGGCCTTCAGGGCTTCGACGGCGGTAAGGCCGGCGATGATACCCAGGGCCCCGTCGTACTTGCCCCCGTTCCGGACGGTGTCGATGTGGGAGCCCGTCACGACGGCCGGACCCGGCTCGGTGCCCTCCAGCCGCAACCAGAGGTTGCCGACGGCGTCCTCCCGGACTTCCAGCCCGGCCGCCCGCCCCCAGGCTGCCACCTCGGCCCGGGCCTCGGCCCAGGCGGGGGTGTAAACCCCCCGGTAGATCCCCCCTTCGGGGAGGCGGCCGAATTGCCCCAGCCGCTCGATTCGCCGGGCGATAAGGTAGGCCGAAAGCTCCATCGGCAGTATTTTAACCTCCCGCCCGCCAGAACGCGCATCCCTCACTTGACAGTGGGTTATGGGTCAACCTAAAATGGGCTAGAACCTGCGAGGGGAAAGTATTCCGAAGGGAGTAGGGCCCATGGGACGGCAGTTTGCCAGGGCAGGCCTGGTTTGGCTCCTGGTCTTGGCCGTGGTCCTTTCCGGGTGTCGGTTCCTGCCGGGGGCCCGACAGCCCTCGGGGGAGACGCGGGGGACCCAGGAGCAGTTGCCCCCGGGCAAGGCCAACACCCTCACCATGCTCGGGGCCGACCCCCCGACCCTCGACCCCCACCTCACCACCGACGCGACCTCTGCCTCGTACATCGTCGAGGTCTTCTCCGGGCTGGTCACCTTCAACAAGGACCTTCAGATTGTTCCCGACCTGGCCGAGCGGTGGGACGTTAGCCCCGACGGCAAGACCTACACCTTCTATTTGCGGAAGAACGCCAAGTTTCACAACGGCAAACAGGTCACCGCCCGGGACTTTAAATACTCCATCGAGCGGGCCGCCGACCCCCGCACCCAGTCCACGGTGGCCGACACCTACCTGGGGGACATCGTGGGCGTAAAGGAGATGCTCAGCGGCCAGGCCCGGCAGGTCCGGGGCGTCCGGGTGGTGGACGATTACACCCTGCAGGTTGAGATTGACGCCCCGAAGGTCTACTTCCTGGCCAAGCTCACCTACCCGACGGCCTTCGTTGTGGACAAGGAAAACGTCGAGTCGGGCCGCAACTGGATGTTCCGGCCCAACGGCACCGGGCCCTTTAAGTTGCGGGAGTGGCGGGTCGGGGAGCGCATCGTCCTCGAACGGAACGAGAACTACTACCTGGGCGCCCCCAAGCTGGAGCGGGCCATCTTTATTCTGTCGGGCGGCTCGGCGATGACCATGTACGAAAACAACGAGGTCGACGTAACCGGCGTGGGCATCGACGACATCGAGCGGGTTCTGGACCCCAACAGCCCCCTCCGCAATGAGCTGGTGGTGGTCAACAGCTTCAGCGTCGGGTACATCGGGTTTAACGTCACCAAGCCGCCCTTCGACGACCCGAAGGTTCGGCAGGCCCTCAACCACGCCATCGACAAAGAAAAGCTGGCCGAGGTCGTCCTCCGCAAGTTCGTCGACCCGGCCTACGGCATCCTGCCCCCGGGCTTCCCGGGCCACAACCCTAATCTGAAGGGCCTCCGGTTTGACCCCCAGCGGGCCAAACAGCTTCTGGCCGAATCCAAATACGGCACCAACCTGCCGCCCATTACCCTGACCATCCCGGGCACGGCGGGCAATCCGCCCCGGACCACCAGCGCCATCATCGAGATGTGGCGCCAGAACCTGGGGATCGAGGTTCGGGTCCAGCAGGTGGAGTGGGCCACCTTTCTCGACGACCTGAAAAAGTATAAATACCAGGCCTTCGAGCTAGGCTGGATCGCCGACTACCCGGACCCCCAGAACTTCCTGGACGTCCTATTCCACAGCCAGAGCCTGGACAACACCACCCGATACTCTAATCCCGAGGTGGACCGGCTTCTGGAGCAGGCCCGGACCGAGGCCGACCCCCAGCGGCGGATTCAGCTCTACCAGCGGGCCGAGGAGCTGATCGTCCAGGACGCCCCCTGGGTGCCCCTCACCTTCGGAAAAGAGTACGTCCTGGTGAAGCGGTGGGTTAAAAACTACGTGGTCTCGCCCATCATCATACCGGTCCTTAAGGACGTTGTGGTCGAACCCCACTAGCGCCGATGGCCCGCTACATCGTTCGTCGCCTCCTCTGGCTGCCGGTCGTCTTGCTGGCCGTCTCTTTCATCACGTTCACCCTGGGCTACTACGCCCCCGGGGACCCCGTCGAGGTGATGCTGGGCCAACGGGTGAACCCGGCCGCCGCCGAGCGGCTGCGGGAGGAGCTGGGGCTTAACCGTCCGTTTTTCGACCGCTACGTCGACTTCGTTTTGCGGGCGGTTAACGGTGACTTTGGGGAGAGCTATAAATACCGGGGTCACCCGGTCGCCGACCTCATCGCCGACAAGGTCTGGGTCTCGGTCCAGCTCGGCCTGGCCGGCCTGGCCCTGGCCTTCGCCCTCGGGGTTCCCCTGGGAATCCTGGCCGCCTTGAAGCAGGGCACCTGGCTGGACGACCTGATCGTCGGCACAACGCTGGTCCTTAATTCCATCCCCGTCTTCTTCACCTTGCCGATGATGCTTCTCATCTTCGTCCGGACCCTCCACTGGCTCCCCTCCTCCGGCTGGGGCGGCCTCTTCGATTCCCGCATCATCATCCCGGCGGTGGTGATGGCCCTGCCCGGCCTGGCCGTCATAACCCGACAGATGCGGGCCAGCACCCTGGATGTGCTTTATCAGGACTACGTCCGGGTAGCCCGGGCCAAGGGCCTGCCCGAGTCCACGGTCATGGTGAGGCACGTGGTCCGGAACGCCCTTCTGCCCCTTTGGACCATCCTGGGCCTCAGCCTCGGGGGCCTGGTGGAGGGGTTCTTCGTCATCGAGACCCTCTACGGCATTCCGGGCATCGGGGCCATGGCCGTCGACTCCATGTTCACCCGGGACTACCCGGTAATTATGGCCATAACCCTGCTGGTGGCCGCCTCCTTCGTCCTGGCCAACCTGCTCGTGGATATCGGCTATACCTTCCTTGACCCCCGCATCAGGTACGACTGATGGCCGACCGCACCGCCCTATCCCCAGGTATTCCGGCGGCCGGCGAGGCCCCGGTAAAGGGCCGGAGCCTGTGGTGGATTACCTGGTCCCGCTTTAGGCGCCGGAAGGTGGCGGTGGCTGGGCTGGTTTTTATCGTTCTGGTTTACGCCGCCGGGATCTTTGCGCCGTGGGTGGCCCCTTATGATTACCGGACGCAGAACCTGGACAAGGCCCGGCGGCCCCCGTCCTGGGAGCACCTGCTGGGAACCGACGAGCTGGGCCGGGACATCTTGAGCCGGCTCATCTGGGGCGCCCGGACGGCGGCGGTGGTCTCCATCCTGGCCGTAAGCCTTAGCACCCTTTACGGGGTCGTCCTGGGGTCCCTTTCGGGCTACCTGGGCGGCTGGGCGGACGCCCTCATCATGCGGGTCGCCGACATTTTATTTGCCTTTCCGGGAATGCTCTTTGTAATCTTTATCGCGGCCACGGTCAAGCCCGGTTTTGTGGGCTTTGTGGAACAGCACGAGGCCGCCCTGGGCCTTCAAGGCCTGGCCCGGTCGGGGTACCTCGATTACGTAGTAGTTTTCGGGGCCCTCTCCTTCGTCGGCTGGCCGGGAATGGCCCGCCTGGTCCGGGGCCAGGTGCTCAGCCTTAAAAACCAGGAGTTCGTTGTGGCGGCCCAGGCCCTGGGGGCCTCCACCTGGCAGGTGGTCCGGCGGCACCTCCTGCCCAACGCCCTGCCGCCCGTTCTGGTGGCCGTTTCCATGGGCCTTGGCCACGCGGTGACGGCTGAGGTAGTATTGAGTTGGCTGGGGATCGGCGTCCAGCCGCCGAACCCGTCGTGGGGGACGATGATCTGGGAGAACCGGATGCAGTGGCGGATAAACCCGCACCTTCTGCTGATGCCGGCCGCCACGGTGGGCCTGGTTAACCTGTCCTTTCAGTTTATCGGGGACGCATTAAATGACGCGCTCAATCCGCGCGGTCGTTAAAATCTGACGGAGGCAGACCGGATGGCGCCATTATTACAAGTAAAAGACTTACGGACGTATTTCTTTACCCAGGACGGCGTGGTCAAGGCCGTCGACGGCATCTCGTACGAGCTGAATGAGGGGGAGACCCTGGGGCTGGTGGGGGAGTCGGGCTGCGGCAAGAGCGTCTCGGCCCTCTCCATCATGCGGCTGGTCCCCACCCCGCCCGGGCGGGTCGTCAGCGGCCAGATCCTCTTCCAGGGTGAAGACCTCCTCAAGATGGACGATGCGGAGCTCAGAAAGATCCGGGGCAACCGCATCGCCATGATCTTCCAGGACCCGATGACCTCATTAAACCCGGTCCTCACCATCAACCGGCAGATCTCCGAGGTCCTGGAGCTGCACCTGGGCATGAGCCGGTCGGAGGCCCGGCGGCGGACCATTGAACTGCTCAAGATGGTGGGGATACCCTCCGCCGAGCAGCGGGTGGACAACTATCCCCACCAGTTCTCGGGGGGCATGCGCCAGCGGGTGATGATCGCGATGGCCTTAGCCTGCAACCCCCAGCTCATTATCGCCGATGAGCCCACCACCGCCCTGGACGTGACCATCCAGGCCCAGGTCCTGGACATCATGAAGCGGCTCATCGCCGAGCGGGGCACGGCGATGATCCTCATCACCCACAACCTGGGGATCGTGGCCGGGATGACCCAGCGGGTGGCGGTAATGTACGCCGGCCACATCGTCGAGACGGCCCCGACCCGGGAAATCTTCGCCAACCCGCGGCACCCCTACACCATCGGCCTGCTCAAATCGGTGCCCCGGCTGGACGAGCCCCGGAAAGAAAAGCTCGAGCCGATCCCGGGGCTGCCGCCCGACCTTATTGACCCGCCGGATATGTGCGATTTTGCGCCCCGCTGCCCGTACGCGATGGATATCTGCTGGCAGAAGCGGCCAACCCTGCGGGAAGTCGGGGAGAACCATTATATTGCCTGCTACGCCGAGGTCTATTACAGAAAGGGGGAGCGGTCATGAACGAGCAGTGGCAGCGTCAGTCTCAGCTGGGGGGCACGGCCCGAGCGGACAACGTACTGGTAGAAGTGCGCGGTCTCAAAATGTACTTCCCCATTACCTCGGGGATAATCCTCCAGCGCAAGGTGGCCGACGTCAAGGCGGTGGATGGGGTAAGTTTTACCATCCGCCGGGGGGAAACCCTGGGCCTGGTGGGGGAGTCGGGTTGCGGCAAGTCCACCCTGGGCCGGGCGATCCTCCAGCTTTACCGGCCCACCGCCGGCAAGGTCTACTTCGACGGCATCGACCTGACCCAGCTTAAGGGCGAGGCCCTGCGGCGGATGCGCCGCCGGATGCAGATGATCTTCCAGGACCCCTACGCCTCCCTTAATCCCCGGATGTCGGTGGGGAGCATCATCGGCGAGCCTATAATCATCCACGGCCTGGCCAAAAACAAAAAGGAGCGGATGGAGCGGGTCCAGGAGCTTCTGCGGGTCGTCGGCCTCAACCCCTACTTCGTCAACCGCTATCCCCACGAGTTTTCCGGCGGCCAGCGCCAGCGCATCGGCATCGCCCGGGCCCTGGCGGTCCAGCCCGATTTTATCGTCTGCGACGAGCCCGTCTCGGCCCTGGACGTTTCCATCCAGGCGCAGATCATCAACCTGCTGGAGGACCTTCAGGCCCAGTTTAACCTGACCTACCTGTTCATCGCCCACGACCTGGCGGTCGTCCGGCACATCAGCGACCGGGTGGCGGTGATGTACCTGGGCCACATTGTCGAGATCGCCGACCGGGATGAGATTTACGCGAATCCGCTACACCCGTACACCAAGGCCCTGATTTCGGCAGTGCCCATCCCGGACCCGGAGGTGGAGGCCAAACGGGAAAGGATCATCCTGACCGGGGACGTTCCGAGTCCGGTGAACCCCCCGAGCGGGTGCGTCTTCCACACCCGCTGCCCCATCGCCATCCCCGAATGCTCCCGGGTCGTGCCGCCCCTGGACGACAAGGGCGGGGGCCACTACGTGGCATGCATCCGGGTTTAGATACCAGGCCTGCGACCAGGACGCCGAGGGCCCGTCTAAGACGGGCCCTCGGCCTTATTCTGACGGCCCTGCTGGCGGGCTGCCAGCTTTCCCCGGCCCCCGGCTTCCGGGGGGTGGTTAAGGTTGGGCTGGTGGCCCCCTTTTCGGGGGCGGACTGGTCTGCCGGCTACGAGGCCCTCTTCGGAGCCCGGGCGGCCGTCAACCTTTGGAACGCCGAAAACGGGGGCCGGGGCTACTTTGTTCAGCTGGTGGCCCAGGACGACCGGTCCGACCCCGAGTTCGGACGCCTTCAGGCCGAGAAGCTGGCCGCCGACCCCCGGGTGGTGGCCGTGGTGGGCCACCCGGCCTGGCCTTCCCTGAGCGGGGCCCTGCCGGTCTACCGGCAGGCAGGCCTGCCGGTGGTGAATTACTGGGTCCCGGCCGTCCCCGCCGACGGGCCCGTCTACTTTCTGGCCCCGCCCTGGGCCCGCTTCGAGGGCCGGGCCGCCGAGTCCTTCCGGGGCCGGGCCGCCCGGCTGGTGGTCGCCTTTGAGCCCAACGCCTGCCCGTGGGTGGGGCCGGGCCAGGGTGCGGGCGGGGGGATGCCGGTGGATTACGTGGGGCTCTTGCCGGGCCCCAATTC
>DAOUCL010000018.1:0-16959 GCA_034432015.1 Dehalococcoidia bacterium
CCAGGCACCGCTGGATGATGCCGACGCCGAAGGCCCCGATCATCGGCCGGGAGCGGTCGAAGACCTGCATCGCCAGCTTAAAGCCCTCGCCCTCGGGTCCGAGGAGGTTTTCCGGGGGCACCGGGACCTCGTCGAAGACCACCTCGCAGGCGTCCGAAGCCCGCTGGCCCAGCTTTGGGAGCTTGCGGGTAACTTTTACCCCCCAGTCCCGCTCGACGATAAAGGCGCTGATGCCCCGGTGGCCGGCCTGGGGGTCGGTTTTGGCAAAGACGACGAAAAACTCGGCCTCCCAGGCGTTGGAGATCCAGATTTTGGTTCCGGTAATCTTCCAGCCCCGGCCGTCCCGGACGGCCCGGGTCCTGATGGCGGCCACGTCGGAGCCGGCCTCGGGTTCGGTAACGGCGTAGGCGGCGAAGCCGCCGTCGGCCAGCCGGCCCAGGTATCTCTTTTTCTGGGCTTCGGTCCCGGCCAAGACGATGGGGTCCGAGGCCAGGTTGTTGATGCCGAGGGCGGTGGCGATGCCCGTGCAGGCCCAGGCGATCTCCTCCATTATCAGGTTGGAGTCAAAGACCGAAAGGCCGGCCCCGCCGTACTCCCGGGGAACCGTCAGGTTTATCAGGCCGAGCTCCCGGGCCTTCTTAACGATGGGGTGGGGGAACTCAGCCGTCTGGTCGTAATAGGCGGCGACCGGGGCGACCTCCTGACGGGCAAACTCCCGGGCTAGGCCCTGGACCATGAGTTGCTCTTCGGTCAACTCGAAATTCATACCGCAGCCTCCCTGAAGCAAACCTCAAGGGTATTTTAATCTGCCGGCGGCCGGCGCCGTTCAGGCCAGAACCGGGGCCGCCGGGGGCCGGCGGCTAGCCCGGTAAAAGAGGCCGTAAAGGTAGGCGGTAACGGTTAAGGCGTAGAACCCCGTGGCCAGGGCGCCCACCCCGCAGAGCACCAGGCCCAGGGGTGCAACCAGGTTGGAGACGGCCCAGGCGATGAGGGCCACCGCGATGTAGTTGCCCAGGTTGGCCTTTACCATCTCCCACATTTCATCGAAGTTAAAGGCCGCCCCGAAACTGCCGGTGGTGGCGTACTGGATGGTGACGATGGGCAGTAGGGCGCCGTAAATAACGCTGAGGGGCAGGCTCAGGCAGGAGAAGACGGCGCTCAGCGCCCCAAAGACGGCATTCCCGTCGGTTCGGCCCGCCCCGGCCAGGATACTGGCCGCCGCGGCACAACAGCCCAGCACCAGGAGGGGGAGGGCGTAGACGAAGAGGACGGCGACGTAGGTGAGTCCTCGGCCGAAGAGGTGACCCAGATTCGACCACTCCGGCAAGTAAGGCTGCTCATCCAGGGCCACCCGCCGGATAATCTCGAGGAAATAGCCGGCAACGAAGGGTACGCCTACTAAAAATAGGCTGAGAAGCAGAAAGAGGGCGCCGAAGACGAACTTAGAAACCCAGTCCCGGTCGGAGAAAACGTAAGTAAAAGCCTCGCCCAGGTTGGCCATCGGGACCCCTTCCAGTCAACTTAAGGATTATACCCGACCAGCCGGCGGCTGCGCCCTAGGCTGAATCCGGGCCTGAGAAAGCCCTGCTAGCGGCCCCGCAGTCTGGGGTCGAGGATGTCCCGGAGGGCGTCCCCGAGCATATTAAACCCGAAGACCGTAAGGCTTATGGCCAGGCCCGGCCAAAGCACAAGCCAGGGCGCCTGGTGCATGTAGGCCCGGCCGATCCCCCCGAGCATCGCACCCCAGGCCGGGTGGGGCGGCGGGACCCCGTAGCCCAGAAAGCTTATGGTCGACTCGGCCAGAATCGCACCCCCGAGTTGCACCGTGGCCAGGACGATAACCACCGGAAAGACATTGGGTAGCACGTAAAAGAGAAGGATTCGGCCGTCGGTGCAGCCGACGCACCTGGCCGCCTCGATATACAGGTTGTTGCGCACGCTTAAGGCGGCGCCGCGCACGACCCGGGAGGCCCCGGCCGCCAGCAGGACCCCCAGGGTTATCACCACGTTCCAGAGGCCCGGGCCCAGCACCGAAAGCAGGCTTATCAAAAGCACCAGGGCCGGAAAAGCCATCCAGATATCCACCAGCCGCTGGACCAGGGTGTCCAGCCTCCCCCCGAAATAGCCCGAGACCGTCCCGATGAGGGTCGCCAGGCCCATCGCGATAAAGACCGACCCGAACCCAACCGTCACCGAGACCCGGGCGCCCCAGATTATCCGGCTGAGCATATCCCGGCCGTTGGCGTCCGTCCCCAGCGGATGCTCCAGACTCGGGGGCTTGAGCCGTTTGGCGGCATCTCCCTGCTCGTAGGAGTAAGGGGCCAGCACCGGCGCAAAGGCCGCCGTAAACAACAGCAAAAGGACGATGCCGGCCCCAAAGGCCCCTAAAGGCTTTCGGCGGATAAACCACCAGACCCGCCGCCCAAGGCCGGGCCTTGCGGGCAGACGTGCTGCTTCTTCGTAGGTCCGGGCGCCGCTAATCATACTGAATCCTCGGGTCCAGGTAGGCGTAAACGAGGTCCACAACCAGGTTGCTTAGAAGGATAACCAGCGCAAACACCAGGTTAAGGGCCTGAACCACCGGGTAGTCCCGGTACTGGATGGCCTCGAGCAGGTAGCGGCCCATGCCCGGAATGACGAAGATCTGCTCCATCACCACCGACCCGCCCACCAGCACCGAAACCTGCAGACCCAGGACGGTAACCACCGGGATGAGGGCGTTTTTGAGGGCGTGGCGGAAGATTACCACCCGCCAGGCCAGGCCCTTGGCCCAGGCCGTGCGGATGTAATCCTGTCGCAGCACTTCCAGCATGGTGGCCCGGGTAAGGCGCATTAGGGTTCCCGAAAGGCCGATTCCCAGGATGGCGGCCGGGATGATGACGTGGCTTAAATTTTTAACCGGGTCCGCGTGCAGGGGCGTGTACTGGAGGGGCGGGGTCCACCGGAACCAGATGGAGGGAAAGGTGATGACCAGGGTGGCGAGCCAGAAGCCGGGGACCGCCAGAGCCGCAACGGCAACCCCCCGGGCCAGGTAATCGGTGACGGTGTCCTGTTTCACGGCCGAAAGGACCCCGACCGGGATGGAAATAAAAAGGCCGATGAGCATAGCCAGGATGCCCAGCTCAGCGGTGATGGGGAGCCGGCGGACGAGCTCGTCGACGATGGGCTGGCGGCTCCGAAGGGACTGGCCCAGGTCGCCCCGCAGCACCCTGCTGAGCCACTCCCAGTACTGGACGTAGACCGGCCGGTCGAGGCCGAGCTTGGCCCGGAGGGCGTCCAGGTTTTCGGCGTAGGCGTAATCCTGTAAGAGCATGGTCACCGCATCCCCGGGAAGGAGCCGGATCAGCCCAAAGACAAAAACCGAAACCCCGAAGAGGGTGACGACCAGAAGGAGCAGCCGCCTGATAATGTACCGGGACATGCCGGCTACTTGTTAAGCCAGACTCGCGGAACCATCACCCCGCCGTAGCCGTACTCGTTAGTGGCATAGGGATAGTACCCACCCACATATGGATGAACCGCCCAGTAGTAAAACCGCCCAGGCCCGGGGACGTAATACATCTTTTCAGCTGCGTAGCGCTGAATTTCCAGGATCAACTTCTTGCGTTCATCTACATCAAGAACCTGGGCTTGTTTTTCAATTAATTGATCCAACATTGGATCACTAATATGGGCGTGATTCCGCGCCCCTTTTGAGTGCAGCATATTGTAAAGGTAATCGTGCGGTTCTTGAAATGTACTTTGCAGGCCCCACACCATCCCTTCGTCGAACTTTCCAGAAAAGTAAGTTGATATGTAAGCCGAGTACTCAACCATTCTTAGCTCCACGTCGAAGCCGGACCGCTTAAGCTGGGCGTGGACAAGCTCTACATACTGCGTCCACAGGGTCCCGTAGCCGGGGGTGCTGATGAGCACGGTTTTAAGGCCGTTGGGATACCCGGCTGCGGCTAAAAGCTCCCGAGCTGCCCGGGGGTCATACTTGAAGTACTTGCCGGCCGGCCCCATCTCCGGGCTCTTGGGGTCCAGCCACCAAGAACTCAGCACTCTAGGAATAAATGCGTTCCAATAACCATCGCCGTTGAAGACTACTTTAATGATTTCATCCCGGTCAATGGCCATGGAAACGGCCTGGCGAACCCGCGGGTCGTTAAATGGCGGCTTGTCAGCCCGCCAATACATAAAGGCAAACCAATATCCCCATTTGTAAATGGTGGCATCTGGATTCGTTTGCCTGAAACTGTCCAGGTTTTGAGGATCTACCTCTCCCATATCGATTTCTCTAGAACGTAATGCTGCCAAGCTTGTAGCGGCGTCCGGTATTATGAGGCCAATAACTTTATCAACGTATGGCCGACCTTCCTCATAGTAATTGGGATTTCGGACAAAGCTAAAGGCCACTCCTGACTCAAAGTTGTCCAACATAAAAGGCCCGCTACCAACTACAACTTTCGTCGCGTCGCCATATTGGTCAATTACTTCTCTCGGAAGAATCCAGACTCATGGCGCTGCGATATTGCTAAGGAATGGTGCGTATGGTTGACGCAATTTAAACTGAACAGTATAGTCATCTACAGGCTGTACATCAGTAACTTGAGAAAAGCGCGCCCGCTCCGCTGACTCTTTCATAAAACGGTTAAATGACCAGACCACGTCCTGGGCGGTGACAGGCCGGCCGTTCAGGGGCGGCCGATTGTGCCAGCGGGCATTTTTCCGGAGATAAAAGGTCCAGGTGGTGCCGTCCTGGGAGACTTCGTAGCGTTCAGCCAGGTCGGGCTCGCCCGGAATAAAGGAGGTCGCATCAAGGTCGGGGCCGTATTTGTATTTAAGTAGCCTACTGTAAACAAAGCCAGCGAAGATTTGCGTCCGGTAGGAGACATTCAGATGTGGGTCTAACGTCGGTGGGTTTTCGGTCATCAGGTTAAGCCGCAGAGTACCGCCGCGTTTGGGGGTATCTTGACTCGAAAATTGGCCGGGAGCTTCGGTCGTTTGAGGCATACATCCAGCTAAACCGAGGCCGATGCCAGCAAGCGCGCCTATCTTGAGCACGGTCCTGCGGGACAACGAGCGGCTAGCCAGCTCGTGGAGAGCCGCCTGGCCTTCGTGCATCACAGCCTCCTGCCAGCTATTGATTTTATTATCTTTAAGCTCCTGTTGGCTACCTGTTAAGCCAAATCCTGGTAAGCATTGTCCCGGCGTAACCATATTCGGTAGTCGAGTACGGGTAGTAGCCGCCGACATACGGGTGAACCGCCCAGTAAACGTAAGGCACCGACCCCGGCACGTAGTACATCTTGTCGGCGATGTACCGCTGGATGTCGAAGATAAGCTTGCGCCGCTCCTCCATGTTCAGGGTCTCGGCTTGCTTGTCAATCATCTGGTCGAGGGTCGGGTCATTAATATGGGCGTGGTTCCGGTTGCCTTTCGAGTGGAACATGCCGAAAAGATAATCGTGGGGCTCCTGAAACGGCGTTTGGAGGCCCCAGACCATCCCCTCTTCGAACCTGCCCAGGAAGGTCGTGGAGATATAGGCCGAGTATTCTTGCATCCGGAGTTCGACGTCGAAGCCGGCCCGCTTAAGCTGGGCATGGATAAGCTCCACATACTGGACCCAGACGGTCCCATAGCCCGGGGTGCTTATAAGCACGGTTTTAAGGCCGTTGGGATACCCGGCCGCCGCCAGAAGCTCCCGGGCCGCCCGGGGGTCGTATTTAAAATACCTGCCCGCCGGGCCCATCTCCGGACTCTTGGGGTCCAGCCACCAGGACTGGAGGGCCCAGGGGATAAAGTTGTTCCAGCCGCCCTGCCCGTTATAAACCACCTTGAGGATCTCATCCCGGTCAATGGCCATGGAAACTGCCTGCCGGACCCGCGGGTCGTTAAATGGCGGCTTATCCGCCCGCCAGTACATGAAGGGGATGTATAGATACTCCCACTGATAAATCTTGGCGTCGGGGACCGTCTGCTTGAAGTTCTCCAGGTCCTGGGGGTTCACCCCACCCATGTCGACCTCCCGGGCCCGGAGGGCGGCCATCGCCGTCGCCGTGTCCGGGATGATCAGGCCGATAACCTTGTCAACATAGGGGCGGCCCTCCTCGTAGTAATCGGGGTTGCGCACGAAGTTAAAGGCGACCCCGGATTCGAAGTTTTCGAGCATAAAGGGCCCGCTGCCCACCACAACTTTGCTGGCGTCCCCGTACTGCTCGACCACCTCCCGGGGAACCACCCAGAAGAAATACGAGGAAATGTTGGTTAAAAACGGCGCCCACGGCCGGCTGAGCTTGAACTGGACGGTGTAATCGTCCACGGGCTTTACGTCGGTTACCTGGGCAAAGACGCTCCGCTCGGCCGACTCTTTCATAAAGCGGTTAAAAGCCCAGAAGACATCCTGGGCGGTAACGGGCCGTCCGTTCAGGGGCGGCCGATTGTGCCAGCGGGCATTTTTCCGGAGATAAAAGGTCCAGGTGGTGCCGTCCTGGGAGACTTCGTAGCGTTCGGCCAGGTCGGGCTCGCCCGGAATAAAGGCGTTGGCCCCAACGTCGGGGCCGTATTTAAACTTGAGGAGCCGACTGTAGACGAACCCGGAGAAGATTTTGGTCCGGTAAGAAACGTTCAGATAGGGGTCCAGGGTCGGGGGGTTTTCGGTCATCAGGTTGAGGCGGAGGGTGCCGCCGCGCCTGGGGCCTTCTTGCTGTTGGGCCTGGGGGGCCGACGGGGCCGCCTGGGGGGCACAGCCCCAGAGGCCGAACCCTAACCCTGAGACCGCCCCCGCCTTAAGTAAAGCCCGCCGCGAAAGCCTGCGTCCCAAAAGGTGGGCCCACTTCCGGTCATCACCGGCCATTGCTTAATGCCCTCCTCCCACAAGGCGGTGTGGATTTTGCCCGATTATACCATGCCCCCGCGCCCCCGTCAACCTGGCAAGGCGTCAATCCGGCCGTTGAGGGCCGGCGTATCCTACGGCCGGAGGATGGCCAGCTTAATTTCGGTCATCTCCTCCATGGCGTACCGGACCCCCTCTCGCCCGAGGCCGCTCTCTTTTACCCCGCCGTAGGGCATGTGGTCAGCCCGGAAGTTGGAGGCATCGTTGACGATGACCTGGCCCACCTCCAGCTCGTCGATACACCGCAGGGTCTCCCCCAGGTCCCGGGTAAAGACGGCCGCATTGAGGCCGTATCTGGACAGGTTCGTCTGTTCGATGGCCTCATCCACGGTGCTGAAGGTCGCCACCGCCACCAGGGGCGCAAAGACCTCTTCGCATACCACCTTCATTTCCGGGGTGGTTCGGGTGAGGACCGTCGGCCAGAACATGTTGGCCTCCCGCCGTCCCCCCGTAAGCAGAATCGCCCCGGCCTCCCGGGCCTCAATGACCCAGGACTCGACCCGCTGGGCCGCCGGCTCGTCGATCATCGGCCCTACGTCCGTTTCCTCAGCCAGCGGGTCCCCCAGCTTGAGGGCCTCCACCTTGGGCACGAACCGGCCCAAAAACGCCTGCTCGATATCTTTGTGAAGGTAAATGCGCTGGACCGAAATGCACGACTGGCCGGCGTGGGCAAAGGCCCCGAAGACGGTGGCATCCACCGCCCGGTCCAGGTCGGCGCTGGGGAAAATTTCGACCCCAGCTCAAGGGTGATTTTCTTGAGGCCGACCCGGTCCCGGATGTACTTGCCGACCGGGACGCTACCGGTAAAGCTTATCTTGCGTACCTTCGGGCTGGTCAGCAGAATATCGGTCACCTCGGCGCTGGCCGGCACCACGCTTACGGTGCCGGGCGGGAAGCCGGCTTCTTCGAGGATTTCGGCCAGCTTGAGGGCGGTTAAGGGCGCTTTCTCGGTGGGCTTTACCACCACGGTGTTGCCCGCCGCCAGGGCCGGGGCCACCTTGTGGGCGACCAGGTTGAGGGGGAAGTTAAAGGGCGTGATCGCCCCGACAACACCCACCGGCTGCCGGTAAAAATAGCCGACCCGCCCCTCCCCGGCCGGGACCGCATCCATCGGCACGCACTCGCCCCCAACCCGCCGGGCCTCCTCCGAGGCGATTCGAAAGGTGTAGATTGCCCGGGCAACCTCGGCCCGGGCCGTCCGGATGGGCTTGGCCACCTCCAGGGCGATGGTTCGGGCCAGCTCCTCCTGCCGGGCCGCAATCTTCTGGCTCACGGCCAGGAGCATATCCGCCCGCTTGTAGGCGGGCATCCGCCGGTAAGCCTTAAAGGCCTCGGCTGCCGCCTCGATGGCCCGCTCCATCTGCCGGGGACTGGCCCGCCGGACCAGGGCCACCGTCTCGCCGTTGTACGGGTTCTTGTCCTCGATAAGGTCCCCTTCGCCCTCGACCCATTCGCCGGCGACGAAGATCCTCGTCAGCTCCCCCATCGGTCAGCCTCCTGTTCGACAATTTGAGAACCGGGGCCGGGCTTTGGGAAAATTGAGATCGTGCGGCCGGCATCAGCCCGCCCTGAAATTTTACAACCGGACCGATGACCGTATTCGACCGGATCAGGCAGTCCTGCGCCCAGGTCGCCCAGCGGGCCAGGTTCGTTCGGGTCGCCGTCGACCGGGTCGGCCCCTACGCCCAGAGCCTCCCCATCGACCGGCTGGGCAAACCCCAGCTCGACCCCCGGTATCATTACCTCGGGGAGCCGGAGGCTACCCTGGCCTATATCATCACCCTGGGTACGATTAATTTTGGCTCGGGATATTTTCCTTATCTTCAAAAGCGGCCCGGCCTCTCGGGCTATTTTACGATTGCGTCCGCCCTGAAGGACTACTTCGCGGCCCACGGACCCCTGGATGCCCGGACCCTGGCCGAGATCGGCCCGGCCGACTGCCACCGCATCTTCGGCCAGGAGCCGGACGAGGGCCCCCGCACCGAGCTTATGGGCCTCTTCGCCGAGGCCCTTAACGACCTGGGCCGCCTCCTTCTCGGGCGCTTCGGCGGGGATTTCGTCCGCCTGGTCCGGGCCGCCGACCACTCGGCCGAGGGGCTCATCTCCATCCTGGCCGAGATGCCCTTTTTCCGGGACGTGGCCCTTTATGAGGGCTTCGAGGTTGCCTTTTATAAGCGGGCCCAGCTCACCTGCGCCGACCTCTGGCTGGCTTTCCAGGGTCAGGGTTACGGCTACTTTCGGGATATCGACCAGCTGACCATCTTTGCCGACAACCTAGTCCCCCACGTCTTGCGGGTGGATGGGGTCCTTATTTACGACCCGGCCCTGGCCGGGCGCATCGACCGGGGCCAACTTATCCCGCCCGGCTCGGCCGAAGAGGTGGAGATCCGGGCCTGCGCCGTGCATGCCGGCGAGCTTATCGGGGCCGAACTGCGCCGGGCCGGTCGGACGGTCACCGCCCGGGAGCTGGATTACCTGCTGTGGAACCGGGGCCAGGAACCGAAATACAAGGCCCAGCCCAGGCACCGGACCCGGACGGTCTTTTACTGAGATGGTCCCGAACCGCGGCATCTACCGGGTCGGCCTTGCCCTCTACGCCGGCCTTACCCTGGTGGCCCTGGCCTTCGGCTACTGGCAGGTTATCGCCGCCCCGGGGCTCCTTAAGCGGCCGGAAAACACCCGGCCCCTGGAGCTGGTCCTCCGCAGCCCCCGGGGAACCATCCTGGACCGGAACGGGACGGTGCTGGCCCGGTCGGCGGCCGGACCTGACGGGATTTACCGGCGGGAGTACCCGGTGCCCGAGGCCGCCCCGGCGGTGGGCTATTTTAACCCGGGTCTGGGTCGGGCCGGGGTCGAGGCGGCGGCCGACGACACCCTCCAGCGGGTCCGCTGGCCCCAGTGGCCCTGGTCCCTCGAGGCCGGCGTGGCTGCCCGGGACGTCCGGCTCACCCTGGACGCCAACCTTCAGGCCCAGGTGTTCCGGCTTTTCGGGGGGCGGCCCGGGGCGGCGGTGGTTATGACCCCCGACGGGGCCGTCCTGGCCCTGGTCTCCAGCCCCACCTTCGACCCGAACCGGCTGGGGGCGGGCCAGCCCGATGAGGCCGCCCTGGGCTACCTTCGGACGCTGCAGGCCGACGGTGGGGCGCCCCTCCTCAACCGGGCCACCCAGGGCCAGTACGCCCCAGGGTCGACTTTCAAGACGGTTACCCTGGCGGCGGCCCTGGAGCTGGGGGTGGCCCGGCCCGGCGAGGTTTTTGATTATGAGCTTAACCCCAGGGACGCATCCCACCCGGTTCCCTGGCACACCAACGGCCTTGTCAGTTGCGGGAATATCTACCTCCTGGCCTCGGGGAACCGGGTGCGGCTTGACGTTGCCCACGCCTACGCCTGGAGCTGCAACGTAACCCACGCCAACCTGGCCCTCCGCCTCGGGGCCCCGGCCCTCTTAGATTACGCCCGCCGGTTCGGCTTTGAATCCCCCATCCCCTTCGACCTACCCACCGTCCCGAGCCGGCTTCAGCAGCGGCCGGATTTCTTTACCGGCCCTGAGGGCCGCTACGCCCTCGCCTCGACGGGGATGGGCCAGGGCGAACTGCTGGTAACCCCCCTCCAGATGGCCCTGGTCGCCGCGGCGGTGGCCGCCGACGGCCGGGTTCCCCGGCCTCGCCTCCTGGCCGACCGGCCGGCTGAAACCTGGCGCCAGGCCATCCGGCCCGATGTGGCCTACCGGCTCCGGACGTATATGACGGTTTCGGTGGCCGAGGGCTGGGCCCGGCCGGCCGGGGTTGCCGGCGTTACGGTGGCCGGAAAGACGGGTACGGCCGAGGCCGTGCCCGGCCGGCCGGCTCACTCCTGGTTCATCGGCTTTGCCCCGGCCGAAAACCCCCGGGTGGTTCTGGCCCTGGTGGTTGAAGAGGGGGGCTCGAGCACCCAGGTTGCCGCTCCCCTGGCCTCCCAGGTCCTGCGGGCCGCCCTGGCGGCTTTAAGATGAGGCTGGCGCCGGCGGACGTGGAACTTGCCCTTTACCGGGCCGGTTTCCGGGCCGTGGCCGGGGTGGACGAGGCCGGCCGGGGGGCCCTGGCCGGGCCGGTCGTCGCGGCCGCGGTTATCCTGCCCGACCCCTGGGCCTGGGCGCCCGAATGCCCAGTTGTCGACAGCAAACTTTTAACCCCGGAAGAGCGGGAGCGGGCCTTCGGGGTGATCACCGCCTGCGCCCGCGCCTGGGGGGTGGGGCTGGCCGAGGTGGACGAAATCGAAGGCCTCGGCATTGGCCGGGCCAGCCGGCTGGCCATGGTCAGGGCCGTGGGGGAGCTTAAGGTCGCCCCGGACTGCCTCCTGGTGGACGGGCCCTGGTCCCTGGATATCGGCCTGCCCGAAATACCCCTTGTCCGGGGGGAACAGCGGTCGGTTTCGGTGGCGGCCGCCTCCATCCTTGCCAAGGTGACCCGCGACCGGCTCATGGCCTGCCTCGACCGGAAATACCCGGGCTACGGCTTCGCCCGCCATAAGGGCTACCCGACCGCGGAGCACCTCCGGCGGCTGGCCGAACTGGGACCCTCTCCCGCCCACCGCCGCCACTACCGGCCGGTGGCCGAGGTGCTGGGCCGGGATGTCCCGGACGGGTGAGGCCGGCCGCCAGGCCGAAAGGGCGGCCCGGGATTACCTGGTCGGCCAGGGGTACACCGTCCGGGAGGTAAACTTTCGGACCCGCTTGGGGGAGGTGGATATCATCGCCGAGAAGGACGGCTGTGTTGTCTTCGTCGAGGTCCGGGCCCGGCGGGCCGGGGGGCTGGCCGGGCCGGCCGAATCGGTCACCCCCCGCAAGCTTTGGCGGCTGGTTCAGGCGGCCCTCGAGTACCGGGCCAACCGGCCGGAACTACCCCCGCAGGTCCGCTTCGACTTTATCGGGGTCGAACTGGACGGGGCCGGCCGGCCCCGCCGGCTGGATCACATTGAAAACATCCTGGAGGCCCCGCCCGGCCTGATATAATCAGAGGGTTGTAAACCTTAACCGTGGGCCGGTTAGCCTATGCCGATTTACGAGTACCGCTGTAACCAGTGCCGGCGTAAATCGACCATATTCGTCCCGAGCGTGTACGCCGTTTTTGAGCCGGCCTGCTCCCACTGCGGCAGTACCGACGTCCGGAGGCTCATTTCGGGCTTCGCCTTCGTCCGCTCCGAAGAGGACCGCCTCGAACAGCTGGCCGACCCGAGCAACTTTGCCGACCTGGACGAAAACGACCCCCGCAGCGTGGCCCGCTGGGCCCGCCGCTTCAGCAGGCAACTCGGGGAAGACCTGGGGCCGGAGTTCGACGAGATGGTGGACCGGCTGGAGGCCGGGGAGGTGCCCGAGGAGCTGGGGGGCGAATCGAACGGGGACGAGGCCGGCGAAGACGGGGACGAGCTTTAAAGATGCCCATCTACGAGTACCTGTGCCCCCACTGCAACCGGAAGGTGAGCCTCTTTTACTTCTCGGTTCGCCAGGCCGAAGCCGAGCCGGCCTGCCCCGGATGCGGCGGCCGGGGTCTTAAGCGGCTCTTTTCCCGGTTCGCCGTCCACAAATCCGAGGCCGACCGGATGGCAGAGTTGGGTTCGGCTATCGACCACCCCACCGAGGAGTACTACAAGGACAGCCGAAACATCGGCCTCTGGGCCAAGAAGCGCCTTAAGGAGCTGGGCGTCGAGCCCCCGCCCGGGTTTGACGAAGTTGTGGAGAAGGCCCGCTCCGGGGAACTGCTCAAGGAGTACGAAACTCCGTGGTCGGAGCGGACCACCAACCCGTAACCCGTCCCAGCCTGGAGCTGGCCCGGCAAAAGGTCCGGGGCCTCTACCTCATAATCGACCCGCAGGCTACCCGGGGCCGGGATGTGGTTGCCGTTGCCGAAGGGGCCGTCCGGGCCGGTGCCCAGGTCGTCCAGTATCGTGATAAAGTAAAAATGAAAGGTGAAATGTTGCCCGAGGTCCGGCGGCTCCGGGACCTCTGCCGGGAGGCCGGGGTGCTTTTTATCGTCAACGACCACGCCGACCTGGCCCTAGTGGCCGGGGCTGATGGGATCCACGTCGGCCAGAAGGACCTGCCCGTGGCCGAGTTGCGGCGCATCCTGCCGCCGACGACGGTTATCGGGTGCTCGACAAACAACCTGGCCGAGGCCCGCAAGGCCCGGGACGACGGGGCCGACTACGTGGCCGTCGGATCCATCTTTCCGACGGCCACCAAGGCGGATACCCGGCCCGCCGGCCTCGAGACCATCCGCCAGATCAAGGCGGCCGGCCTGGGCCTGCCCCTGGTGGCCATCGGCGGGATCACCCCCGAGAATGTGGCCGAAGTCGTCCGGGCCGGGGCCGACGCCTTTGCGGTGATAAGCGCCGTCTGCGCCGCCGACGACCCGGCCGCCGCCGCGGCCGAACTCATCGCCCGGGCCGAAGCCGCCCGGAGGTGAAAATGCTTAGGACGCCCGAGTTTTACGAAACCATCGACCGAATCCGGGAGCACCTGGACGCCAAGTACGCCGCCCGGGAGGAGGCCCTAAAGCTGGCCCGGGAAGTGGTGCGGGCGGCGGCCAACGCCGTCCGGGCCGCCCACCGGGGCGAGTTTAGGCCGGCCGAAGCCCTCCTGGCCGAGAGTTGCCAGAAGCTCCGTGCCGCCACCGACCTGCTGGCCGAGCACCCGGATGTGCTCTGGGCCGGCTTTATCGGGGACGCCGCCAAGGAGCTGGTCGAAGCTTACGTAACTTTTGCCGTTATCGCCAACCGGCCCATTCCCGGCCCGGAGGAGCTTAATGTGGAGCCTTTAAGTTACCTTCAGGGCCTGGCTGAGGCGGTGGGAGAGTTAAGGCGCCACCTTCTGGACCTGATCCGGACCGGTCAGTTTGGCCGGGCCGAAGAGATCCTAGGGGCGATGGACGCCATCTACGAGGTGCTCATTGCCCTCGACTACCCCGACGGCATGACCGGGGGCTTAAGGCGGCTCACCGACCAGGTGCGGGGCATCCTCGAGCGGAGCCGGGGCGACCTGACCCTGTCCATCCGGCAGTGGGAGCTGGCCAAATACCTGGGTACGCGGGATATAGTAGCGCCGCAAGAGTAGGTTCGGTTAAAATATTCGTGAAATTTTTCCCAATGTAAGGGGCCGGGGATGAACCTGGCGATTTGGGGTCCCATCGGCGGGCTGGTCGGCTTGTTGTTCGCCGGCCTGACGGCTTACTGGGTCTTGAGGCAGGAGACCGGTCGGCCGGAGATGGTGCGCATCTCCCGGGCGATCCAGGTGGGGGCCACGGCTTTCCTTTTGCGGGAGTATCGGGCCCTGGTCCCCTTTGCGGTGGTTGTGGCGGCCATCCTCGGCATCGTAATCAACCCCCTCACCGCCCTCTGTTACCTGGTTGGGGCCTTTTGTTCGGCCCTGGCCGGCTTTATTGGGATGAACGTGGCCGTCCGGGCCAACGTCAGGACGGCGGCGGCCGCCAGTCGCGGCCTTAACGACGCCCTGCGGGTCGCCTTTTCCAGCGGGACGGTGATGGGGATTACGGTGGTGAGCCTGGGAATTTTGGGGCTTTCGGCCCTCTTTCTGGCCGTCGGCGACCCGAACATCGTGGCCGGGTTTAGCTTTGGGGCCTCGTCCATCGCCCTCTTTGCCCGGGTTGGGGGCGGAATTTACACCAAGGCGGCCGACGTGGGGGCTGACCTGGTGGGCAAGGTCGAGGCCGGCATCCCCGAAGACGACCCCCGAAACCCGGCGGTGATTGCTGACAACGTGGGCGACAATGTTGGGGACGTTGCCGGGATGGGGGCCGACCTTTTTGAGTCTTACGTCGGGTCGATTGTTGCGGCCCTCGCCCTGGCGGCCATTACCCCCTGGGGCGAGGCCGCCTACGGCCTGCCCATCCTGCTGGCAGTAGCCGGCATCATTGCCTCGATAATCGGCACCTTCTTTGTTCGGGTTGGGGAAACCCCGGAGATGGGCCGGCTTCTTAATGCCCTGCGGGCCGGGGTCTTCGCGGCAACAATCCTTACCCTTCTCGGGGCCCTTGGGCTCATCCTCTGGCTCGGGGTCGGGGTCGGCCTCTTCTGGGCGATGGTAGCCGGCCTGCTGGGCGGGGTGGCCATCGGCCTGAGCACCGAGTTTTTCACCTCGTACTCTTACGGCCCGACCCGGCAGGTCGCCCAGGCAGCCCGGACGGGGCCGGCCACCGTCATCATCAGCGGGCTGGCCGTGGGGATGCTGAGCAATATCCTGCCCATGCTGATCATGGCCGCGGCCATCTACGTGGCCTACGTTTTCGGCGGCCTCTACGGGGTGGCCCTGGCCGGGGTCGGGATGCTGGCCACCCTCGGCATTACCCTGGCCACGGATGCTTACGGCCCGGTGGCCGATAATGCCGGGGGCATCGCCGAGATGACCCACCTGCCCCCGGAGGTCCGCCAGCGGACGGATGCCCTCGATTCGCTGGGCAACACCACGGCCGCCACCGGCAAAGGGTTTGCCATCGGCTCGGCCGTGCTCACCGCCCTGGCCCTGCTGGCGGCGTATTCCCAGGCCGTCCGGCTGGACATAATGAACCTGCTGGACGTGCGGGTGATGGTCGGGGCCCTCATCGGGGCGGGGATGCCCTATATCTTCTCGGCCCTGGCGATGTCGGCCGTGGGCCGGGCGGCCTTTGAGATCGTCAACGAGGTGCGCCGCCAGTTTAAGGAGATCCCGGGCCTGATGAGCGGGGAAGCCTCGCCCGACTACGCCCGGTGCGTCGACATAAGCACCCGGGCCGCCCTCCGGGAGATGGTTCTGCCGGGCCTGCTGGCGGTGGTGGTGCCGCCGGCGGTCGGCTTCGCCCTGGGGGCCGGGGCCCTGGGCGGCCTGCTGCTCGGGGCGATCCTGAGCGGCTTTTTGCTGGCCGTTACCATGGCCAATTCCGGCGCGGCCTGGGACAATGCTAAAAAATATATTGAGGCCGGGTATCTGCTAGACGAAAACGGCCAGCCGATTCGGAAATCGACGCCGGTGCATGCGGCCGCGGTGGTGGGGGACACGGTGGGCGACCCCTTCAAGGACACCGCCGGGCCCTCCCTTAACATCCTGATAAAGCTTATGAGCATCGTTTCCCTGGTCCTGGCGCCGCTTTTTATCTAAATTAACCCTTAAGCTACCCTTCCGGGTAGCCTTAGAAGGAGGTACGCCGGCATGGAACTGGTCTGGATAGTACCGTTTTCGGGCCTTTTAACCCTTTTGCTGGTGGCCTACCTTGCCTGGGATGTCCTCAGGCGGGATACGGGCACCCCGGACATGAAGGCCGTGGCCGACATGATCTACGAGGGGGCCGTGGCCTTTCTTAACCGCCAGTACCGGACGATTCTGCTCCTGGCGGTGGTCACGGCCATCATTGTCGGGGTCATCATCGGCTACTTCGACCGTAGCGTCGAGCTGGGCTGGCGCACCGCCCTGGCCTTCCTGGTCGGGGCCTTCTCTTCGGCCATATCCGGCTTTGTCGGCATGTACGTGGCGGTCCGGTCCAACATCCGGACGGCCAGCGCCGCCCTGCGCAACCTGAATGAGGCCATAAATGTGGCCCTGCGGGGCGGGGCGGTCTCGGGCTTCCTGGTGGTCGGTCTTAGCCTTATTGGGGTTGCGGTCATCTTCGCCCTTTACGGGGCGATGTTCGGCTCCGAGGGGATGCGCCAGGCCCCCTTCTTGATCGTGGGCTACGGCTTCGGCGCAAGCTTTGTGGCCCTCTTCGCCCAGCTGGGGGGCGGCATTTACACCAAGGCGGCCGATGTGGGGGCCGACCTGGTGGGCAAGGTGGAGGCGGGCATCCCCGAGGACGACCCCCGAAATGCGGCCGTCATCGCCGACCTGGTTGGGGATAACGTCGGCGACTGCGCCGGCCGTGGGGCCGACCTCTTTGAGTCGACGGCCGCCGAGAACATCGGGGCCATGATCTTAGGGGTTGCGGTGGCCCGGGCGACGGGCAACGACGCCTGGATTCTTTTCCCGCTGGTGGTCCGGGCCTTTGGCCTGATCGCCTCGGCGGCGGGCCTCTTCTTCGTCCGGGGCCGGGAGGACGAAGACCCGATGCGGGCCCTGGACCGGG
>DAOUCL010000019.1:0-7040 GCA_034432015.1 Dehalococcoidia bacterium
TCGGAGCGGCTTTCGGCCATGCTCAAGGCCAGGGGCATTCCCCACCAGGTCCTCAACGCCAAATACCACGAGCAGGAGGCCTACATCGTCGCCCAGGCCGGACGGCCGGGCATGGTAACCATCGCGACGAACATGGCCGGCCGGGGCACTGACATCATCCTGGGCGGTAACCCCGAGCTTCTTGCCCGGGAGGTTCTCAAACGCAAGGGGATTGAGTTCCACAAGGCGACCCCGGAGCAGTGGGCGGAGGCCTACGCCGAGGCCAAAAAACAATGGGAAGCCGACCGCCAGAAGGTTATTGAGCTCGGGGGCCTCCACATCATCGGCACCGAGCGGCACGAGTCCCGCCGGATCGACAACCAGCTTCGGGGCCGGGCCGGCCGCCAGGGCGACCCCGGCAGTTCCCGCTTCTACGTCTCGTTCGAGGATGATATCATCCGCCGCTTCGGGGGCGACCGGATCAAGGGCCTGATGGAGTGGGCCGGGGTCTCCGACGACGAGCCCATCGAGTCGGCGACCGTCACCAAGCTCATCGGCCAGATTCAGCAGAAGGTCGAAGCCTACCACTTCGACATCCGCAAGCACTTAGTCGAGTACGACGACGTCGTCAACAAGCACCGGGAGGTGATTTACGGCGAGCGCCGGAAGATCCTTTCCGGGACCGACCTGCGGGCGAACATCCTGGAGATGGTCCACCAGACCATCGACCGCCTGGTTGATACTTACCTGCCCGGCCATGAGCCCGACGATTGGGACACGGCCGGCCTTTACCGGGAGGTTAGCCGGGTCTTCCCCCTCCCCCCTGAGGTGACGCCGAATGTCCTGGCCCGCCAGGGCCGGGAAGAGACCCGCGCCAGGCTCCACGAGTGGGCCGAAAGGCTCTACGCCGAGCGGGAGGCCCAGTTCGGGCCGGAGAACATGCGCCTTCTGGAGCGGCTGGTGATGCTCCGGGCCATCGATACCCTCTGGGTCCAGCACCTGACGGCAATGGAGGAGATGCGGGAGGGGATCGGCCTGCGGGCCTACGCCCAGACGGACCCCCTGGTGGCCTACAAGCGGGAGGCCCATGAGATGTTCCAGAATCTGCTGGCCGCCATTCAGAGCCAGGTGGTCCACACCATCTACCACGTGGCCATCCAGCAGGCCCAGCCGGAGCCGTCCCGGCCCCGCAACCTGGTCTACGCCGGGGGTTCGGCCGCGACCCCGACCCGGGAGCCCGTTCGGGTAGGCGGACGGCAGAAGGTCGGCCGGAACGACCCCTGCCCCTGCGGGAGCGGCAAAAAGTATAAAAAGTGCCACGGCCGCAACGCCTGACACCCCCCCGATGAAGGCCCGGGGTAACGCCTCCCTGGAACAGTACCTGGCCGGCAACTCGGGGACGGTACCCCGACCCTCGGGGTTTGTGGAGCGGGTGGCCGTCTTCGTCGACGGCCACAATTTCCGGTATGCTACGTATTACGGCCTTAACCTGCGGGTAGATTTCGTCAAGCTGCTTCACTGGCTCACCCACGGTTGCTTTCTCATTCGGGCCTATTACTACACCGGCGAGTGGGACGACGACGGCATCGAGGCGTACGTCCGGCTGCTGGGTCTGCCGGAGGAGGTGCGGGAAGCCAAGCACCAGGAGCTGCTGGCCCAGCGGGACGACGACCGGCGCTTCCTGAGGTTTCTAAACCGCAACGGCTACCACGTGGTCACCAAGCCGGTTCGGGTTTACCGGGACGCCCAGGGGGAGATCCACGTCAAGGCCAACCTGGATATCGAGCTGGCCATCGACATGCTCAGCTTGGCCGACCGGTGCGACAAGCAGATTTTGCTTTCGGGCGACGGCGATTTTGCGCCCCTGGTCAAGGCGGTGGCCAGCCGGGGGGTGCGGGTGGTCGTGGTGAGCACCCAGCACGAGGATGCCGCCCGCCGGGGCTACCGGGCCTCCGACCTGCTCATCGACGCCGCCGACGAGTTTGTCCGGATCGAAGATATCCGGGAGTTTATCGAGCGCCGCTAGGGGTCTAACGCGCCGGGGCCCGCCTTACCACGGCCCGGGCGGTGAGACCTCCCCAGAAGGCGACCCAGGCCGCCAACAGCATGGCCGCCAGCACGATCCGGGTGGTGTCGATGACGGGCCGAACCCGTACCTCGTTGGGGGTGATTTCGACGACGGCCACGGGCCTTGCCCGGAACATCCCACCCCCACCGCCCCCAGCCCCACCCTCAGCCGGCGCCTTTCCCCGGCCGAAGCCGAGACCGAAGCCGCCCTGAACCCGGGCCACGGGTATAACTATCCGGTCGCCGTGGCGGATGGGCTCGCCGAATACGGTCCGAACGTGGGCATTTTCCCGCAGGGAAGCCACCTGGGCAAGCAACTCCTCGACCTGCACGTTTCCCTCCCGCACCAATCTGGGGTCGCGTCTCCCCTTTTAGCCTAACCACCCCCGTCCGGCGGTGCAACCGGCCGGGGCCATCGCCTGGGGGCGCAGGGCCCTGCGCCCCCGGCAAGATTACCCGTTGCCTGCCGGCAGTTCGGGTTTTACGGCCGGCGCCGGCCGAAGCCCAGCCCCAGACCCAGGCCCGCAGCTCCGGCGGCGCCGACCGCCAGAAGGGTTGGACCCCCGACCGTTCCGCCCGACCTCTCCAGGGCCTCCAGGCGGGCTTCCAACCGACCGACCTGCTCCTTAAGCCCACGGTTTTCGGCCCGGAGCTCGTCCACCGTCTGGCCCAGGCCCTGAATCGCCGCAAAGGCGACCCCGTCGGCATCCACGGTGGAGATGTAGGCCGGGCCGTCGCCGAGGCCAAAGGCCGCCCGGAAATCCTCGGCCGTGGGCCCCAGGTGGCGCACCGACGGGTCCTGCGCCCGGTAGTTCCAGGTCCGGACCGGCAGGCGCATCAGGGCGGCCAGCACCCCCTTGGGGTCCACGTCGGCAAAGTTGGCCTTGAGGGCCTGACTGCTGGCCGTATCCCAGGCGCCGCTTCCCGGGTCGACCCTGACCCCGGTGACGGGTCCTACGCCGGTTATAAACTTTACGCCCCCGGTGGCCCGGGCAATAAACTGGTTGGGGGCCTCGGAATGAAAGGCCGAACTGCTTACGGAGTCGGCCCAGACGAAGGCCCCGGTGTGGTCGGCGTTGGCCCCGTAGCCGGCGGCGAAGCTGAAGTTGCCGGCGGCCCGGTTCTCGGTCCCGCCCGGAATCATGGCGGCCATCCCGCTGGCGATCTTATCAAGCCCCCGGCCACGGTGGCAAAGGCCGCGTTTTTCGGGTCGGCATCGGCGTTTCCGGCCCGGTTCATCATCCCCCCACCCACCGTCCCGAACCGGTCGGTGACCTGGTTGTGCTGAGTGGTCCCGGTATTTCCGGCCGGCCCTGCCCCGCCCCCGCCGATAACGGCCCCAATGGCCCCGGCGCTTACGGTGTTGCTGATGTGACCCCGACCAGGCTAGGACTGTAGCCGTAGTCGCCGTCCCGGGCGGGCAGAATTCGCAGGGCCGGGGTGCCGCTCACCCCGACGCTTAGGCCCAGGTTGTCGGCCGTCCCCAGAAAGTTATTTGCCGAAGTAAGACCGGAGTTTCCCCCGGCTCGCCAGTAGGACTGGTCGTGGTTGTGGTCGCTGCGGGCCACCGTTGTGGCCGGACCGCTGCCCCCGAAATTCACGCTAAACTGGGTGCCGTTAAGAGCCAGCCCGGGTCCGGCGGTGTAGGACGTCCCACCGCCGCTTCCACAGTCCCAGCCGGCGGCCGCGCTCCAGACTGGCCCCTGGCCGTCGGCGCAGCTTAGGGCCCCGAGGGTGTCGTTGTCGATGTTGTCGGCAAAGCCGGCGGGAAGGCCGGTAAGGTTCGACCAGCTTACCTGGGCCGAGCCGGCGGTCTGAAGCTCGGCCTTGGTGTAGTACCGGCTGTCGTGGTCGTGGCTGGCCAAGGCAAAGGCGGCCGAATCGAGGCCGTCGAGCTTATCGGCGTCGGCGGCCTTGGCCGTCAGCCCCAGGTAGCGGTCGTCGTGGTTGTGGGTGGAGCGGGCAAAGGCCGTCGAATCGAGGCCGTCCAGGTTGTCGGCGTCGGCCGCCTTCCCCGTTATCAAAAGATACCGGGCGTCGTGGCTGTGGTCGGCGGGGGCGTAGTAGCTGGGGTCGAAACCCCCAAGCCTAGCGGAGTTCGTGGCCGTCCCGGTGACCGCCAGGTACCGGCCATCGGCCTCGGTTTTGGTATAGTAGCGGCCGTCGTGGTTGTGGGCGGCCGGGGCGAAATCGGCCGAGCTGAGCCCATCCAACAGGTCGGCATTAAGGCCGCTTCCCGGGCCCTGGGGGATGCGGGCCAGGCTTAAGGTCCCGGTAACGATATCGGCGGCCCCGTGGGTATGGTCGCTGCGGGCGGCCGAAGTAGCCGAACCGGTGCCCCCGAAGTTCACCCGAAGCTCGGTGCCCGAAAGCACCAGGCCGGGACCGACCGTCTAGCCGGCCGCGACGTCCCCGCAGGACCAGGCGGTACCGTCCCACCTTGGGACCTGGGCGGCCGCGCACCCCTGCGGCAGTCGGAAGGCCGGGGCCTGGTGGTGGCCGTAAGGCCGGTGCCCGCGGCTACGGCCCCACCGGCGTCTTCGGCCGGAACCCACTGGCTGCCGTTGAACTTGAGCACCTGGCCCGCGGTCGGGGCCTGGTTCCCCAGGGGGAACCCCTGGAGGGAGCGGGCCGAGCCGCTGGCGGCGTAAATGGCGTAGGGGGCGGGCATAACGGGCTGGCGGGGCGAGAGCAGAGTGTAGGCCGCCCCGGAGCCCGAAGGACACCCCACCCCAACGTCCAGGTAGCGGGCGTTGCCGTCAAAGGCCGAAGCCCCGAAGTCAAGTTGAACTACGAAAAAGCCGCCGGTCACTTCCACCCCGGTGCGCTCCAGGGTGGGGCCGACCTGTCCGCTTCCGTCGGGGCCGTCAAAAAGCCGAAATTGAAAGTCGCACCGGCCATTTACCGGGGTACCCCCGGAGGTAAGCTGCCCCTGGTAGGTGAAGGCAGCGCCCACGGGTGCCTGCAGGGGGCTAAGGCGCAGGGGACCTTCAGCCCGGCCGAGGGCGGCCGCCAGGACGAGGACGCCGAGGAGACCGAGGGCGAGATAGAGCCTCAACGCAGCACCTCCGCAAAGGCCCGGGAAGAGGTATCCGACCGCCCATACCCTAGGCCGGATGTTGAGCAACTATACCACCCGGGCCGCCCTCCGGTCAAGTGGCGGCCAGGAAGCCTAAGGCGGGGGTCGCGAAATCTTCAATGCCTGCACCCCGGGGTCAGGGCCCAAAAACGACCCGGTAAGCCGCGGCCTCCTCGCCAGATTGGGTCAGCAAAAACGCAGTAATCGGCCTTGCCCCCGCCCATCGTGGCGGCCACCAACTCAACCCGAACCTGGGAAGGGTCGTCCGTAGCCCAGCCCATCGCCCGGAGCGCCGGGTCGACCAGGGCATAGCAGGTCGAAGCTTCACCTTTCTGAGGGTCAGGGCCGAAGGGTTTCGACAAGCCGAAAACTGCCCGTCCTGGTTTAACCGGACGATACCCGGCCAAACTGTCGCCCAGCCGATTATATCCGATACTGTAAAAACTAAGACGCAAAATTAAGGGGCAACCGGTTCCGGTTGCCCCCGGGAGCGGTGGGAGTGTTGCGAGGAGCTCTCAGATGAGGACGCCCTTAGGCTTGAAGTCTTTCGCCCCAAAGCCCTCCGACTGGGTGTAGCGGGTCTCTACCAGCTCGGCCGGTAGGTACTTCTCCTCAAGCGCCTTGAAGTACTCAAACCGGCCCAGCTTGTGGTGGTTCTCGGTGGGATGGCCCAGCTTCATTCGCTGAAGGCGGAACTGGGCCTGTTCCTGGTTATCCCGGAGGTCCTCCATAAAATTCCAGACGGCATAGGTGGCGGCGTGGATACTGCCCAGGGTGATGAAAATATATTTATAGCCCATCTCCCCCAGCTCGCGGAAGGTGAGGGGGTTTTCAACGTCGATCCAGCGGAAAGACGACGAGTAATTAAAGGCCAGGGGCAGGTTGGGGAACGCCTTGCGCATTTCCACCGCGAACTTCTCGGCCTCGGCCCGGTCGGGCGTCGGAAATTCGCACCAGACCATGTCCACCCCGACGTCGGCATAGGCCTTAGCCCGCTCGATGGCCTCCTCCAGGCTGCCCCCAACGGCGTTGCGGGCATCGGTACGGGCGATAATGAAAAAGTCGGGGTCGGACCGGGCGTCTACGATGGCCTTGAACTTCTTTACGGCCTCCTCCCGGGGCAGGACGACCTTGCCCGCCAAGTGGCCGCACCGCTTGGGAAACCGCTGGTCCTCCACGTGGATGCCGGCAACCCCGGTCTTTTCGAACTCCTCGACGGTGCGCGTGGCGATGATGGCGTTGCCGTAGGCGTCGTCGGCGTCGGCGATGACGGGGATGTCCACCACGCTGGCAATATACCGGGCCCAGGTGGCCATCTCGGTCATGGTGGGAAAGCCCAGGTCGGCCCGGGCCAGGTAGCCGAGGGCGCAGGAATAGCCGCTCATATAAACGCACTTGAGGCCCACCATCTCGGCGAGCTTAGCCTCAATGGGGGTGAAGACACCGGTGGTGAAAACGTAAGGTTCGGTCGCCAGCAGCTCCCGGAACTTTCGGCCGGCCTTGCCCATCAACAGCCTCCCTTGCTGGTGAAGATTTTCACACATATGATACCAGATAACCGGTGGAATTGCCATGGAATAACTTTGCAGTTTTCTATTGCTGGTATAGATTTTGGCTATGGTAGGGTCTTTGGTTGGGCGGGTTTGGCGGGTGCTAAAATTTTTTAAGGGTTCGGTCCAGGGGGTGCCCCGATGGAACTGGGCCAGCTAGAGGCCTTCGTCGAGGCGGCCCGGCGGGGTAATTTTCGGCAGGCCGCCGAGGTCCTCTTTATAAGCCAGCCTTCCCTCAGCGCCCGAATTAGCCTCCTGGAGCGGGAGCTGGGGGAACGCCTCTTCGAGCGGCTGGGACGGGGCGTTCGGCTTACCCCGGCCGGCAGGCTCTTTCTGCCCTATGCCGAGCGGGCGCTGGAGACCCT
>DAOUCL010000020.1:0-4427 GCA_034432015.1 Dehalococcoidia bacterium
TAACGATAAGCTCACCGCCCACCATCGCTTTATACTACTAGCGGAATGACCAGGGTCTTCGGCGCAACCTTGCTGGCGGTCACCGTTGCCCTCGGGCTGCTGGCCGGGACGGCCGCCGCCCAGCCCGACCCCGCCGAGGTAGTCCGGGTCCTGAACCGGGAGGACGTCTACGTTGAGCCGGCTATGGCCGGCCGCCTGCCCCCGGCCGACCGGCAGCGGCTGGCCGCCAAGGCCGCTGAGCTCAGGGGCCGGGGCTGGACGGTGAAGTTCGTCCTGATATCCCGGCCGCCGGCGGGCTTCCAGACCCTAGGGGAGTTCACCGCCGAACTCCACCGCTACCTGGACCTCCGGGACGGCCTGCTTATCGTGGCCAGCCAGAATGCCGTCTCGGCCAAGACGGACCGGTTGGGCCGGGAGGAGACCCAGCGCCTCACCGACGCCAGCCGGCGGGTATTTACTTCCGAAGGGTATGCCGCTGGGATGGCATACCTGGCCGACAGCATCGTGGCTGAAGCGGAGGCCCGGGAGGCCGCCGGCCGCACCGCTACCGCCCTACTGGTGGGCCTGGGGCTGGTGGGCCTCGTGGGGCTGGCCGCCTTTTTCACGTTTCGGCTGGGGTCGGGCCGGCGGGCCCGCCTTAAGGAACTCCGGGGCTGGCACGCCGACCTGACGGCGGCCGCCCTGGAGTTTGACCGGCTGCTCGGACCGGCCCCCACCTCGGCCCGGGGCCGGGATGGGCGGCGCAGCCTCGACCTGGTGCTGGACCAGCTGGCCGAAATCGGGTCGAAGCTGGACCGGCTGGGCCGGGCCGGCCTCTTCGGGCCGAACCCCCGGGAGCTGGACGAGGTTGCCCGGGGGCTTCTGGAGGTCCGGGACCGGCTTGCGGCCCTGGCCGAGACCCTCGGCGACGAGCTTCCGGAGCTAAAGGGGGTGAAATTGCCCGACCTGGGCCGGGGCGAGGCCCCACCCGAGGCCGGGCCGCCCCTGGCCTGCTTCTTCTGCGCCCGGCCCCTCCGGCCGGAGGAGGCCCGGGAGGTGGTTCTGGATTTCGGGTCCGAGCGCCGCCGGGTCGTGGTGGACCCGGAGCATTATGAGGCCCTCCGGCGGGGCGAGGAGCCCCCGGTGCGGACGGTGGAAGTTGGGGGCCGGCAGGTCCCCTGGTTTGAGGACCCCAACTTCGACCCCCGCCGGGACTACCGACCCAGCTATTCCGGGGTTGGCCTGCCCGAGCTCCTCCTTTTGTGGGGGCTGATGAGCCACCCGGTGACGGTGATAGCTGCCGGGCCGGAGCGGACGCCCGGGACCGCGGCCGAACCCCGGCACACTTGGTTTGAATCGCCCCTTTTCGGACCGGCCGAAGAGGAGGGGGCGGCCGAAAGCCCCCTGGATGTCGGGCCCGAGCCCGGCGACTGGGCCGCAGAGTCGGACCTGGGGGATATTGGCGACGTGGACGCCGGGTTCGACGGCCCGGATGCCTAACGGGAGATTTTAACCAGGTCCAGGATTTGCTGAACCGCCCCTTCGGCTTCGGCGAAATTGGGGAGGACCAGGTCGGCCCCCGCCTTACGCAGGGCTTCCTCGTCGTAGGTGCCCGTGGCCACGGCCACCGTTCGGGCTCCGATGGCCTTGCCGGCCCGAACATCCTCCGGGGTATCCCCGATGAGGACCACCCGGCCGGGGCCGAGGCGCAGGCCGAACCGGCGGCAGCAGCGGCGGACGGCCTCCCGGGCGATGTCGGCCCGGTCCGGGTGAAGGTCCCCGAAGCCCCCCTCGGCGAAGTGATCGGCCAGGCCGAAATGGGCGAGCTTAAGGTAAGCTGAGTAGCGAAAGTTGCCGGTGCAGAGGCCGAGGCAGACCCCTGACCGGTTAAGGAGTTCCAGGATGTCGGGAACCCCGGGCATAAGCCGGCCCCGGGTCGACTGCCGAAGGGTGACGGGCAGGTGCCGGAAAAAGGCGGCTTTAATGGCGTTCATCAGGTCGGGATGCGCTTCGGGGTTCAGACCGGCCCGGCGGAGCACCTCCCGGCTGAGGGTCAGGTCGGTCCGGCCGGCGTAAAGCATCCCGTCCAGGTCCACCCGGCGGCCCAGCACCTCCTCGGCGGCGAGCTGGAGGGCGGCGCTTCCGGCCCCGCCGGTGTGGAGGAGGGTCTGGTCCACGTCGAAGAGGACCAGCACCTCGGGCGGGGTCCGGCTGAACTCAGCCGGCATGGCGGAAGCCCGTTTCGGCCATGGTCAGGGGCTGGCCCTCCCGGAGCCAGCGGGCGTTTACCACCTCGGCGATGAAGACCACGCTATCGCCGGCGTCCGTCTCGGAAAGGACCTTGCACTCAATGTACCCGAGGGCGTTGGCGGGCACCGGACAGCCGTTTTCGGCGTAGAAGTGCTCCACCTGAAAGACCTTATCCGGGACCCGCTTCCAGGGCTTGCCCAGGAGGCCCGCCAACTCCCGGGAGCCCGACGGCAGAACGGCCACCGTGAAAACCCCCGAAGCCCGGATCAGGCCGATGGAATGGCTGTCTTTCTGGACCGAGACGGCGATGAGGGGCGGGTCAAAGGAGACCTGGGTGAGCCAGTTGGCGGTAAAGGCATTAATGTCGTTGTCGTGGCGGCAACCGACCACGTAGAGGCCGTAGGTAAAGGCGCGCAGGACTTTCTTTTTGGCTTCGGGGTCCATGTTGGCCTCCCGCTAAGTAAAATACGGCACCGGGCGCGCGGCCGTCAACGCGGGCCGACTTGAGGCCGGGTTCCCCCTGCGGGCTTAGGCCCGGACCGTGTAAACTTGGTGGGGGAAACGGCGGTGAAGGCCCCTCACGGTTTGACCACCTGGGTTAAGATGGGCCGAATCCTCTGGGCCTTGGCCCGGGAGACCTTCCGGCCGCCCCGGCCCACCGACCCCGTCCGGGAGCCCCGCCGGGGCTGGGACCCCGCCCTCTGGGCCGGCCTGGTCCCCCTGCGTCAGGCCCACAACCTGGGGGAGGTTTTCCGGGCCTTCTGGGAAAACCGGGACAGCCTGGATTACGCCTGGGCCATTCTATCCCAGGGCGTCTGCGACGGCTGCGCCTTGGGGACGAAGGGCCTGCGGGACTGGACGACGGCGAACATCCACCTCTGCAACATCCGCCTCCGGCTCCTCAGGCTCAACACCATGGGGCCCTTCGACCCCCGGCTTCTCGCCGACCTCACCCCTTTGGTCGGCAAATCTTCCCGGGAGCTCCGGGCCCTGGGTCGGCTGGCCTACCCCATGGTCCGGCGCCGGGGCGACGCCGGCTTTCGGCGGGTCTCCTGGGACGAGGCCCTTGACATAATTTCCGAGGCTATTCGGCGGACCGACCCGGACCGGACCTATTTTTACATGACCAGCCGGGGCGAGCCCAACGAAAACTACTACGCCTTTCAAAAGGCAGTCCGGGCCATCGGCACCAACAACCTGGACAATGCCGCCCGAATCTGCCATTCCCCCAGCACCCTGGCCCTCAAGGCCCAGCTTGGGGTGGCGGCCACCACCTGCTCCTACCGGGACCTCATCGGCACCGACCTGGTGGTCTTCATCGGCTCCAACGTGGCCAACAACCAGCCGGTCATGATGAAGTATCTTTACTACGCCAAGAAGGCCGGAACCAAGGTCGTGGTGGTGAATCCCTACCGGGAACCGGCCATGGAACGGTACTACGTGCCGTCCGACCTGGAGAGCGCCCTTTTCGGCACCAAGATTACCGACCGGTTCTTCCAGGTGCGCCCCGGGGGGGATATCCCCTTCCTGGTGGGGACGGCCAAGGAGATGCTGGCCCGGGGCTGGTTTGACCGAAATTTTATCGAAAACCATACCGTCGGCTTTGAGGACTTTGCGGCCGGGGTTAAGGCCGTACCGTGGGAAAAGCTGGAGGCGGGGTCGGGGGTTTCCCGCCCGGAGATGGCGGAGTTCGCCGGGCTGGTGGGACGGGCCGGGCGGGCCGTCTTCGTCTGGGGGATGGGCATCACCCAACACGCCTGCGGCGAGGATAACGTCCACGCCATCATCAACCTGGCCCTGCTTAAAGGTTTCGTCGGCCGGCGCGGCTGCGGCCTGATGCCTATCAGGGGCCACTCCGGGGTCCAGGGCGGGGCGGAGATGGGGGCCTACGCCACCGTCTTCCCGGGCGGCCTGCCCATCACGGCGGAGAATGCCCGCCGTTTTGCCGAGCTCTGGGGCTTCCCCGTCCCCGACCGGCCGGGCCTGACCGTCCCCGAAATGCTGGATGCCGCCCGGGACGGCCGCATCGACGTCCTGGTCTCGGTGGGGGGCGGGTTCAACGAGGTGATGCCCGACCCGGCCGGGGTGGAGGCGGCCCTGGGCCGAGTTCCCCTGCGGGTCCACCTGGACATCGCCCTCTCGGCCCAGATGCTCATCGAGCCCGCCGACTCGGTGGTCCTGCTGCCGGCGGCCAACCG
>DAOUCL010000021.1:0-5720 GCA_034432015.1 Dehalococcoidia bacterium
GCTGGAGGCCCGCCACCGGAAACTTTTGGCCGGGTGGGAAGAGGCCGCCCTCAACCGGGCCTCCGCCCGGCCCATCGCCACCGAATGGCTGGGCTACTGCCTGGGCCGGCTGTACGCCGAGGCGCCGGACTGCATCTTTGTCGACGAGACGGTCACGAGCAACCGCCTCCTCTGGCCGTACGTGCGGCCGGCCGAGCCGGGAACCTGGTTCGGCAGCGGCGGGTCGGCCCTGGGCTGGGGATTGGGGGCGGCCCTCGGGGTGAAGCTGGCCAGGCCCGACCGCCCCGTCATCCTCGCCGTGGGGGACGGGTCCTTTGTCTTCGGGGAGCCCCTGGCCGCCTTCTGGGCGGCCGTCAACGCCGGGGCGCCCGTTATGGCCGTGGTCTTTAACAATAGCTGTTACAATGCGACCAAGCGGCCGCTGGTGGCCGCCTACCCTGAGGGTTACTCCGTCCGGTACAATAAGTTCGTTGGTATAGACTTGATACCCCCGCCCCGCTACGACCGCCTGGCCGAAGTGGTCGGGGTGTATGGGGAGCGGGTGGAGGACCCGGCCGACCTGCTGCCGGCGCTGCGCCGGGGCCTGGCCCGCGTCCGGGCGGGGGAGCCGGCGATTTTAGACGTCATCCTGGCCCGTCCGTGAGCGTCGGAACCCGCGTTGGTTGGGGCGTTCAGCCGGCCGGCCATGACCTGCTGGCCCAGGACCGGCGCTACCTGGAGATTTTGGACCCCTGGCCGGGCAGCCGGATTCTTCACCTGGGTTGCGGCGACGGCCGGCTCACCCTCCGGCTGGCCGGCGCGGTGGGCGGCTACGGGCGGGTGGTGGGGGTTGATTCCCAGGCCGCGGCCCTGCGGGGTGCCCTCGCCCAGCTGCGGGAGTTCCGGCTGGCCCGGGTAGTAAATTACGTCCGCTTTGACGGGGAACGCCTCCCCTTTAAGGACGCCGCCTTTGAGGCCGCCCTGGTGACGGAATCCCTGGCCTTCGCCCGGAATCCCGCCGGCCTCATCGCCGAGGTCCGCCGGGCGGTGGCCCGGGGCCGGCGGCTGGTTTTCGTTCAGACCGACTGGGAGACCGCCGTATACAACAGCGCCGACGAGGCCCTGGCCCGCCGGATTCTGGGGGTCCTGCGGGACGCCTGGCCCGGGGCCACCCTCGGGCGGCAGCTCTTCGGCCTGGTGAGGCGGGCGGGCCTGGCGGATACCTGGACGGACGTTTACGTGCTTTACAACACCGAATTCCGGGAGCCCTTTTACGGCCACTTCCTGGCAACCAAAGTCGTCAAAGAAGTGCTGGTCGACACCGGCCGAATTTCCCCCGGGGAATACGAAGCCTGGTTAGGGGCCCTTCAGAAGGCGGCCGAAGCCCGGAAATACTTTTTCAGCCTCAACCGCTATATCTGTGTGGCCACCGCTTAGGTTGACAGATTCCCCGATCTCGGACTTATAATTCAGCAGCCGAAATTTATTCCCGGCGAAAGGAGGGCGTAACGTGGGTTTAGCAAGGGTTTCGCGCCGGACCGTCCTTAAGGCGGGACTTTTCGGGGGCGCAAGCTTGCTTTTCGGGGGCTGCTAGCCCACCACCGGGGCCCCCGCCCCGGCGCCGGGCCCGGCCCAGCCGACAGGTCCGGCCAAGCTGGTCTTCAGTAGCGGGCCCACCGGCGGCTCGTGGATTCCCCTAGCGGGGGCCGTCTCCGAACTGGTCAAGCAGAAATCCCCCGAAATCGAGATCACCGTTGAGCCGGGGGCCACTTACATTAACATTGAGAAGCTCGCCGCCGGCAAGGCCGACCTGGGCTGGGCCAACCTGGACGGCTTTTACGACGCCCTGGAGGGCCGGCCCCCCATGCGCTCCAAGGTGACCAACGTTTACTACATGGTTTACATGTACCCCAACGTCTTCCAAATCGCCGTTCCGGAAGATTCGGGCATCCGTTCCTTCCGGGACCTTAAGGGCCGCTCCGTGGCCCTGCCCCCTCAGGGTAACTCTTCCCTCATCGCCTGGGAGGCGGCCCTCAAGGCCCACGGCATGACCATCCAGGACTTCGGCACCGTCTCCTACGGCTCCATCGCCGACCACGTGGAGCTGATAAAGAACCGGCAGGCCGATGCCATGGGCTGGTTTACCACCGTGCCGGCCAGCTTCATGCTCGACCTGGGCACCAGCCGGAAGATGCGGATTTTAAGCTTTGACGACGAAGCCCTTAAAAAGATCGAAGAGATAAACAAAGGCTACCGGAAACATATCATCCCGGCCGGCGCCTACCGGGAGCAGGGCCACCCGGACCAGGCTGTCACCTTCCAGACGCCTACCATCATGATCGTCCGGGCCGAGCTTCCCGAAGACCTGGTTTACCGGATAACCAGAATCGTCGTGGAAAACAAGGACGAGCTGGCCCGGGCCGTCCCGGCCATCAAGAACACCCAGAAGTCGGAGATGGGCCAGGACCTGGGCGTCCCCTACCATTTGGGGGCCTTGAAGTATTACAAAGAAGCTGGAATCGTCAAGTAAGGGCCTTTCGGTCACCGGGCTGCCGACATCCTGAGGGCCCAGGCGGTTATCGCTGGGACAATTCTTAAGGCGCGGAGGATTTTAGTTTGAGAAACCCTGCCGGCCTGGTGGGTAAGCTTATTGCCGTCGCGGCGGTGGCGATGTCCCTTTACCACATCTACTACCGCCTGGTGCCCAGCTTTAACCTCACCATCGCCCCGGGGTTAACGCTACGGATCGGGCCGGTAGATTCCCTCGTTCTTAAAGACATACACCTGCTTTTCAGCCTGGTGTTGGTGTTCTTTCTTTACCCCCTCCGGAAGGGCTTGGGCCACCGCATCCCCGTTTACGACCTGGTCCTGGCCGCCCTGTCGGTCATCGCCACGGCCTATCTCCTGGTGCGCTACGACTACGTGGTCACCCGCTTCGCCACCGTTCACCCCCTCGAGCCGGCGGACTTCGTCATGGCCACCCTGTGCATCCTGCTGGTCCTGGAGGCTACCCGGCGCTCCATCGGGCTGGCCCTCCCCATCACCGCCCTGGTCTTCATCGCCTACGGGTTCCTGGGACCGCATCTGCCCGGCTTTCTAAACCACCGGGGCATGACCCTCGAGCTTATCCTGGACCAGACTTACCTCACGACCGAGGGGATTTTCGGCATCCCCCTGGGGGTCTCGGCCACTTACGTCATCCTCTTCGTGGTCTTTGGGGCTTTCCTTGAGAAGTCGGGGGCCGGGCAGTTCTTTATGAACTTTGCCAACGCGCTGATGGGCCGGTCCCGGGGCGGACCGGGCAAGGTGGCGGTGGTTTCCAGCAGTCTTTTCGGCACCATCTCCGGCAGCGCCGTGGCCAACGTGATGGTGGACGGCTGGCTGACCATCCCTATGATGAAGCGGACCGGCTTTAAACCCGAAAGCGCCGCCGCCATCGAGGCCACCGCCTCGACGGGCGGGCAGATTATGCCCCCGGTGATGGGCGCGGCCGCCTTCGTCATGGCCGAGTTCGTGGGCAAACCCTATTCCCAGATCGCCCTGCACGCCGCCATCCCGGCCGTCCTTTACTACGTGGCCCTTTTCGCCGCCATCCACTTCGAGGCCCTCAAGACGGGCCTGCGGGGCCTTTCCCGGGCGGAGGTGCCGCCCCTTTTGGGGGTGCTCTGGCGGCAGGGGCACCTGCTCGTTCCGGTGATAATCCTCTTCATCCTGCTGGTCCAGGGCTACACGGCCAGCTACGCCGCCCTGATAGCTACGGCCGCGGTAATCGTGATGAGCTGGCTCCGGAAGGAGAGCCGGATAACCCCGGCCAAGGCGGTCGACGCCCTCAAAGAGGGGGCCATCAACACCCTGCCCGTGGCCATGGCCACCGCCTGCGCCGGAATCATCATCGGAATCATCCTCCAGACCGGCCTTGCCCTGAAGTTCACAAGCTTTCTCCTTTCGACCGCCGGCGCAAGCCTCATCCCGGTGCTGGTCATCACTATGGTGGCCGGCCTCATCCTCGGGATGGGGATGCCCACCACCCCGGCCTACATCGTCCAGGCGGCCCTCCTTGCCCCGGCCATCGAGCGGCTCGGGGTGGACCGAACGGCCGCCCACATGTTTATCTTTTACTACTCCTGCCTTTCGGCCGTCTCGCCCCCGGTGGCCCTGGCTGTCTACGCCGCCGCCTCCATCGGCCACGCCGACCTCTGGAAGGCCGGCCTTCAGGCCATGAAGTTTGCGGCCGCCGGCTTTATCGTGCCCTTCTTCTTCGTGTTCAACCCGGAGCTGCTTATGATCGGGGAGCCGGCCCAGGTCATCCGGGCCACCATTACCTCCACCGTCGGGTCGGTCGTCCTGGCCGCCGGCCTCCAGGGCTACTTCCTGCGGCCGGCTAACCTTTTAGAGCGTCTGCTTTTCATCGCCGGGGCTTTTTTGCTCATCGACCCCGGGCTCACCACGGATATAATCGGGGTGGCCCTGGTGGCCGCCGGGCTCGTCCTCCAGCGGCTGCGGCCGGCCCCGGCCGGAACCGCCGAATCGAAAGGAGACTGACCCTTGCGTCCGGACGAAATCGCCGAAGCCTTAGCCGTGGCCGCCATCGTTTTCGCCGTTTTTGCCTTAACCTTTGTTTACGGCGTTCTGCGCCTCTACCAGCGCTAAATCGCAAATGGCAACGGAGGTTTCCGATGGAATTTGAGCCCCTGAGCCGGGCCGAGCTGGAGGCCCTCCGGCAGCTCACCTCCCCCACGGTGGCCAACGCCATCGAGGTTTTCAACATTCGGCCCCGAACCGAGGGCTTTATGCGGCCGGGCATTCACTGCCTCTTCCCCGAGCTGGGCCCGATGGTGGGCTACGCCGTCACCGCCACCATCCGGGCCTCCGTCCCGGCGCCTGGGCCCAGCTACCTTCAGGCCTTCAACCTCTGGGAGGCGGTCCTTAGGACCCCGCCGCCGCGGGTGGTCGTCTTGCAGGATTTAGACGACCCGCCGGGGCTGGGGGCCTTCTGGGGGGAAGTTCAGGCTAATATTTACAAGGCCCTGGGCTGCGTCGGAACGGTCACGAACGGCGGGGTTCGAGACCTGGAGGAGGTGCGGGCCCTCGGCTTTCACTTCTTTGCGGCCGCGGTTTCGGTTTCCCACGCCTACGTCCACGTGGTGGAGGTGGGCGTCCCCGTAACCGTTGGCGGCCTTACGGTGCGGCCGGGAGACCTCCTTCACGGCGACCGGCATGGGGTCGTTCAGATACCCCACGAGATTGCCCGGGAGATTCCCCCGGCGGCCCGGGAGCTGGAAGCCCGGGAGCGGGCCATCATCGAGGTCTGCCGCTCCCCCGATTTCTCGGTGGAAAAGCTTAAAGAGGTCTACCGCCGCCGCTAAGAGTCTTGCGGCTCAGGCCACCGGCCTCCGGCCGCAGTCTTCCGGGTGCTCGTCGCAGTGGGGCCGGGTTCCGGGCAGGTAAGGACGTAGCCGGGCGATAACCCGGTAAAGGCCGTCCGCCGCCTGGCGAACGACGGGCAGATAATAGAGGCGGACCAGCCCGGGCCGACCCAGGGCCCAGGCTAAGGCGGCCGCCACCGCCCCGCCGCCCCGGTGGACCCGGCCCCCCGGCTCCACCGCCCAGGCCGCCTCCTCGCACTGCCGCCGACTTAAGCCGAGGCTCTCGGGGAGGGCGGGGTGCTGGCAGGGAACCGGTCGGACCCGGCCGGCCCGGTCCAGCCGCTTGAGCCAGCGGACTACCCCGGTGCAGAACCC
>DAOUCL010000022.1:0-4137 GCA_034432015.1 Dehalococcoidia bacterium
GAGGGTTGAGAGGGCCCAGACCAGCCGCCAGGCGGCATTGGGGAAAATCGAGCCGCCCAGGCCCGAGTGGGCATCGATGCGGGCCGTCCGAACCTTAAGCTCAACGTAGCATATACAACGCATCCCGAGGGTGATCACGGGCTGGCCGGCGTAATTTACCCGGCCCGATTCCCAGATGCAGGCGTCGCCTTTTAAAAGCTCCCGGTTTGCCAGGATGAAATCGGAGAGGTTTGGTGAGCCGATCTCTTCTTCGCCCTCGATGACGAACTTGATGTGGCAAGGGAGCTCACCGCAGGCGGCTAAGATGGCATCGAGGGCAAAAAGCCGGCAGATGATGTGGCCTTTATCGTCAGAGGCGCCCCGGGCGTAGAATTTTCCGTCCCGGACCTGGGGCGAAAAGGGCGGGCTTTCCCAGAGCTCTAAAGGCTCAGGGGGCTGGACGTCGTAGTGGTTGTAGAAGATGAGGGTTTTGTCGGTCCGGCCCTGGCCGAAGCCGAAGACAACGGGGTAGCCCCTGGTGGGCATAAGCTCGGCCTTGATGCCCCGGCGCTCAAGAAGGTCTTTGACCAGGCCGGCGCATTCGGCCATGCCGAGGCCCTGGGCCGCCACCGAGGGCTGACGGCAAAGCTCCGTAAGCTCGCCGACCGCCTTTTCAACGTTGGCCTCAATGTACGCCGATACTTTCGACCAGAGCTCACTCATCAGATGCCTCCGCACGGTTGGGTTCACAAGATTATGGGCCTTTAGCCTGAGCCCTTTCCACCGGGTTAGATTTTTATTACATGCAATTCTTTGACCGGTCTGGCAGATATGGGTTAGTATCCGGTGGTAATTTTGGAAGGAGGACGCTTAGGATGGCACGGCTTCACACCCGGGTCCACGCCGGGGTGGCTTACCGGCCGAGGCGGGCCGGGCAGCTCATTGCCGAGGCCCTGGTGGCCGAGGGGGTCGACCTGGTCTTCGGCATTCCGGGGTCGCATATTCTCGACATCTACGACGGGCTTGCGGATTTCCGGGACCGGGTCCGGCACGTGACCTGCAAGCATGAGAACAACGCCGCCTGGATGGCCGAGATGTACGGGCGGCTCACCGGCCGGCCTGGGGTTTACCTGGCAACGGCCGGTCCCGGGGCGATAAACTCCATGTCGGCCGTGGCCCAGGCCTACACGACGGCCACGCCCCTGGTGAGCATTACCGGCTCACCCCTCACCAACGACTACAAGGAGAGCCTCCACGCCGTAGACGACCCGGATTTTACGGCCAAAATGTTCCGGCCCATTACCAAGTGGTCCTACCGGGTGAAGCGCCTCAGGGAGCTTCCGGAGGCCCTCCGCCGGGCCTTCGCCGTGGCCCGGTCGGGCCGGACCGGTCCGACCCATATCGAAATCCCCTGGGACATCCTGCAGGGGGAAGCGGCCGAATTTCCCGAGTACCGGCCGGCCGTGGTCAGGCGCCGGCGGCCCGATCCCCAGGTCGTCCGGACGGCGGCTGAGATTCTGCGCCGGGCCCGGCGGCCGGTTATCTGTTGCGGGGTGGGGGTGGTGCGGAGTCGGGCCCAGGCCGAGGTGGGGGAGCTGGCCGGCCGGGTCGGGGCGCCGGTGGTGGTTACGGCCGACGGCTACGGCGCCCTGACGGAAGACCACCCCCTCTATGTCGGGGTGCTGGTCCTGGGCGCCTTCGGCCGGGACCCCTTCCCGGCGGCCGTCTTCCGCCAGGCCGATGCCGTTGTGGCCGTGGGTCTGCGGGTGGGCACCCAGCAGGCCGAGGTCATCGCCGAGGCCGCCCCCAACGACTACGTTTTCGTCGGCTTCGACGATGGGCCCTTCCTGCCGAAGCGGGCCACGGCCGCCCAGGTCTGCGACAACCGCCTCTTCCTGCAGGCCCTTTTAAAGGAGCTGGCCGACTTTAAGCGGGACCCGGACCCGGAGTTAGCGGGCCTCATCGGCCGTTACCGGCAGGCGCTGCGGGCGGGCCTGGTGGCCGAGCTGGAAAACTACCGGCAGGCCCGGCCCATTCACTTCGGCCTGGCCGTTAAAGAGCTTTTCGACCGGCTGGACGAGGACGCCCTGGTGGTTACCGACGTCGGCGTCCATAGCGTCTGGGGCAACCAGCTCGCCCGTATCCGCCGGCCCGACAGCCTCCAGACGGTCGGCCGCTGGGCCGAGATGGGTTTCGCCCTGCCGGGGGCGATTGCGGCCAAACTGGTTTACCCGAACCGGCAGGTGGTGGGGATCACCGGGGACGGCTGTTTTCTGATGTCCGACAACGACTTCGCCACCGCCCTTCAGGAGCGGGCCAATATACTCCTGCTCATCATGAACGATTCCCAGTACGGGATGATCTACAAGATGCAGGTGGACCGCTTCGAGCGGGCCTACGCCTCGGAGCTTTATACCCCCAATTTTGCCCGCTACGCCGAAGCCTTCGGGGCGGCCGGGTTCCGGGTGGAGGACCCGGCCGACCTGCCGACCGTTATCGAAAAGGCCCTTAAGGCCAGCCGGGAAGTCCCCACCGTTGTCGACGTGGTATCGGGCTACACCTACCCTTACCCACCGGTGGACCGGGTCGTGGCCGAGCTGGCTAACTCATTGGTCAGGATTTGACGGCCAGCCGGCCCAGGAGGAGGTAAAGCCCAAAGGAGACGGCCAGGCTGGGCAGGGTCGCCCCGAGCCAGGGGGCAAGGCCCGGCAGGCCGAGGGTCGGCAGGCCGGAAATGGCCAGGTAGACGGCGACCCCGACGGCCCAGACGGCCACGGCCACCCAGTTAAAGCCGCCCCGGTACCAGTAGCGGCCGCCCACCCGGTAGACCTCATCGACGTCGTAGCGGCGTCGGCGCAGAACGAAGTAGTCGGCCAGCAGGGCGCCGAGCAGCGGCACGAAGAACGAGCCGATGAGGAGCAGGAAGCTCTCGTACTGGACCAGAGGTATGGTCGCCCCCAGGATGAGGACAACCAGGCCGACGGCCAGGGCAAAGGCGCGCTGGCCCACCTGAGGGAAGAGGTTCTGGAGGGAGACGGCCGTCGAGTAGATATTGGCGAAGCCCTCGTCGGTCTCGTCCACCAGCAGCACCAGCAGGGCCACCCAGCCGGCCGTGAGCCCGGCGATGGCCGAAATCAGGGGGGCGATGGGGGCGTTGGGGTCCACCGCAACCCCGGCGGCCAGGGTAAGGAGGGCGCCCAGGGCGTAAAACCAGGCGTGGGGGATAAAGTACCCGAGGCCCGTGCCCCAGCCGGCCTCCCGGGGACTGCGGGCAAACCGGCTGTAATCGGCCACCAGGGGGAACCAGGAGATGGGCATGGCGACCACTAGGTCCACCGCCAGCCAGAAGCTCATTTCGCCCGTCCCCGGCCGGTTCCACCACTCCCGGACGTCGTAACTAAGGATAACCGCGGCCGTAAGCCAGACGGTTGTAAGGAGAACGGCCCAGAAGGCGAATTTCTCCATGTACTGCTTGACGACCACAATCGGGCCGCCGATGGCCATCAGGGTGGTGAGGACGGCGAAGAAGACGACCCACAAAAAATAATTGTCAAAGCCGAAAAGCCGGAGGCTGAGGGCATTGGCCGCCTGGGCCATAACGATGACCTCAAAGGTCGCCCAGCCGATGAGCTGGAGGACATTAAGCACCGTGGGCAGGTACGAGCCCCGGATGCCCAGCAGGGGCCGCATCAGCACCATGGTCGGTATTCCGGTGGCCGCCCCGACACTGGCTGCTACCCCGAGCAGAAAGTTGCCGATGAGGGCGCCGACCAGAATGGCCAGGAGGGCCTGGGGCAGGCTGAGGCCGGGCACGAGAAACATGCCGACGACCATCACCAGGAAGCTGATGCCCAGGTCGAACCACAGGACGAAGTTGTCGACGAACTTCAGGACCCGGAACCGCGCGGGAATGGGCTGGATTCCGAACTCCCGGGCCTGCTCGGCAAGAACCGCCATGACCGTGGACCTCCTTCTTTGAGGGTTTCGCTGGCGGGCCCGCAGGCGGGAGGTAGGGAGAAACAGAAAGCGCCACCTGACCAAGGTGGCGGTAAAGGCGTGAGCCAGAAGAGGCCCACTCCCTCCGCTGGCATTACCCAGATCAGGTTCGGGCGGTCGGCAACGGCGGACCGGGTCTGTTCGGTCCCGGTTGCCCTCTCA
>DAOUCL010000023.1:0-4249 GCA_034432015.1 Dehalococcoidia bacterium
CAGGTCGGCGGCCGCAACCTCGGTCGGCCGGCCGAATCGCTTCCACTCGACCGGCATCTCTTCTCCGGGGGTGGTCGGCGGTACCGGCACGGCGCTGCCCTCGCCCCAAAGCTCCACCAGGGGCCGAGGGCCGCGGGGGTCGGAAAAGCGGGCGGTCAGGGCCGGGGGGTTGGTAACGTACCAGTAGCCGCCGGAGAAAGTCCCCTTTCGGGGACCGTCGGCCACTGCCGTCCGGGGCAGGAATGCCGGGGCCAGCCCAACGGCCTCGGGGCACTCCAGGCCCACCCGCACCAGCCCCCCGGAAGGGGAGCCGAGGAGGATGGCCACCCCGGTATGCTCGGTGAAGAGCTGTTCTAAGTCGGCCTGAACCAGGGTCGGGTCGGCCCAGCCGGCCCAGTTAAGGGGCTCGCCCGGGCGGTAGGGCACGGCAAACCAGCCCCGGCGAAAATATTCCCGGGCTGCCGACGCGCTCGACCCGAACTCGACGGTCATCCCTTCAACCTGTTGATAATTACTACCACAGCCGCCAAGGCCGGGCAAACGGACTTCGCCCGGAGCCGACGTTAGTATCAGGGGGTAACCGGCGAGTCCGGGACGGTAACCCGGCCCCTTAGCGCCGGGCCGGGGGCACCACCCAGCTCAGGCCGTCCGTTCGGCCCAGCAGGTGGCGGCCGCTGGGGGTAAGCAGGAGCTCCTCCCAGGGCTTTAGGGTAACGCTTATGGGCTCCTGGCCCTCGGGCTGCAGTTCCAGCCGACGGGGTCGGCCCCAGGCGGTCACCTTGACTTCCCGCCCCAGCCACCTTAGACGGAGCCCCAGCTCAGCCCACTTCTCCGGCAGGTTAGGCCCGAAGGCGAGGCCGCCCGAGGTGAGCCGCAGACCCAGAAAGCCCAGGACCGCCGCCTGCCAAAGCCCCCCCAGGGCTCCGGCGTGGACCCCGGCCGCCACGTTCCCCATCCGGTCGGCCAGGTCGATTTCGGCCGCCTGCCGGAAATACTTAAGGGCTTTATCCGTATAGCCCAGGCGGGCGGCGACGGCGGCCTGAATCGGCAAGCTGAGGGAGCTTCCGTGGGCCGTCCAGCGCTCGTAGTAGTCGAAATTTGCCCGCCGGACCCGGGGCGGGAACCGGTCCCAAAGGAGGTAAATGAGCAGAACCACGTCCGGCTGTTTGATGATTTTAGACCGTCGGACCCGCTCGGGTCCCAGAAGCACATCCATGGGCACCTTACGGTCCTGGTAGGCCGAAAGGTCGACCTCCTCCAGGCCGAAGTAGCCCCGAAACTGCTCAAAAAGGCCCGTCTTCGGGCCAAACCCGGTGTACATTCGGGCGGCCACCTGGACCCATTCCTGGGGCTCCCCAAAGTCGAGGCCAAGCTTTTCGAAAAGCCGCCGCCAGTCCTCCGGCCACCGCTGCTGGAGGATATAGACGGCCTCGGCGGCCCGCTCCAGATTCCACTGGGCCATTACGTTGGTGTAGGCGTTGTCGTCGACCCCCTCGTGGTACTCGTCGGGCCCAATCACCCGGTAGATGTGGTAAAGGCCGTCCCGGCCCAGGCGGCACCGGCTTGCCCAGAAGCGGGCTGTCTCCACCAGAATCTCCGCCCCGACCTGCCGGAAAAAGTCGTCGTCGCCGGTGGCCTGCCAGTAATGCCAAACGGCGTAGGCGATGTCGGCGCTGATATGGTGCTCCAGCTGGCCCGTAAGGATGGGGATGACCCGCCCGTCGGCGGCCAGGGCGAAGGCCGGGGTCGCCTCATCGCCCGTATCGGCCGACTCCCAGGCGTAGAGGGCCCCCCGATACCCCTGCCGCCGGGCGTTCAACCGGGCGGCCGGGAGTGTCCGGTAGCGGTACATCAGGAGGGCACGGGCGGCGGCCGGCTGACTGAAAACGAAGAAGGGAAGCATATAGATTTCAGTATCCCAGAAGAAGTGGCCCTTATAGCCGGGGCCGGTCAGGGCCCGGGCCCCAATGGAGGCCCGGTCTGATTCCGGGTTCGCGGCGCCAGTCAAGTGATAGGCCGCAAAGCGCAGGGCCGTCTGGGCAAAATCGTCCCCCCGAACCGCCACATTGGCCGCCTGCCAGACCTGGTCCCAGCCGCAGACGTGTCCCCGCACCAGCTCAGGGGCGCCCCTGGCGGTAAGCTCCCCAAGGCGGCGCATCGCCTGGTCGGCCGGGTCGGGGGCGTCGTGGGACGTAAAGACGGCGGCGAACCGGTCGAGCCGAATGGGTTTGCCCCGCTCGGTTCGGAAGGCCCACCGAATAACGACCTCCCCGTCGCCCCGCCCAACCTCGGCCGCGACGGCCGGCCAGGTCTGGTGGCCGATCCCGAAGGCGACCTTAACCCCGCCCCGCACCTGCCACTCGATGAGGACCCCTTCGGGCCAGACTTCCAATCGGGCCGGGTGGGGCTGCCCGTCGGCCCGGGGGGGCGGGGCAAACCGGCTTTCCAGAACTAGACTTCCCGAGTAGTTCTGCGGGATGATAACCATTGACTGGAAAAGGGCGTGGCGGTCTCCCAGGGAGGCCAGGCGTACCAGGGAGATTCGGGTGGTGCGGCCGGCCCCATCCCGGCAAACCCACTGCCGCCAGAAGAGGGCCTGCCGCATGTCGAGGCCCCGCCGGTGCTCGACCGTCTCGGTTAAGTCCAGGGTCAGGGGCTGACCTTCAAGATAGACTTTGAGGTTGGTCCAGTTGGGGCCTACCGCCAGCTCCGGGGGGGCACCCGGAACCGGCCCGTCGTCGAAGACCCCGGCCAGGTATGTGGCCGGGGCGCTGTGGGCCGTCCCTTCCGGAAGGGAGGCCCTAACCCCAGCGTACCCATTGGCCACCGCAAAGAGGGCCTCATAGGCCCGCTCCCTGGTGGGCTCATACCCTTCCTGGGTCAGGGACCAGGCCGGGTCCGTCAAGGGCACCGCCGCCAGGCCGAGTTGCTCCGGGTAAAGGCCCTCCCAACACTCTGCAATCGCCCGGAGCAGGGCCCGAAAGCAGGCCGGGCCGCCCCCCAGGTGGATGACGGGGGCCGGGACTCCCCCAGGTTCGGGGCCCACGGAAACGGTGGGGGCGTCGGCCAGCTCCGGAATGAGCATCCGAAAATCGCTGCCCTCCAGGCCCCCCACGGGCCCGAACTCATCGCCGCCCACCAGTATCTCCGTCGGGGAGATTCCCCGGGGCCGGGCCAGCTCGTAGGCGACCCAGCGCATGCTATCGGATTTATCCGTAAGTCCGATTTCAATATGCTTGGCGTCGCTGGTGATCCGGGCATCGGCCAGCCCCTTGGCCGAGGCAATCTTGCGGGCAAGCTCCATCGCCTCAGCGAGGCCCCCGGCAAGCCCCCCGCCCTTTAGCCTGGCTTCGACGGCCCGGAGGAGCTCTCCCAGGGCCGACTTGGGCGGGTCGGCCCACTCCGGCAGGGGTATGAGGTCGACCTTGCGCCGGTTAAGCCGGTCGTAAATCACCCCGATTTCGAGGCCGGTCCGGGCCCGAAGCTCGTCCCGGAGGGCGTCGGCGATTTCGGTGAGAAGCCGGTCCTCTTCCGGGGTTGCGACCCGCCGCCAGCAAACGACCGGCCGGCCGTAGACGTCAAAACCGAAGACCTCAGAGCCCCGGTTGGCCGCAACGAAAAGGTTCATCTTGGCCGGGCCGCACAGGTGGGCGGTGAGCTGCCGGTCTATGTTTTGAAAATTAGTCCCGGTGATGACGACCACAAAGACCCCCGCCCGAAGGAGCCGCTCGACGATGTCCCGAACGGGGGATGCGTCCTCCTTTCGGCTGGCCACGGCAGTACCGTCCCAGTCGAAGGCGATGATCCGGAAGGGCCGGACCAGCCGCGGGATCAACTCCGGGGTGAGGCCAGGGCAGGGCCGGACCAGGTCTGCAAGCTCGGTTGATTGGAGAACCGGGCCTGGGCTTCGGCCGGGCGAACTTTCGGAACCCACGCTTTTACCCTTAACGTTTAGGCGAACCGAGGTTACCGGATATAAAAGGTTCGTCCACCTTTATTATCCACAACCGGGGGAGTTTAAGGGGCCTCGGGTAGGCGGTATCAAGGGGATAAAAATGAGAGGCGGCGGGCGGATTCGAACCGCCGAATCGCGGTTTTGCAGACCGCTGCCTTGACCACTTGGCTACGCCGCCAGGTATTAGACAGGTGCCCCACTGCGTGGGGCCGCTCCCGCGGAGCGGAAGACGGGATTCGAACCCGCGACCTTCTCCTTGGCAAGGAGACGCGCTACCGCTGCGCCACTTCCGCC
>DAOUCL010000024.1:0-8684 GCA_034432015.1 Dehalococcoidia bacterium
CTACTTGGCCCGCCCCGACGGCCCGCTAATCCTGGTCCTGGCTGTGGGATGGGTCCTGCGGCCGGGCACCCCGGCATCCACCCGACGGCGAGTGGGGCTGGCGGTGCTGGCCGCACTGGGATTCTGCCTGGTGGCCGCGCCCTGGTGGGCCCGGAACCAGGCGGCTTTCGGGTCGCCTTTGCCGGGGGGCGGCCTGAAAGCCGCCTGGCTCCGGGAGTACAACGAGGTCTTCAGCTACGGGCTCGACCTCGGTCCGGCCTACTACCTGGGCTGGGGGCTGGGCCCGATTCTGCAGTCGAAGGTTAGTGCCGTTTTACGGAACCTGAATTTCTTTGTGAGTTTATCGCTGATCCTGCTGTTGCCCTTCGGTCTTCTGGGAGCCTGGCGGCTGCGCCGCGAGCCGGCCTTTATCCTGGCCTGGGCCTACATTCTGGTTCTGTTTGTCGTGCTCACCCTGGTCTTTACGTTCCCGTCGTCCCGGGGCACCCTCTTCCACAGCGGAGTGGTGAGCTTACCGTTTTTTGGGGTGGCCGTTGCCCGCGGCCTGGAGGATGCGATCCGCTGGCTGGCCCGCTACCGGCCCCGGTGGGAGCCGGAGCGGGCCGTTCGGAACATCGGGCTGATAATTATTGGGGGCTTCGTGGCGGCCAGCGTGGGCCTGGGCATCCGCGCGGCCGGGGAATGGGACGCCCGCCTCCGGGCCTACGAGGCCGTCGCCGCCTGGTTCCGCCAGCAGGGGGTCGTCGACCCGGTCATGGTGGTGGACCCGCCCGGCTATTACTATTCGAGTGGGACGCCGGCCGTGGTGGTGGCCAACAACGACCTGGAGACCACCTGGCAGGTCTGCCGCCGGTACGGGGTGAAGTATCTTATCCTGGAGCCGGCCTTCCCCGAGCCCTGGCTTCCCCTCTGGAAGGACCCCAATGCAAGTCCCCGGTTTACGTTCGTCGACCAGGTGGGGGATATCAAAATCTTCCGGGTGGAGGGGTGAAGGGTGCCCTGGCTGACCCGTCTCTGGGGAATTCAGGCTGCGGCCGCCGTGAACCGGGTGTCGGCCCAATGGGTCGGGCTGGGCGGCCTGACCGTCCTCGCCGGACTGCCGCCCGGCCCGGTTATCTGCACAATCCCGTATACGGTTAATTTGCTGACAGGCCGGCCTGCCCCCTCGCTCCCGGCTCCGGACCCGGCGGACGCGGTTGTGCGCATTGCTCACCGGTGTTCCCCGGCCGAGGTGGACGGTTATTCCGGACCGCTTTCAGCCGGCTTACCGGTGGGAGCGGGTCGTCCAGGTCGTCTATAAAATTGCGGACCGAACTTCCCAACGGGCTGGATCGGACCTGGCTCGGACCCCTCCTGGTCTTTGCCGCGGCGTTTATCGTCGCCCTGCCGGTGGCCCCGCACCTTGGCCGTAACCTGCCAGACCGGGCCCTCCGAATTGAGGCGGGCAGCGGCTGGGTCATCCTGTGGCCGTTCGGGGTTGACCTCTACCCGCGGTGGGTGGGCGGCCGGGCCCTTTTGCGGGGCCAGAATCCCTACGGCCCTGAGGTCGAGACCGAAACCCACCTGACGGTCTACGGCCGGCCCCGCCGGCCGGAAGAGCCCCAGTTCGGCTTTTATTACCCAGCCTACATCGTTGCGGTGGTCAGCCCGGTTCTGCCCCTCCCCCTGGACACGGCTGTCCGGGTCTGGGGGGCACTGAACCTGGCCATCCTGCTGACCCTGGGAGTTATGACCGTCTGGCGGCTGTCACCCCGGCCCCCACCTCTTATCTTTGGTCTGGCCCTCCTCAGCCTGAGCCTTTTCTGGCCGGGGTTTCTCACCGTAATCGTCGGCCAGTACGGCCTAGTGGTTCTCGGCCTCGGGGCCCTGGCCTGGACCCTGCTCCGGGCCGGCCGGGACCTTCCGGCCGGGGCGGTTCTCGCCCTGGCCACGGTCAAGCCGTCGGTCTCGTTTCTGCCCGTTGTGGTGGTCCTCGGCTGGGCCGCCGCCCGGCGCCGGTTGGGAATCGTTTGGGGGTTTGGCGCCTGCCTGGCCGGCCTAGTCCTGCTGACGAGTCTGCCGGCGGGCTGGTGGGTGGCTGACTTTATCGACGGCCTGCTCGGCTATCAGGCGAATGTCGGCCCCAGTTTCGTCACCTGGAAGCCTGCCGATGCCCTCGGCCTGCCGGCCCTTCTGGGGGTGCTGGGGGCGGGGTGGCTCCTGGTCCGGGCGGTCCCCGACATTTTACGCCCAGGGGATTTTCCCTGGGCCGGGGTAATCGGGGCCCTCGTGCTCAACCTGCTCCTTACGCCCCACGTCGGAGTTTTCGACCTGGTCGTCCTCCTGGTTCCCCTGGGCTGGCTTCTGGGCCGCTGGGCCGGGTCGGTCCCCGGCTTTGGGCTCTGGCTCGGGCTTGTCTGGCTTCCGGTAGTCCTGGCCCTCGGCCTTCGGGCCGACGGCTGGTGGGTCTGGGCAACTTACCCGCCGGCGGTGACCGGGGCGGTGCTGGCGGACGTTTGCCGGAAGTCCTGGCCGTCGGGGAAGAAGGCCTTATGACCGCCCGGCTCCGGGAGAAGGTTGCGCCGTTCGGCCTGGCCGCCGGCTTCGGACTGCTCTATCTTTTGAGCTGTCGGGCCTACGCCGGGACCGATTATGGTTTTCCCCTGGACGACCCCTGGATTCACCAGACCATCGCCCGGAACTTTTTCGCCCTTGGGGGGATGTATTACGCCGAGGGCCGGCCGGTGGCCGCCTCGACCGCTCCCCTCTGGACCTGGCTTATGGCCCTGGGCCACCTGCTCGGGGTCCACCCGGTCGGGTGGGCCCTGGGGTGGGGGGTGGCCTTCGTCGGCCTAGCCGGCCGGCAGGCGGTCATCCTGGCCCGGCGGCTGGCCCCCGATTCAGTCTGGGCCGGGTGGGCGGGGCTGCTGGTGGCCGGGGAGGCCCACCTCGTCTGGTCCGGGCTGTCGGGGATGGAGACGGCGGCCGCCGTCTGGCTGACCCTGGTCCTCCTTTCCTGGACTGCCGAAGGCCGGGCCCCATCGGGCCGGGAGTGGGCCTTCTTCGGGGCCGCGGCCGCCGTCGGGACCCTGCTGCGGCCGGAACTGGCCCTTCTGGCCGGCCTGGCGGGTATTGCTCGGGCGGCGGCCAATGCCCGACAGCATTCGGGTTGGCGGGTCCTGGCCGGACCGGTTGTGGCCGGCCTGGTCTGGTGCCTGCTGGTCGGGCCAGTCGGGGTCTGGAACTGGCTCGTGGCCGGCACACCCCTTCCCAGCACCCTGATGGCCAAGTACGTGGGCTACGGCGGGGGGCTAAGTGCAGGCCGGCTGTTCCCATTTTTGCTGGCGGCCCTGCTGGAGCTTCTCCGGGGGCTGCTGCTTCTGGTGGCGGTTGGGCTGCCCTTTGCGGCTGCCCGCTTCCGGCGGCGGGCAGCGGGCCTGCTGCTCTTGGTCTGGCCCCTGGCCCTGCTGGTTGCCCTCTCCCAGCTTGTGCCGGTCACGTTCCACCACGGCCGTTACCTTCAGCCGGCCCTGCCGGCGCTACTGGTTGCCGGCCTGCTGGGCGTCGAATACGCCCTGCGCCGGGCCGGCCTAAAAATCGTTTACCGCTGGTTTCCGGGAATTATGGTTTTTGCGGCGGCGCTGTTTAACCTGGCCGGCGCCCGGAACTACGGCCTGGAGGTCCGCTGGATAAACGACGAGCATCTGGGGATTGCCCGCTGGGTCCGGACCGAGACGGCGCCGGGGGCGGTCATCGCCTCCCACGACGTGGGGGCCCTGGGCTACTTCGGCGGCCGGCGGCTGGTGGACACCGCCGGCCTCCTTAACCCGGAGCTTATACCCTACGTCCGGGACCCGGACCGGCTGGTGGCCGAACTGCGCCGGCGGGGCGTCCATTACCTGGTGTTTTTCCCGGCCTGGTATCCCAGCCTGGTGGGCCGGCCCGACCTGCCGGTAGTCTTCGAAATCCGCACGGCCTACGCCCGGCCCCTCGGGGGCGACGACTTCATCGTCGTCGCCCTCAGTCCTCAAGACAGACCTTAATGTGCAGCTCCTTAAGCTGCTCCGGGCTCACCTCCGAGGGGGCCCCGAGAAGCAGGTCCACCGCGTCCTTGGTCTTCGGGAAGGCGATAACCTCCCGGATGGTGGGCTCCCTGGCCAGGAGGGCGACCAGCCGGTCCAGGCCGATGGCGATGCCGCCGTGGGGAGGCACCCCGTATTCGAAGGCGGTAAGCAGATGGCCGAACTGCCGCTCGATATTCTCCCGGGTGTGGCCCATCACCTGGAAGACCTGCCGCTGAACCTCGGGGTCGGTGATTCGGATGCTTCCGCCCCCAAGCTCGTGGCCGTTGCAGATGAGGTCGTACTGCTTGGCCCGCACCCGGCCGGGGTCGGTGAGCAGGTAAGGCAGGTCCTCGTCCCGGGGGGCGGTGAAGGGGTGGTGGACCGCATCCCAGCGGTTCTCCTGCTCCTTAAATTCAAAGGCCGGAAAGTCCACCACCCAGGCGAACACCAGCAGGTTCGGGTCGGCCAGACCAAGCCGGCGTCCCAACTCCTCCCGCAGTTCGGCAAGCCCCCGGGAGACCACCGGGTAAGGCCCGGCCCCCAGCAGGATCAAGTCTCCGGCTTCGGCCCCGAAACGCCCGATGAGGCCCGCCAGCTCGGCCTCCGTCAGGTGGCGGCCCACCGGCGACCGAACCCCCAGCTCCCCAACCCGAATCTGCCCTTCCCGGCCGGTAAAGGCTTCCACGGCCACGCTTACCAGGCCCCCAAGGCCGAACGGCCGGACGTACGCGGCCAGCTCCTCCACCTCCCGCCGGCTGATGCCGGCCTGGCCGGGGACCCTGATCCCCTTTATCCGGCCGCCGGCGGCCACCGCTTGGCGAAAGACCTGAAACTGGGTCTCGGCCAGAATGTCGGTAACGTCCACCAGCTCGAGGCCGAAGCGCAGGTCGGCGTGGTCGGTCCCGTAGCGGTCCATGACTTCCTGAAAGGTGAGCCGGGGGAAAGGGCTCCGGACCCTAAACTCGGGGGTTACCGTCCGAACCAGGTCGGTGATTAAAGATTCGATCAAGTTCAAAATGTCATCCTGGTCGCCGAAGCTCATCTCCAGGTCGAGCTGGGTGAACTCGGGCTGGCGGTCGGCCCGCAGGTCCTCATCCCGGAAGCACCGGGCAATCTGGAAGTATTTTTCAAAGCCGGCCACCATCAGCAGCTGTTTAAGTTGCTGGGGCGACTGGGGCAGGGCGTAGAACTTGCCGGGGTGGAGCCGGCTGGGCACCAGGTAGTCCCGGGCCCCTTCAGGGGTGCTTTTGGTGAGGATCGGGGTCTCAATTTCGACGAACCCCCGGGCGTCCAGGTAGTCCCGGATGAACTTTGTCACCCGGTGGCGGAGAATGAGGTTGGCCTGCATCTTCGGCCGGCGTAGGTCCAGGTAGCGGTATTTGAGCCGCACGTACTCGTCGACGGGTTGGTCGTCGGCGATGGGGAAGGGCGGGGTCCGGGCCGCCGAAAGGATGCGAACCGTCCGGGCCGCCACCTCCACCTCGCCGGTGGGCAGGTTGGGGTTTTCGGTCCCGGGCGGCCGCCGGCTTACGGTGCCGACCACCAGAATCACATACTCGGACCGGCAGAGGTCGGCCGCGGCGTGGGCCTCCGGGGAGACCTGGGGGTTGGCCACCACCTGAACCAGCCCGGAGCGGTCCCGCAGGTCGATGAAGATGAGGCCGCCGTGGTCCCGGCGCCGGTGGACCCAGCCGGCCAGGGTCACCTCCTGCCCGACGTGGGCCGGGCGAAGCTCGCCGCAGTTGTGGGATTTGAGCATCGGGTCTGCTCTCCTAAAGGGCGTCAATTATTAGCTTAACATCTAGACCCGGCCTTAGTCCTTGGCTGACCGCCAGCCTCAGGGCTTGCGTAAGACAAGGCCACACGTATTTGACAAAACGGTCTCCCTTTGCCCCGGCGTGGCCCTGGCCTGACCGGCGCCAGGTCTGGTATACAGGAGCCGGGGCCTCGATGCGGCGTTGGCTCAGCCTGCTCTCCTTACTGGGCCTGGCCGGTCTTTTTCCGGTGACGGGCCTGGGCCTCTGTCTCCTGCTGCGGACGGCCCTTACGGTGGCCATCCCCTTTGCGGCCGGCAACTTTATCGGCGCCCTGACCCGGAGCCGCCCGGGCGAGCCGGCCGCCGACACCGTCCTGGCCGCCGCCCTGGTCGCCCTCGTCCTCGGGCTGACCGGCGGCTTGGGTCCCCTGGAGCAGGCCCTGGCCGGCCTGGTGCGGGACCGGGTCGATGGGGCCCTTCGGGAGGAGCTGATGGGCCGGGCGCTGGGGCCGCCGACTTTGGCCCACCTGGACGACCCCGCCGTGCAGGAGCTGGTCCGCCGGGTCTGGGGCGCAGCCCAGCTGTTTAGCCCCGGCGCGGCGGCCACCGGGCTGCTTCTGGTGCTGGGAAGCCCGGGTTGTGGCCCTCGGGCTGATTCTTGCGGGTTTCCGGTGGTGGCTGGGCCTGCTGCTGGTGGGGCTGCACTTCGGCCTGGCGTACCTGGCCCTGAACACCGTCTTTAATCCGGCGGTTTTGCTGGGCGGGCTGGGCCGGCGCCTGGGCCGGGCCGACTATTTTTACCGGCTGGCCGCCGGACCGGGTGCGGCTAAGGAGGTGCGGCTGTTCGGACTGGGCGGCTGGCTGCGGGACCGCTACCGGTTGCTGGCCCTTGAGGCCTTCTCGGAGCTGTGGGCGGCCCGCCGCCGCACCTTTGCCCTCGGCCTTGGGGCGGGGGTGCTGGCGCCGCTCCTGGCCGCCGCCGGGCTGTGGGAGGTCGGCCGGGCGGGGCTGGCCGGGGAGCTCGACCCGGCCGGGGTGGTCGTCCTTGCCCAGGCGGTCCTGAGCCTGCTGACGGTAAGCCTGGGCAATGAGGACGCCCAGCTGATGTACGGCCGGGGCGCGGCCGATGCCCTGGGCCGGCTGCGCCGCGCCCTGGGCGGGATCCCGGTCCCTGCCGGCCGCCGGGCCGGGGGCCCGCCCCGCCTGGGGATCCGGTTTGAGGGGGTCCGTTTCCGGTATCCCGGGGGCGAGGGGGATGTCCTGTGCGGCCTGGACCTGGAGATTCCGGCCAGTCAGGCCGTGGCCATCGTGGGCCCGAACGGGGCCGGCAAAACCACGATTGTCAAGCTGCTTGCCCGCCTTTACGACCCGACGGCCGGTCGTGTCACGGTGGATGGGGTGGACCTGCGTGAGCTTGAGCCCGGGCGCTGGCAGCGGCAGGTGGCGGTTCTTTTTCAGAACTTTATCCGTTACCCCCTGACGGCGGCGGAGAACGTCATAATGGGGGCGCCGGACCGGGCTCTGGACCGGGCGGCCTTGGAGCGGGCCGGGGTTAAGGACTTGCTGGCCGGGCTTCCCGGGGGGCCGGAGACCCCCTTGGGGCCGAACTTTCCGGCGGGGTCGAGCTTTCGGCCGGCCAGTGGCAGCGGATTGGGCTGGCCCGGGCCCTCTTTGCGGTGGAGGCCGGGGCCGCCGTGCTGGTCCTGGATGAACCGACGGCCAGTCTGGACGTGCGGGCCGAGGCCGAGTTCTTCGACCGCTTCTTTGAGCTGACCCGGGGGCTAACAACGGTGGTCATCTCCCACCGGTTTGCGGCCGTGCGCCGGGCCGACCGGATTTACGTCCTGAGCGGGGGCCGGGTTGTGGAAGTCGGGAGCCACGCCGAGCTGCTTCAAAGGGGCGGCCTTTACGCCGACCTTTATCGCCTCCAGGCCAGAATTTACCGGTGACGGAAATGGGGGTTTTTGAGGCTGCGTGCCGAGAACGGGGCATCAAGCCCTTTATACGGCCGCCCCGGTCTCCGCTGCCAAAGGCGGCAGGCCGAGCGTGCCCATCGAACCCACGTTGAGGAGTTCTACGGCTACTACCAGGGGGGCTTTCTCTAAAGGCCGTAAACCAGACCTTAGGGGCCTGGAAGTTAGCTTTACAAGACCATCCGACCCCACCGGGCCGGGTCGCCGAAGGCGACTGCCCCCTCGGTGGCCGCCTCTGGTGCCGGCTTTGCCGGCCGACCACCGGAAAGGGCGCCCCCTGTCTAAAATGTCCCGAACTCGTACACAATTTGCGCCCCCAGAGGCCTGTATGTTATCTTTCGGCGGCAGATGGCGGGGACATACAGCCGGGCCGAAGGGAGCACCCTTCCCGTTTTCGCCTGGGCCCACTTCAGCCACCACCTGGCCGTCGGGGGCCTGCTACCCCTGCTTCCGGTGGTCCGGGATGAGTTCGGCTTAGATTATCTTCTCAGCGGAACCCTCGTATCCGGTTTTTCCCTCGCCTACGGCTTTGCGCAGGTGCCCCTGGCCTTTCTTATTGACAGATACCGCCTGCGCAAGTCCCTTATCATCGCCCTGGGTCTTTTTGGGGCCGCCCTGGCATCCGTCGGGATTGGGTTTTCCACCAGCTACGGGCAGATGCTGGTGCTGCTGGTTTTGATGGGCATCGCCGGGTCCACCTACCACGCCCTGGCCTCGTCTTTTCTTTCGGAATATTTCCCGGCCGACAGTCGGGGACGGTCCCTGGGTCTCCACGTGGTCGGGGGCAGCGCCAGCTTTATCGCCACCCCCGCCCTGGCCCTCGGGATTTTAAACCTGACCGGATCCTGGCGGGCGGCCTTCATCGGCCTGGGCCTGCCCGCCGTCACCGCCGGTCTGCTCCTTATCTGGCTT
>DAOUCL010000025.1:0-13419 GCA_034432015.1 Dehalococcoidia bacterium
CAAGCCGGCCGGCCTTTGGCCGGCGCGGGCAAAGCCCGCTGGCTTTAATATCATGCTCGGATATCCTGGCGCGGCTTCGCCGCTGCTGGCCGCTGCCCAAATCCAGGGCGATGGCTGTTGACATGTCAACAGCGTTCCTGGCCCCTGATTTTGACCAGGGTCCCATCCAGCCCAAGGACCCTGACCTTGCGCTGCTGTTCCGAGACGGTCCGGACGTCCCTTAAGGCCGTTGATTTGCCGATCCCGGCCCCGAACTTGTCAAAGAGCCAGCCGCCTTCGGCGGCGCGGGCGAAGCCCGCTGACCTGGTACTTAAACCCAATGCCCAGGCAACGGCAGCGCCGCGAAGCGGCCGCCGCTGGCTCTGGTCGGCTCGGGTTACACCGCTCGGATAGTGCCTGAAGGTCCGGTTACATTTATGCGATTGGACTGGTAGGCCAACTATCCGAGTCGGCGAAGCCGGCGCACCTCCACCCGGAAGCATGCCGCGGCCGGCCCACCCGGCCGAGTCGCCGTAGGCGACTGTGACTGTCTCAAATCGGCCAAGGTAATTAGGGTTCCCGGTCGCCGGTAAAGACCCACAGCCCTGGGTCCGGGCAGAGCCGGCCGCGTCCGGGGCTTTATAGTGACAATAAACTAAAGGTTCGGCTTTAATCCCGGGCTTCCTGTCGGGGCGCACGGCCGTCCCCCTGCTCGCAATGGAAAGGCCGGCGACGTTTGACACGGGCGTGGGTCCTAAAGTAAAAAGTAAGATGAGCCTAGTATCGGGTGGGAGGTTGGACTCTATGCTTTATGCCCTGCCCAAGTGCTTGGTTTGCAACGACGGCGATTTGGTGCCCCTCTCCGACTATGGCGGCCAGGGGGCGCCCGTGCACTTTAAGGCTTGGGTCTGCACCAACCCCGACTGTAACTTCACCATTAAATTTCGCGGCGGCGAAATTTACTTTAACGAACGAGTAAGAAATTTCCGGGACACCCGGCCTTAATCTGCGCCCCCAGACCCCGAGTCGGCCGATTTGTTTTTTAAAAAGGTCGCCCGATGCACGAGGCCGGGGCCATCCTCCTGGACCTTTTTATCATTTATGCCGTTGCCCGGCTGGCCGGCGAACTCTTTGAAAGGCTCCGGCAGCCGGCGGTCGTCGGCGAGCTTCTGGCCGGGGCCCTCATCGGCCCCTATGGCCTCGGCATCATCGGGGTACCGAATCCGGGCCTGATCGACCTTTTCCACGGCGACCTGACCGCCGCCCAGGAAGCCCTCGACCTGGTTTATAACCTGGTCTCCGAGCTGGGGGTCGTGGTCCTCCTGTTCATGGTCGGTTTGGAGACCCGGCTGGACCAGGCGGTCCGCGTGGGGCCCCGGGCCCTGGCGGTGGCCGTTGCCGGGGTGGTCGTCCCTTTTGTTCTCGGTTTCGGTCTAACCGAATACCTGGGCCACCCGCGGGCGGAAAGTCTCTTTGTCGGGGCGGCCATGGTGGCCACCAGCGTCGGTATCACCGCCCGGGTGCTCCGGGACCTCCACGCCACGGCCACCCCTGAGGCCCGCATTATCCTCGGGGCGGCGGTGATCGACGACATCCTCGGCTTGATGGTCCTAGCCGTTGTGGCGGGCTTCTCGGCAACCGGACAGGTCAGCCTTCTAGAAGTCGGCCTGATCGTGGCTCAGGCCGTAGGTTTTACGCTTCTGGTCGTCCTTATCGGCATCGGGGCCGTCCGCAGACTCGACCTTCACCTGGACCGGCTTCGGGTTGAGAATGGGCCCCTGGCCGTCGCCCTGATGACCATGCTGGGGTTGGCCGCCCTGGCAAGCCAGGTGGGCCTGGCCGCCATCGTCGGGGCATTCCTGGCCGGGATGGTCTTTGCCGAAAGCCGCCAGCAGCACAAGCTCCAGGAAGAAACTCAGCCCATTTACCAGTTCTTGGCACCCTTTTTCTTCGTCATAACCGGTAGCCACGTAGACTGGCGGGTCTTCCTTGACGGCTCGGTGACGGGCTTGGCCCTGGTCATCACCGTCCTGGCCATTTTGGGCAAAGTGGTCGGCTGCGGCTTGCCCGCGGCGGGCCTGGGGTTGAGGTCGATGGCCATCATCGGGGTGGGAATGGCGCCGCGGGGTGAGGTGGGGCTGATAATCGCCAGCGTAGGCCGTAGTTTAGATGCCGTCTCGGAAGTTATTTTTAGCGTGGTGGTGATTATGAGCGTGCTCACTACCCTGGCGGCCCCACCCTTCCTCCGGTTGCTCATTCGGCCGCCGGCTGATAAGGCCAGCAGACCCCTGGGCTGGGGTCAAGCCGGCTAAAATTTTCTCGGAAAAACCCTCCCAGGAGGCCCTTTCGGTGAGCTATCGTTTTATTGTTTACGAAACCGACGGTCCCGTGGCTATTATAACGTTAAACCGGCCGCAGGTATTAAACGCGATCTCCCCCGAGCTTGAAGCCGAGCTTCACCAGGCCCTCGACCAGGCCGACGCCGACCGTTCGGTCCGGGCCCTCATTCTCACCGGGGCGGGCCGGGCATTCTCAGCCGGCTACGACATGGCCCCAAAAGTGGGGCCCGATGCGCCAACCCTGGACCCCACCGGCCTTGAGCCGGCGGAGTACATTCGGCGCTTCTGGTTGAACGACCTCCGCCACCAGCAGAACCTCCTGCATATCTGGTACCTTTCAAAGCCGGTGATCGCCGCCGTCCACGGCTGGGTGCTGGGTGGGGGCCTTTGGTACGCCCTAGCCTGCGACATTACCATTGCGGCTGAAAACGCCGTCTTCGGCCAGCCGGAAGTGCGCCACGGGGCCAACACCACGTTCCTGTTGGCGGCCCTGGCCGGGTGGAAGGCCGCCCACCGCTACGCCCTTACCGGCGACCACTTCGACGCCTGGGAAGCCTACCGCCTGGGTCTGGTCAACGAGGTGGTTCCCCCGGACCGGCTGATGCCCCGGGCGCGGGCCCTGGCCGAGCGGGTCGCCCGGATGCCCGAGGCCTCGGTCCGGTTTAACCGGGCGGTAACCTTTTTTGGTCTGCTGGCCTCGGGCCTCGGTTCGGGTCTGCTGATGAATGTGCCCCTTTCCACCCTTGCCCACGCCTCCCACGACGCCTTCCGGGCGGCCCTCCTCGAGGCGTTGCAGGGTGGGGGCCTGCGGGCCTTTCTCGAGGCCCGGGACGGGCCGTTTCGGCCCGAGCCTTTCGGGCCCAAGTCGACGCCGGCCGGAAGCGACTAGAAAGCGCGGGCCGGGTCGGCTCCACTCCGGGGTTCAACGCAGGCCGGTCTTAATGTGCAGGCCGAGGCGGCCCAGCTTGCTAATATACATCGTCCGCTCGACTACGACCGGCTGGTTGGCCTCAATTCGGGCCGACAGGGCCGCAAAAGGAAACAGGTCGTCGACTAGAAGCGACCGCTTAGCCTGCGGGGGCACGGACAGCTGGAACGGGACCACCGAACCTGTCTCCAGCTCAAAATTAATGTTAACCGTAGCCGTCCCGCTTCCGGGATTAACGAAGGCAATTACCGTGTCGAAGGGTGGGGCCGTTGAACCCTCTGCCAGGAACCAGTTATTGGCAAGCTCCGGACTTCCGACGGTGGTGCTGGCGCCCCGGGGTTCGGTGCCGATGAATATCGACCGCTCGGCGACGATGTCGCTCGGGGCCTCCACCTTAATGCCGAAAGACCCCTGAATGAACTCATTCAAAAAAAGGCTCTGGCGGCTGAGGGGCGGCAGGGTCGGGGTCAGGACAACGGGCCCGCCGGTTTCCCGGTAAAGGGTTACATTCACCGTAACGAAGGCGTTGTTCGGGTTCTGTAGGAGCAACCACGTGTCCGTCGGTAGGCCCCGGGCTCCGGTATTACCTTCGGCGAAGTACCAGGTGCGGGCCGGCTGGTTCGCCCCGCTTACGGCGCTGGCGGCGTTTCCCGGGAACCGGTACATTGCCCGTTCCGCCACCAGCGGCCGGTCGCCCTGAACCTGGATTGAAAAGGCCACGTTCGGTAAAACCTCATTCACGAAAATACTGGTGCGGGACAGGGGTGGAAGGAGGAGAACCTGCGTCGCCGGCGAGCCACCCTGAACCAGGTAAGTTACTGTGGCGGTGGCGGCCTCGGCGTTCGGATTTTGGAGTAGCAACCAGGTATGAAATGGGGACTGGGTTGAGCCTTCGGCAAAGAGCCAGCGGGTATTCGGCGCCTTGATACCGGGCACGTTGTGGCCGTCGAAACCGACAAACATAGACCGTTCGACGTAAATTTGTTTATCGGCCTCAACCCGGGTGCTGAAGGCCCGGCCGGGCAGCACCTGGTTGGCAAACAGGCTAAACCGGGAGTGCGGGTTTACGAGGAACTCGGCCACCGAGGCCCCGCCGCCTTCAAGCTGGAATGTAAACCGAACCCGGGCCGGGTCGCCGGTCGGATTCTGGACCAGAAACCAGGTGTCAAAGGGTGGGGCCGTGGACCCCTCGGCAAAGTACCAGGTTACCACCGGCTGAAACGGCGGGGGCCCCGTGGGGGTTGGGGTCGGAGTTGGGGCAGTAGTCGGGGTTGCCGTCGGGGTAGGGGCCGTAGGCGTCGGCGAAGGGGCCGCCGTTGGGGTCGGGGTTGCGGTCGGCTCCTGGGCGTGGGCCCGAAAGCCTGCGGCCAGAAGTAGGGTTGTCAAAACAGTCGCCAGGGTAAACCTTAACGGACTCGGCATAAAATGTGCCCTCCTTTTAACATCACCGGCCTCGCTTCGACCCGGACGTTGAGGGTCCCGCCGCCTGCGGTTGGAGACGTAACCTGGGAGCCCTGCCGGCGGCCGGGTCCGGCACGCTAACCACGGGAAACCCTGGGACTGGGGAGCCGAGGGGAACCCCCGCCGTACCACCGCTTACCACACCGGGCCGAATTATACCACATCCGGCCGGCCGTCGGGTCGTTGACCTGTCTCCAGTTAAAATATATAAAACCCCAGGCGAAGGAGACGGCCTGTGTTCGGCAACCTGCGGGACGTGTCCCCGGAGTTCTTCGGGATTGTGCTATTGGGCCTGTGGTGTTCAGCCCTCGCCCTGGTGCTCCTCTACTTGATGGGGCGCATCATCGGGGCTTGGGTCGGGCTGTTCTAGGCCGACCGAAACGTCGCGGGCCAGCCCATTGGGCTGGCCCGCGACCGGACGCCGCACCGGGCGTCCGTCAGTATTCGGTTGTGGTTAAGGGGTCTGGTCGGGGTTGGTTAGCCGGTCCGGACCCGGGTCGCCCGAGGACCCCGGCCCCGGCGGTCGGCCTCAACGTCGAACTCCACCGACTGGCCCTCGGAAAGGGCCTCGAAGGTGGTTCCCTCTACGCTGGACCGGTGGAAGAAGTAGTCTTTGCCGTCGTCGCCACGGATAAAGCCATAGCCCCGGTCCATGATTCGTCGAATTTTGCCCAACATCTGGAAGCTCCTTAGTGTTTGAGAATTCCCTGAGCGGTTCAAGCCAGGGTAAAAGTTACGCCCTCGTCGGTCTCTTCGGCATCGAGGGTTCGGCCCTCAAGGCCCTCGGCAAGGATCGGGTCCAGGAGCAAAACGACCGTGCCGTCGTGCTCCACGACCTGGTCCCCTGGCCGCTGGACGTCGACCTCGAAACCCAACTCGTTGTTAGGACCCGCCACGATCCGGAAGGCCTGCTCGGGGGCCAGGGCGTAGGCCCCCCGGGCATAGGCCAGTTCCTCTTTTGCCCGGTCAGTAACTTTAAGCATCAAAACCTCCTTAGAATAGATTTAGGCCTGCCCAAGGCGACGTAGGTACCCTTGGCAGGCCTAGGTTCGACCCGGAGCAGTTTCCGGCCCTTGGGGGCCGGTATCCAGTTTTTAAGCAAACCAGACTAAGTTGATTATAGCACCCCACCGGCCCCGGCGCAAGAGTCGTCGGCCCAAAAACTGGGGCTTTTCGGTTATTCCCCAATTTGCCGGCAGATAGGGCCCACATCCGTACACCCCTACAAAAGGCGGTTTGGTGGGACCGAACGACGCCGCAACGGCGAAAACTGGAAAGCCCCGAAAATGGCTTGCACCGCTGGCGGGCGGCCCTCGCCCTGGGGTATAATCAGCCGCTATGGCCCGTTATAAGCTGGTGACCTTCGACGTCTACGCCGCCCTCTTTGACCTCGAAGGCAGTATGGTGCCGGAGGTCCGAAGCGCCCTACCCGCGGCCGAGGTGGACCCCCTGGCCTTTTTCCGCCTCTGGCGGACCAAGCAGCTGGAATTTGCGCTTATCAGCAACTCCCTGGGCCGCGGACATTATAAATTCTATTACCTCACCGAACGGGCCCTGGATTATGCCCTCAAGCGCTATGGGGTCGACCTTCCGGCCGAAACCCGCACCCGCCTGGTGGCCGCCTGGAACCGGCTCAAGCCCTGGCCCGAGGCCGGACAGGTCTTGGCCGGGGTGAAGGACCAGGGCTGTCTTACAGCCCTGCTCTCCAACGGGGACGAAGCGATGCTCCGGGAGCTGGCCAAACAGCTGCCGGTGGGCGTCGACTATATCTTCGCCGCCGACCAGGCCGGCTTCTACAAGCCCCACCCGGCCATATACGAGCTGCCCCTCAAGACCCTGGGCCTTGACCGCTCGGAGGTACTCCACGTGGCCGGGTCGGCCAGCGACGTGATGGGGGCCCGGTCCTTCGGCCTACCCTGCGCCTGGTCGAACCGAACCCGCGACTTTGTGCTGGAGCCGGAGCTCGGCCCTGATTTCGAGTTTCCCGACCTTACGGGCGTCCTGGGCCTTCTCTAGCCGACAAGGACCGTCGGCAGGCCGGCCCGCCGGGCCCGCCGGTTGAAGGCCGCCAGCTCCGTCCGGTAGAGGCGCTCCAGCTCCCGCAGATGCCGACGGATTCGGCCCCACAGGTCTCGGAAAGCCTCAATGTGCTGCCGGGCCGGGGCGTAATCGGCCGAATCGACAAAAGTGGAGAGGGCGGCCAGCCGGAAGTTGAGGGCGCTGGGCGGGGCCAGGGGACTGTCGGCATCCTCCCGCCAGAGTTCGGCTTCAACCGCCCGCAGTTTTTCGGCCAGCTCCCGGGCGGCCCGGGCCACCTCGGCCGCCCCCGGCCGGTCTTGGAGCCGCCGGCCGAGTTCCTCCAGCTGACGCCGAACGTCCCGGCAGCGGAGCACCGCCTGGTGGGTCTCCGAGACCCGGTCCCGAATCTGCAAAAGCAGCCGGAACTGGGCCTCCAGGTCCCGCTGGGTGTCCCTGACCCGAGGGTCTTTAACGATTTCGAAGGGTTGGGTAAGGGTGAGGTCCCCGACCTTAAGCTGGACCTGATAGGTTCCGGGCGGGGCGACGGGGCCCAGGAGCAGGTTTACCCGGGGGGGATTAAAGGTCGCCCGGTCTTCGGGAAGGGGAACGGCGTCGGGATACCGCATGTCCCAGACGAACCGGTTAATGCCGGCCTCGGCCGCAACCCGGGGCTCCTCCTTCCGAGGCGGTTCGCCGGGCTTGGGTTTTTCCGGCTCCCGGCTCGTAAAGGTTTTTATGACCTTTCCGGCCGCGTCTAAAAACGTTAAAATAACCTCCCCTTCGGGCTTTTCTTTAAAATAATACGTTACGACCACCCCGTCGGGCGGGTTTTTGCCGGCATCAAGGTAGAGCTCTTCGGTCCGGCCTTCCGGCTTTTTTACGACCTTATAGGTGGTGACCACCGGCCCGGCCATCCGGTAGTTTTTCTGACCGACCAGGGGTCGGTTACCGAACCCCCGGTAGGTTTTGAACCGGACAGTTTTGCGGGGGGCAAAAAGATACGCCGGGTCGGAAAGAGCCTGCTTCCCGAGCTGCCGAAGGGGGGTTATGTCGTCCAGAATCCAGAAGCCCCGGCCGTGGGTCGCCACGATCAGGTCATCGTCTTTGATGACCAGGTCGTAGATGGGGGCCACCGGCAGGTTGGCCCCGTGGAACCGAACCCAGTTTTTCCCGTCGTCGAAGGAGACGTAGAGGCCGGTTTCCGTGCCGGCGAAGAGCAGGCCCCGTCGAACGGGGTCCTCCCGAATGCACCGGGTGAAGTCGTTTTCGGGAATGCCGCTGGTTATCTTCGTCCAAGTTCGGCCGTAATCGTTGGTCCTGTAAAGATAGGGCCGAAAATCGTCCAGCTTGTAGCGGGTTGCCGCCACGTAAGCGGTGGCGGGGTCGTGGGGGGAGCATTCGACCATGCTGATGAGGGTCCATTCGGGCAGGTCGGGCGGGGTGACGTTGTGCCAGCTCTTGCCCCCGTCCCGGGAAATGTGAATTAAGCCGTCGTCGGAGCCCGCCCAGAAGACCCCGGGCTCGTGGGGAGATTCGGCGAAGGCGAAGATAGTGCAGTAGACCTCGGCCCCGGTATTGTCCCGGGTAATCGGGCCGCCCGAAGGCTCCAGTTTGGTGGGGTCGTTCCGGGTGAGGTCTGGGCTGATTATTTCCCAGCTGGAGCCCAGGTTCCGGGACCGGAAGACTACGTTGGCCGTAACGTAGAGGGTGTTAGGGTCGTGGGGGGAAAAGAGGATGGGGAAAGTCCACTGGAACCGGTATTTCAGGTCCTTGGCCCCAACCCCTAACCCGGTGGCCTCCGGCCAGACGGTGATATTGCGCTCCTGGCCGGTTCGTCGGTCGTAGAGGATAAGCCGGCCGTTGCCCAGGCCGCTGCCGATGGCCCCGCCCACCACGATGTTGGGGTCGTCGGGTTTTACGGCGATGTAGCCGCTTTCGCCCCCGCCCGGCTTATACCATTCGGTCTGGGTGATGGCCCCGGTTACGGACCGGCTGGGGATGCTGATGGCGGTGTTGTCCTGCTGGGAGCCGTAAACCCGGTAGGGGAACTGGTTGTCGGTAGTCACGTGGTACATCTGGGCGGTGGGTTGGTTGTCGATGGGGGTCCAGGAGAGGCCCCCGTCGAAGGAGACGCTGGCGCCGCCGTCGTGGCCCAGGACCATCCGCCTGGGGTTGCGGGGGTCAATCCAGAGGTCGTGGTGGTCGCCGTGGGGGGAGGCCATAGTATTAAAAGTCCGGCCGCCGTCAACGGATTTCCAAAGTTCGATGTTTAAGACGTATACCGTCTCGGGGTCCTGGCGGTCGGCCACGATGTGCTGATAGTACCAGGCCCGGCGGCGCAGGTCGCCCTGCTCGCTCAGCCGCTCCCAGGTCATGCCCCCGTCCTCCGACCGAAAGACGGCCCCGTCCACCGCCTCGACGATGGCCCAGACCCGCTCCGGCCGGGCCGCCGAGATGGCCAGGCCGATGCGACCCTTTACGCCGGTGGGTAGGCCCGGGTTGTTAGTAAGTTCGAGCCAGGTGTCTCCGCCGTCGGTAGATTTAAAAATCCCGCTCCCGGGGCCGCCGCTGGTTAGGTTCCAGAAGGTGCGGCGGGCCTCCCAGAAGGCGGCATAGAGGATGCGGGGGTTAGTGGGGTCCATGATAAGGTCGATGGCCCCGGCGCCCGGGCCCCGGTAGAGGATTCGCGCCCAGGTCTTGCCGCCGTCGGTGGAGCGGAAGACGCCCCGCTCCTCGTTCGGGCCGTAGGCGTGGCCCAGGGCGGCGACGTAAACGATATCCGGGTTCGCCGGGTGGATCCGGATTCGGGCGATGTGGCGGGTATCCGCAAGGCCCAGGTGGACCCAGGTTTTCCCCCCGTCGGCGGACTTGTATACCCCGTCCCCGTGGGAGACGTTACCCCGGATGCAGCATTCGCCCATCCCGACGTAGACGACGTTGGGGTCGGATTCGGCCACCGCAATGGCCCCCACCGCCGCCGTGTTGAAATAGCCGTCGGAGACGCACTCCCAGGTGAGGCCACCGTCGGTGGTTTTCCAGACACCCCCGGCGCAGGCCCCGAAGTAGAATGTGAGGGGATCGGTGGGGTGTCCCGCCACCGCCACCACCCGGCCACCCCGGTAGGGTCCGATGGTGCGCCATTCAAAGCCTTTGAAAAGGGCGGGGTCGACTTGGGTCATTTTTCCCTCCGGCCGGTCCTTTCTTAGCCCACAACTTCCTGGAAGACCCGCAAAAAGTTCAGCCCCAGTAGCTTCCGAAGTTCATCTTCGTTAAAACCCCGCCGGGCCAGGGTGACGGTAATGTTGGGCCAGTCGGCGAAGGTTTCGTACCCCTGGAGCCGGTATTCCGGGGTAAGCCGGTGCTCCTCCCGCCGGAAGCCCGACCAGTCGAAGGTTCCTGCCCGGCGCATGGGCATCTCCGGCGGCCACTCAATAAGGGATTCGGTTCCCGGTCCGGGCCCGGCCTTGTCGGTGCCGATGCCCACGTGGTCGATGCCGCAAACCCGCACCAGGTGCTCAATGTGGTCAGCAAAGTTTTCTAAGGTTGCCTCGGGACTGGTGCTGATAAAACCGGGCACAATCACCACCCCGAAATACCCGCCCCGGTCGGCGATGGCCTTGGCCAGGTCGTCGCTTTTGCCCCGGTCGTGGTAGGCCACGGCCTTGGCGGCCGAGTGGGAGACGACGATGGGCGCCGTCGAAACCTTGAGGGCGTCCCAACCGACCTGCTCACTGCAGTGGCTCACGTCAACAAGGATGCCCAGCTCGTTAAGCCGGCGAACAACCTCCCGGCCGAAGTAGGTGAGGCCGCCCTGGTAGGCTTCGGTGCAGCCGTCGCCGACCAGGTTCTGGAGGTTATACGTGAGCTGAACCATCCGGACCCCAAGGTTGTAAAAGACGTCAATTCGGTCCAGGTCGTCCTCGAAGGCGATGGTGTCCTGGAAATCCAGGATGATGCCGTGCTTGCCCTCCCGGTGGACCCGCTCAATGTCGGCGGCCTTCTTGACAATGGTTACCCCCCCGTTCAGGGCCTCGACGATGCCGTAGGCCTGGGCAATACGGCGGATTGCCCGGTCGTAGGCCTGGCTGATGGGTCCAGGGCCCGAATAAGTCCCGCAGGCGACCGTGACCCCGGACCGCTTCCACAGGTCCAGGTACTGGCGCCGGGCCCCTTCGGAGGTCTGAATCTCCCGGCAGGCCATCGCCTCCAGGATGGGCTGGACCTCCTCCCGGGAGCGGCCCTGCCGGGCGAACTCCTGGAGGGCCTGGCGCATCCTTTCGGTGAACACCATGCCGTAGGTGATGGGCGGCTGCTGGGTATCGATGACAAGGGCCTCGTAGTGAAGCTGACGGGCCTCATCGGGGGTCAGGGACGGTTGGGAACGCCAGACCATCGGGTTCCTCCTTTCCTGCGAACGGACTTGAGACCGTTAAGCGGTTCGCTGAAGTGTAACCAGCCGGGCCGGTCCGATGCAAGTCCCTGCCCGTACGCCTATACTCAAGACTGACCGGCCGTAAAGGCCGGCCGAAACCGCTGAAGGGAAGGGGTAACCGACGTGTGGGTTGTTCTGGTTCTGCTGGCCCTCGGGGCCTTACTGAGCCTTTATTTTCTGATAGTCCTGGTGGGGGCGGTGCTGGCCCTCCTGCCGTGGCTCATTGTGGGCCTGATTGCGGGGTGGGTGGCCGATAAGCTTATGGGCAACCAGTATGGCCTGGTCGGGGACCTTTTAATCGGGCTGGCCGGCTCCCTCATCGGAACGGCCCTTTACATTCTCCTTACGGGCCACCGCCCGGGCGGGCCGCTGGGGATCACCCACCTTATCATGGCGGTCATCGGGGCGGTGCTTTTGCTGGCGGTAATGCGGGCCATCGGCCGCCGCCAGGCCGCCTGAGGGCCGCCCTCAGCCGGGCCTGGGCCGGCCGTTGGGGGCCGCGCCCCGGAGGAAGCGTTCGGGTTTATCCTCAAATTCCCGCCGGCAGGCCGCCGAACAGAAGTGATACGTCTCCCCGGCGTGGTCCGCCGGCAAGGCCGTTTCGGCCTCCAGGCGGCGGCCGCAGACTGGGTCCCGCAGTTCGCCCGGAAGGCCCACCTGGGCCGCCGGCGAGACATCCGGCGGCCGGATGCCTAACAGGTCGGCGGCCAGCCGAAGTTCGTCGGCGATAAGCCGGGGCAAGAGGAAATGCCGGCGCACATGCTCCCGGCCCCGGGCGCCGAAGGCCCGGGCCTCCTCGGGGTGGCGCAGGAGCCAGACGGTCCGCTCGGCGCACGCCTCAACGGTGTCGACCAGAAAGCCGCTCACCCCGTCCTGGACCTGGAGGGGGATGCCCCCGGCCCGGCCGGCCACTACCGGGGTCCCCTTCCAGAGGGCTTCGGAAACCACCAGGCCGAAGCCTTCCCGGATGGACTTTTGCAAGATGACCCGGGAGAGCCGCTGAAAGGCGTTGACTTCGATGTTGCTTACCCCGGTCAGGTTCGTGAAGATATAGACCCCTGGGTCCCGGCGGGCCACCTCCTGCACCTGGTGGTAGATTTCCCAACCCTCCGGGTCGTCCAGGGCCATGGAGCCCACCAGGGCCAGCTGGAGGTCGGGAACTTCTTGCCTGGCCAGGCGGTAGGCGGCGATGACCCCCAGGGGGTCCTTCCAGGGGTCGAAGCGGCTCACCTGGGTGATAAGGGGCCGTTCCAGGTCGACCCCGATCCACTGAAGAACCCGGCGGGCCAGGCCCGGCTCAAGCTCTAAGTTTTTGGGACTTTCCGGGTCGATGGCCGGGGGTATAATTTCCACCCGGCCGACGGGAATGTCCGGGGGGACAAAGGACCCCATGGTAAATACGGCCGCGTCGTAGTCGGCCACGTACGGCCTGAGAAAGGCCCAGACCTGAGGATTGGGCTCGGAGGTGTCGATGTGGCAGCGCCAGACCCACTTGGCCCGGCCGGGCCCGTGAAAGTGGCGGAGGGCGAGGGGCTGGGGGTCGTGGACGAAAATGACGTCATAATCGTCTTCGAGAAACCGGGCGCTCCGCATGGAGTGGGCCAGGTAGACCTCCTGCTCGGTCAGGGTGAGCTCCCGTTTTGCGCCCTGTAGGCCGTTGTGGATGGCCTTGGTCACCCGAAAAAAGCTTTCGTCCCCGGTGATCACCCGCCAGTCGGCCTTCAGGCCCAGGTCCCGAAGGAGGGGGATCTTCGACCGCAGGATTTCGGCGACCCCCCCGCCGTAGGGGGTGGCATTCAGGTGGAGGACCCGAACGCCCCGCAGGTTGGCGGCCAGGGCCCGGAGCTGTTCGACAAACTCGCGCCCAACGCTCGCCTCGTAAAGGGAGATAGGCTGCCGTCCGACGTGGATAGGCTCCAACATAATTTCCCTCCGGCTCGACCCCGCCGGAAAAGTTTAGCACAGATTGGCCGCAAATCAGGCCGGTCAACTTATCGGCTTAAGTCCCCATGCGGTATACTGTGGGTCTGAGTGCGCCGATATTTATCCGACTGACCCCTGAAGAGGATGCCAGACTCCGGGAACTGGAAAAAGCCCCCCGGCCCACCCCCAGGTCCGGCTCAGGGCCCTCGAAATCAGAAGCGGCCAAAGGCCGCTGGGCTGGACTGCCCCCCGAAGGGGGCCGCCGAGTTTGTGGGCAGGGGGCATTCGACGGTCCTAAGCGCTGCTAAGCAGCGCTTGGGCGCTGGCTTGAACGAGGC
>DAOUCL010000026.1:0-14071 GCA_034432015.1 Dehalococcoidia bacterium
GGGGTGCCCTGCAGGTACTTGATGGCGTCCTTGCCCTCGTACTTCACCAGGGGGTGGTCCTTAGTTATCCTCGGGTTGAAGCCCCACCAGCCCGGCGGGTTAAAGGTATAGGCCGGTCGGCCGAGCCCCTGCAGGACGGCGTTAACGATCCGCTCCCGGTCGATGGCGTGGGCCACCGCCTGGCGGACCCGCTTATCGTCCCAGGGTTTGTATTTTACGCCCAGCTCCAGGTAAAAGGTGCCCACCAGGTCGAACTTGATTATCTCCTTTGAAAGTTTCGGGTCGGCCTGAACCCGCCGCCACTCCCCCAGGGGCACCCGGAAGTGCCAGTCGATCTCGTTGTTCTCGTAGGCCAGCTGGCTGGCCGCACTGCCGATGACCGGAACGACCACCCGCTCAAGCTTTATATCCTTCGCCTTCCAGTAGTTCGGGTTTTTGACAACCTCATAGACCTTGTCGTGCTCCCACCGGACCAGTTTGAAGGGACCGTTGCTCACGACCTCGGGGACCTTGTTCGGGTCGGTCCAGGCATCGCCGTATTTTTCAACGGATTTGCGGTGGGACGGCAGGGCCGCAATGTACGACGTGAGCACCGGCCAGTAGCCCCGGGGACCTTCCAGTTCGCAGACCAGGGTGTAATCGTCCTTGGCTTTGACGCCGATGGCATTGATGTCGTCAATCTTTTTCTGGTTCACGGCCTCAGCATTTTTGAGGTCATAGAGAAAGCCGGCGTAAGGGGCGGCGGTGCGGGGGTCAAGCTGGCGCTTAAAGGACCACTCAAAGTCGTGGGCCGTTACCGGGTCGCCGTTGGACCAGCGGCTGTCCTTGCGCAAGTAGAAGGTCCAGACCGAGCCGTCGGCGTTGGGCTCCCAGCGCTCGGCGATATCGGGCTGAACGTCGAAGTTCGGGTCGAACATGGTAAGGCCGGCGAATAGGTTGGCAAAGCCGCCGCAGTAAAGGTCTTTGTTAAAGTCGTGGCTGGCCGGGTCCTGCTCCGTATTGGTCCGGAAAACCTGCTCCTTGGCCAGCTTCTCCCCCAATTCCTCGGGCTTGGGCTGCTGGGGCTGTTGAGTCGGGGCGCAGGCGTAGCCGCCGGCGGCCGCGGCCGCCGCAACTATCGCCAAGAACTCCCGCCGGCCGAGCCGAACCGCTTGAAACCGCTGAGCCAAAAGCTTAAGCTGCTCCTCATCTTCCCACCAGCGAAAAATATCCGACATGTGGCCTGCCTCCTTTCTCGCGAGTTTCGTTTAACCTGCGGTCTGATTTGGCATGATAATAATTAAATTCACCGATTTTGTCAAGTCTTGGCGCTTCAGGACCGTCGGATGATATCCGCCCGTTAAGGTTACTCGTTCATGCGCGGGTCCAGCGCGTCCCGGAGGCCGTCCCCGAAGAACGTAAAGGCCAGCATCAGCAGTCCGATGGCCAGGGCCGGAAAGAGCGACATGTGCCAGTACGACCGAATATACTGCTGATATTCGCCTACCATCTGGCCCCAGGATGGGGTCGGCGGGTTGATCCCCACCCCGATGAAACTGAGGGCGGCCTCGGTGAAGATCGCCTGGGGAATGCCGAAGGTTACGGCGACGATTATCGGGGTGAGGGCATTGGGCAGCAGATGCCGCAAAATTATCCGCCCGCCGGAGGCCCCCATCGTCCGGGCGGCCTTAACAAAATCCTTCTCCCGCAAGGAGAGAATCTGGGCCCGCACCAGCCGGCTCAGGGTGACCCAGCCCACCAGGCCGATGGCAATAAAAATATTAAAAAGCCCTTTGCCCAGCATGGTCATTATCAGGATGACGAAGAGCAACGTGGGAAACGCATACATTATGTCAACCAGCCGCATAATAACGGTGTCCACCTTACCCCCGTAGTACCCGGCGATGGCCCCGATGGGCACCCCGATCAGAACGACGATAAACTGGGCCACCAATCCCACCGTCATGGAGACCCGGGCCCCGTAGATCATCCGGCTGAGCATATCCCGGCCGTTAAGGTCGGTGCCCAGGGGAAACTGCCACGACGGATACTCGGCAATGTGGTCCCAGAATTGTTCGGCGTAGTCGTGGGGGGCAATGAGGGGGGCAAAAATCGCCAGGAACGAGAAGAAAAGGATGACGGCCAGCCCGAACATGGCCAGCCGGTTACGTACCAGCCGCCGCAGGGCGTCGCCCCAAAGGCTCGCCCGGCGGGCTGGCACCCACTCCAGCTCCTCTTCGGGGGCACTCGGTACGGTCAGGGCCCTTTCCAGTCGGGCCCGGGGGTCGGCTTCGAAAAGCTGCATCCTAGGACCTCCTTAGTCGTACCGGATCCTCGGGTCAAGGAAGCCGTACACCAGGTCCACCACCAGGTTCATGATGACCACAAAGGCCCCGAACAGTAAAAAGACGGCCATGATCATTGGGTAGTCCCGGGCCAGCAGGCTCTGCACGAAGAACCGCCCCATGCCGGGCACCCGAAAGATGAGCTCGACGAAGGGGGAGCCCGTGCCTACCGCCGCAAAGAGGGGGCCCAGGATGGTCACCGGGGGAATTAGGGCATTTTTAAGGACGTGGACCAGAATCACCCGCCCCTCGGAGAGGCCCTTGGCCCGGGCCGTCCGGACGTAGTCGGAGCGGATGACGTCGACCATGCTGGAGCGGGTGTACCGGGCGATAATGGCCATGGGTCCCAGGCCCAGGGTGATGGTGGGCAGGACCCAGTCCACCGGCTGGTCCCAGCCGCCGGTCCGGGGGATAACGGGCAAAAGTATAACAAAAACGATTATCAAAATCACCGCCAGAACGAAATTGGGGGTGGCCACTCCCAGCATGGCCGTAAAAGTACAGAAATAGTCGATGGGGCCGTTCTGGTTGATGGCGGCCAGGATGCCCAGGGTCATCCCCACCACCACCGCAAAGAGCAGGGCCATGGTCCCAAGGTGCAGGGAGACCGGGAAAGTCCGGGCAATTATCTCGGTGACCTTACTGGTTCGGTAACTGTAACTGTAGCCGAAATCGAGCTGGACGGCCTTTACCAGAAAGTTAATGTACTGTTCGTGGAGGGGCCGGTCGAGGCCCCAGGCCGCCGCCAGATTTTTAAGGTCCTCGGGGCTGAGGGGGTTGGCCCCCTCGGGTTGAAGGGGCGAGCCGGGGGTGTTGTGCATGACGACGAAAATGATCAAAGACATCGCCAGCAGGGTGGGCGGAATCATTAAGATTCGGCTGAGCGCATACCGGAGCATAGTATTAACCCCCCACTCCTTTTAGCTCCACCGGGGCGACCTCGGCGTAGTGGCAAGCGACCAGGTGGTCGGGGCCCACCTCCCGGAGCTCGGGCTCGACCTCCGAGCATTCCGGCCGGGCGATGGGGCAGCGGGTGTGAAAGCGGCACCCCGCGGGCGGGTTTATCGGGCTCGGCACATCCCCCGGCAGGATGATTCGCTGCTTTTTATACCGGCGGTCGGGAACGGCCACCGCCGAAAGGAGGGCCAAAGTGTACGGGTGCCTCGGGTTGTTCATGATGGTGAGGGTCGGGCCGACCTCCACCAGTTTGCCCAAGTACATGACGCCCACCCGGTCGCTTATGTAAGCTACGACGGCCAGGTTGTGGGCGATGAATAGATAGGTCAGGTTAAACTCGGCCTGGAGGTCCTTAAGCAGGTTGAGCACTTGGGCCTGAATGGAGACGTCCAGGGCCGAAACCGGCTCGTCGCAGACCACCAGCTTCGGCCGGAGGGCCAGGGCCCGGGCGATGCCGATGCGCTGGCGCTGGCCGCCCGAAAATTCGTGGGGGTAGCGGTTGACAAAGTAGGCGTTGAGGCCGACGACCCGCAAAAGCTCCTTAACCCTGGCCTCCCGCTCGGCCCGGGTGCCAACTTTAAAGATCTCTAAAGGCTCGGCGACGATGGCCCCCACCGTCATCCGGGGATTTAAGGACGAATAAGGGTCCTGGAAGACCATCTGCATCCCCCGCCGCAGGGGCCGAAGCCGGCCCTCAGGCAGGTGGGTGATGTCGTGGCCGTCGAAAACGACCTGGCCGCCGTCCGGCTCGTAAAGGCGAATAATCGTCTGGCCGAGGGTGGTCTTGCCGCAACCGGACTCCCCCACCAGCCCAAACGTTTCGCCCCGCCGGATGTCAAAGCTTACCCCATCCACCGCCCGGACGATAGCCGGCTTTTTGAGAAATCCGCCGCCAACTTTAAAGTATTTTTTAAGCTCCCGAACCGAAAGCAGAACATCCCGGGCGGCGGGGCCCGAAGTCGGGGGGTGGGCGAGGGACTTCTCTTCAGACATAGAGCCAGCACGCAACCCGATGGTCAGCCCCCACCTGGACCATCGGGGGCTCCTCGGCACACCGGGCTTCGGCGTAGGGACAGCGGGGGCGGAAGCGGCAGCCGGCCGGGGGGTTGAGCAGGCTGGGGGGCAGCCCCCGAATCGGTTTAAGCCGCTCTTTAACCTTCGGGCCGAGGCGGGGCACCGACCCCATCAGACCGACGGTGTAAGGGTGCTTGGGGCTGTTAAAGAGGCTGTCGGCGTCGGCCGCCTCCACGATTCGGCCGGCGTACATGACGACGACCCGGTGGCAGAGCTCGGCCACGACCCCAAGGTCGTGGGTGATCAAAATCACGGCGGTGCCCAGCTCCCGGTTCAGGCGCATGATCAGGTCGAGGATCTGGGCCTGAATGGTCACATCCAGGGCGGTGGTGGGCTCGTCGGCGATAAGCAGCTTCGGGTTGCAGGCCAAGGCCATGGCAATCATCACCCGCTGGCGCATACCCCCCGAAAACTGGTGGGGGTAGTCGTCCAGCCGCCGCTCGGCGTCGGGGATGCCCACCCGTCGGAGAAGCTCCACGGCCCGCTGCCGGGCCTCGGCCGGACTCAGGCCCAGGTGAACCTGGAGGGGTTCGGCAACCTGGAAACCGACCGTGAGGACCGGATTCAGGGAGGTCATCGGGTCCTGGAAGATCATTGAGATAACGTTCCCCCGAATGTGGCGCATCTCCTCCTCGGGAAGCTCCGTCAAGTCCACCGCCTGGCCGTTGCGGTAGAGAATAACCTGCCCTTCGATGATGCGGCCCGGGTAGGGGACAAGCCGCATAATGGAAAGGGAAGTCACGCTCTTGCCGCAACCGCTCTCCCCGACCACCCCAAGGGCCTCGCCCTTCCCCACCTCAAAGGATACGCCGTCGACGGCCCGGACGATTCCTTCCCTGGTGAAAAAGTAAGTCTTCAGGTTTTTAACTTCCAGAACCGGCTCTACAGACATCCCCCAATCCGTCCGAGCCCGGACCCGGCTTTAACGGGACCGCAGCTATTCGCTCACCGCAATTATAGTTAATGGCGGCGGCATACGCAACAAGCCCTGAGCCCGGCTTACGGAAAGCCTTTATACCAGCACGGACCCTATTCCCCTTAACGGGAGGTGTCAGGCAATGGTCAGCCGGAGGTTCAGCAGACGGAATTTTTCGGCGCCGGCCGGTCGGCCCAGTTACGGGGGGGGACGGTGGTCTTCGTGCTTGAAAACGACGTCATCGACTATGACCCGAAACGTTCGTTATCAGATTTACGATTCGCAAGCGGCTGGTTGCCGAGGCGGGCAAGGGCCGGCTCCGGTTCGAGTCTCTGGTCCCGTCGGGCGACCCCCAGGTCCTCCAGCTCCAGCACGCCTGGCTTAAGAAGCAAGGGCGGGCCTTGACAGCGTCGGGCCGGTGTGATAATCCGTTAGACGGAAAGGGTAAGATTTTACTGCGCCGACGGGGAGTAGTAGGGAGGCTGGCGCTCGCCCAGCGAGCCGGGGTCCGGTGAAAGCCCGGCGGAGCAGGCTCCCGAACTCGCCCCTGAGCAGCCGGGCCGAAACCCGCCCGACGGCGGCCGGTAGGTCCGGCCGGGTCCGCCCGTTAGCGCGGCTGAGGGGACGTCGGCCCACCGCCGCGCCGGCGTCAACTCGGGTGGTACCGCGGGAGTCGAATTAAGCTAAAGCTCCCGTCCCGAGGGACGGGAGCTTTAAATTTCACACGGAGGTGCGCCTGATGGTCGAAAAATACCGGCCTCAAGAGATCGAACCGAAATGGCAGAAGCGTTGGGAAGAAGACGGCATATACCGGGCGGCCGAGGACCCGTCCAGGCCCAAGTTTTACATGCTTACCATGTTCCCCTACACCTCCGGCGACCTGCACATCGGCCACTGGTACGCGATGGCCCCCTCGGACGCCCACGCCCGCTTCCGCCGGATGCAGGGCTTCAATGTCCTGTACCCCATGGGCTTCGACGCCTTCGGCCTTCCGGCCGAAAACGCGGCCATCCGCTACGGCATCCACCCTTACACCTGGACCATGCGCAACATCGAAAACATGCGCCGCCAGCTTAAGTCTATGGGCCCGGCCCACGACTGGTCCCGGGAGGTAATCACCTGCCTGCCCGAATACTACAAGTGGAACCAGTGGTTCTTCCTGAAGTTTTACGAGGCCGGCCTCGCCTACCGGGCTTTGGCCCCCGTCAACTGGTGCCCCAAGGACCAGACGGTTTTGGCCAACGAGCAGGTAATCGATGGCCTGTGCGAACGGTGCGGTACCCCGGTTATCAAGCGGGACTTAGAGCAGTGGTTCTTCCGGATAACCAAATACGCTGAAGAGCTCCTTGATTTCTCCAAGGTCATCGACTGGCCGGAAAAGACCATCCTGATGCAGAAAAACTGGATCGGCCGGAGCGAAGGGGTCGAGGTGGCTTTTCCCGTCGAGGGGCATCCCGAGGTGATTCGGGTCTTCACCACCCGCCCCGACACCATCTACGGGGTGACCTTTATGGTCCTGGCCCCGGAACACCCCCTCGTCCCGAAGCTTACCACCCCCGACCGGTGGCCGGAGGTGGAGGCTTACATTGAGCAGACCCGCCGGGAAAGCGAGATCGAGCGGCTCTCCACCGAGCGGGAAAAGACGGGGGTCTTCATCGGCGCCTACTGCCGGAACCCCCTCTCGGGGGAGCGGGTGCCCATCTTCATCGGCGACTACGTGCTCCTCACCTACGGCACCGGCGCCGTCATGGGCGTGCCGGCCCACGACCAGCGGGACTTGGAGTTCGCCAAGAAATTCGGCCTCCCCATCAAGGTGGTCATCGCCCCGCCGGGCTGGCAGGGTGAGGAGTTGACCGAGGCCTACGTCGACCCCGGCATTATGGTCAATTCCGGCCCCTTCGACGGCCTGCCCAGCGACCGGGGCAAGGCGGCCATCGCCGACTACATCGAGCAGCACGGCCTTGGCAAGCGGACGGTGGCCTACCGGCTCCGGGACTGGCTCATTTCCCGCCAGCGCTACTGGGGCACCCCCATCCCCATCATCTACTGCGACAGTTGCGGCATCGTGCCGGTCCCCGAGCAGGACCTGCCGGTCCTGCTGCCCCCGGACGCCGAGTTTAAGCCCACGGGCGAATCGCCCCTCAAGTACCACGAGGCCTTCGTTAACACTACCTGCCCGAAGTGTGGCGGCCCGGCCAGGCGGGAGACCGACACGATGGACACTTTCGTCGACTCATCCTGGTACTTCCTCAGGTACACCAGCCCCGACTACCAGGATGGTCCCTTCGACCCGAAAAAGGTCGAGTTCTGGTGCCCGGTGGACCAGTACACCGGCGGGGCCGAGCACGCCACCATGCACCTGCTCTACGCCCGGTTCTTTATAAAGGCCCTGCGGGACCTGGGCCTGGTCAAATTCGACGAGCCCTTCCTGCGGCTCTACCACCAGGGCCATATCATCGTCCAGCGTCAGAAGATGAGCAAGTCCCGGGGCAACGTCATCACCCCGGACCCGTACGTCGCCGAGCTCGGGGCCGACACCGTGCGGGCCTACCTGATGTTCCTGGGCCCCTGGGAGCAGGGGGGCGAGTGGGACGACTCGGGCATCAGCGGGGTTTACCGCTGGCTGAACCGGGTCTGGCGGCTGGTGCTGGGCACTTATGAGGAGATCCGGGCCGGCAAAGTCCCGGCCGGGGAGCCCGCCGAGAACGACACCCGCAACCTGCGCCGGATAACCCACAAGACCATCCAGAAGGTCCACAACGACCTGGAACGGTTTCAGTTCAATACGGCCATCGCCGCCCTGATGGAGTTTGTTAACCACCTTTACAAGTTCCGGGAAACCCCGGTGCTGGGAACCCCGGCCTGGCAGGAGGCCGTCGAAAGCCTGATGCTGATGCTGGCCCCCATAACGCCCCACCTGGCCGAGGAGCTGTGGGTCCGGACCGGCCACCCCTACAGCATCCACCAGCAGCGGTTCCCGACCTGGGACCCGGCCCTCGTGGTCGAGGAGGAGGTGACCCTGGCCGTCCAGGTTAACGGGCGGGTCCGGGACCGGATCACCGTCCCGGCCGACATATCCGAGGAAGAGGTTAAGGCCCTGGCCCTGAAGAGCCCCCGGGTGCAGGCCCAGTTGAACGGCAAGGAGGTCGTAAGCATTATCTACGTGCCCCGCCGGCTGGTCAACGTGGTGGTCCGCTGAGGGGAACGTAAAATCAGGCCGGGGCAGGCAATCTTGCCTGCCCCGGCTTTTTATCCCCCGGCCTGACGGATGGCCTCGCAGAGGAGGCGGGTGCCCTCCCGGATCTCCTCGACCGTGGGGAAGCTGTAAGCCAGCCGGATGGCATCTTCGCCCCGGCCGTCCGGGTAGCAGGCGGTCCCGGGCATAAAGCCCACCCCGTTCTGGGCGCACAGCTCCGAAAGCCGCCCGAGGCTGGTGCCGGCCGGCAGTTTAAGCCAGACGAAAAAGCCCCCCTCCGGCCGGGTCCAGCGGCAGCCCTGAGGGGCATATTCCCCCAGGGTGGTCAGCATCGCATCCCGCTTCCGGCGGTAAACTTCGATAAGCTCCCCGATGTGGGCATCCATATGCTCCCGCAGGTACTCGGCCGCCACCCGAGACACAAACGGGTTCGTTCCGCCGTCCAGCTTGACCGTCAAGAAGTGGCCGATAACCTCTTTGGGGGCGATAATCCACCCGAGCCGCAGACCCGCGGCCAGGATCTTAGACACCGTGCCCAGCTTGATTACCGCCCCGGCCGCATCCAGGCCGAGCAGGGAAGGCTGGGGCTCCCCCTCAAAGCGGAGGTCACCGTAGGCGTCGTCTTCGACGATGGGCGTCCCGTATTCCAGGGCCAGCTCCAGCAGCCGCCGCCGTTTGGGCAGGGGCATCGTAAGGCCCGTGGGATTCTGGAAGGTCGGGATGGTGTAGATAAACTTTGCCTGGCGGCGTTCCCGCTTCAGACGGCGAAGGATATCTTCGAGCTGGTCAAGGTTTATGCCGTCTGTGTCCAGGTCCACCGTAAGGACCTCGGCCCGCTGGACCCGAAAGGTGTGGACGGCCCCCATCCAGGTCGGGGCCTCACAAATAATGGGGTCGCCCGGCCCCACCAGGGCCTCAACGACGAGCTGGAGGGCGTGGGCCGACCCATTAGTTATCAAAAAGTTGTCGGCGTCGACCCGGGCGCCCTCATCCCGGCGGTACTTTTCGGCCAACAGTTCCCGGAGGCCGATAAAGCCCAGGGGTTCGCCGTAATTAAGGGCGGCCGCCCCGTCCTGGGCCAGCACCCGCCGGGTCGCCTCGGCCAGCTCCGCATACGGAAACGAGGCGGGGTCGGGCCGGCCCCCGGCCAAGTCGATGCGGGTCCCGCCCGCCCCCCGGCCCCGCACCGCCGGCCGGGCGGCCTTGGGGGCCCAGAGGCCCTCATAGCTAAAACGGCGGTCTTCGGCCATCGGCTACCTCCTTTACCAGCCAGCGGCGTAGGAGTCCCGGCGGGGGTCGGCCCCGGCCTCCACCCGTCCAAGCCCGGGTTCGGCCACAATCAGACAGACCGCACACGCCGCCGGCGTCCAGTCCGGCCAGACAACAACCTCATGACCCCGGGCCAGCAGCCCGGCCCGAACATCCGCCCCAATCCGACCCTCCACAAAAAGCCGACCAGGGTAGTACGCATGGGGCCAGAAGGAGTTGGGAAAGCTCAGGGAGATGACCCGCGGGGCTTCGACGGCCTCCTGGGGGTTCATCCCAAAGTCGATGAGGTTGACGAAGACCTGAACCATCGCCTGGGTCTGCCCGTCCCCACCCGGACAGCCGAAGGGGATAATCTGGCCTTGGGGACCCAAAGCCAAGGCCGGGTTGGGCGTAAGCCTCGGCCGCTTCCACGGCCCAAGGCACGACGGATGGCGGGGGTCCAGCCACGACTGGCTCCCACGGGACGAAAGGCTAAAACCCCAGCCCGGCACCAAAGGACTGCTCAGGGCCGGGTCGCTCGGCGTCGCCGAAAAGGCATTCCCCTTACTGTCCACCACACAAACATAGCTTGTGTCGGCCTCGGCCGGCCCCGCCTTCACCACAGGCTCAGGCCCCGGCTCAACCCCAGTCTCCCCCGCCGGCGGAAGCCCCGCCCACGCCTTATCCGGCCGAACCAGCTTGCACCGCCCGGCCGCATAGTTTTTGCTTAAAAGCACATCCATAGGCACCTTCACAAACTCGGGGTCCCCATAGTAGGCCTCCCGGTCGGCAAAGCTAAGCTTTAATGCCTCTACCAGAACGTGCAGATACTCGGCCGTGTTGTGCCCAAGGACCTTCAGGTCAAAACCTTCCAGTAGATTCAACGTCTGGGCCACCACCGGACCCTGACACCACGGCCCACAGGCATACACCCGGCAGCCCCGATAATCCGTCATCACCGGGTCCTCAACCTTGACCGAAAATTCGGCCAGGTCCTCAAGGCTTAAAAGCCCGCCCTGCTCCCGGCAGAAGCTGACCATCTCCTCGGCTAAAGGCCCCCGGTAAAAATAGTCCCGGGCCGCCCGGATCCCGGCCTCACGCCCAAGCCGGCGGCCCTTGCCCTCGGCCGAAATCAAGGCCTCAAAGGTCCGGGCAAGCTCAGGCTGGCGGAAAACCTGACCCACCCGGGGAACCTCACCCCCGGGCAAAAAGACCTGCGCCGAGGTCGGCCAGCCCTTTAGCCTTTCGGCCTGGGCCGAGATGGCCGCCTCAAGCCTCGGGTAAACGATAAAACCTTCGGCCGCAAGCTCTAAGGCCGGGCCCACCACCTCCGCAAAGCCCATGGTCCCGAAATTTTCCAGGGCCGTAAGCCAGGCATCGCAGGCGGCCGGGACCACCGTCCGGGCGATCCCCTCGGGAAGGTCCCCCCGATAGGCCTTTAAGTAATAGCCCAGGGTCGCCGCCCGGGGCCAGCGGCCCAGGCCGCTCACGGTTAAGACCTGGGCCTTTTCGGCCAGGTAAACCATGATGGGCGCAACCCCGCCGAAGGTAGTAAGATGGGGCTCGACAACGTTTAAGGCGATGCCGGCCGCAACCCCGGCATCGACGGCATTTCCGCCCTGCTCTAAAATTTTCAAGCCGGCCATGGTGGCCAAGTAATGGGTCGTACTTATCCCAAACCGCCGACCCCGGAAAGCCGGCCGGTAGGTGGTGTTGGCCACCGCGCCCCTGGACGTCGCCCCCGGGGTCTCGAAGGAACCCTGCATCGGCCGCCCTCCTTGGTAAACTTAGGGGTTTCGCCGGCCCATTTTAACACACCGGCCGGCCTCAGGCGGCGACGGTTTTGAGGCCGCTGCCCGTAACCGGCACTACCGCCTCGGCCCCGGGCCCCAGCCGACCCAGGGCCACCAGCCTGGCCAGGCCGGCGAAGGCCGCGGCCGAGGTGGGCTCGGCGAGGATGCCCTCCCTTTCGGCCAGAAACCGGGCCCAGTCGAGGATTTCGGCGTCGCCGACCTTGACTAATGAGCCGCCGGCGGCCCGGACCATGCCCAGGACCTGGGCTCCCCGGGGCGGCCGCTCCACCCGGATGCCCCCGGCCACCGTCGGCCCCGGGCTGATGGGTACCGGCTCAGGGAGGCCCCGCTCCCAGGCCTCGACCAGGGGCGCGCAGGCCTCGGCCTGAACCCCGTGAATTCGGGGCGACCGGAAGCCCGCCCGCTCGTAAGCCAGCCAGGTCGCGGCCACCAGGGAGCCGTTGCCCACGGGCACAACGAGGTCTAAAGGGGGCGGGTCTAGCCGAAGGAGCTCCTCCCCGAAGCTCACCAGGCCCTCGGTAAAGAACGGGGAACGGTTGTGGGAGGCATAAAAAAGGCCCTTTTCCCGGGCAAAATTAACGGCCGCCTGGGCGGCGGCCTCCCGGCTCCCGGGCACGGGCACAACCTGGGCGCCGTAGGCCCGGGCCTGGGCCAGTTTCGCCGGGGGCGTATCGGCCGGGACGAAGATGTGGGCCTTAAGGCCCGCCCGGGCGGCGTAGGCGGCAACGGCGGCCCCGGCGTTGCCCGAGGAATCCTCCACGACTTCGGCCGCCCCCAAAAATCGGGCGGCCGCAATCAGCAGCCAAGCGCCCCGGTCTTTAAACGACCCGGTGGGATTTCCCAGCTCAAGCTTAGCCCGGACCCGCCGGAGGCCGAGGCGGGCCGCCACCCGGGGCAGGTCCACCACGGGGGTGCGCCCTTCCCCCAGGCTCAAATCGGCCGCCCCGGCCAGAAACTCGGCCCGGGCTTCGGCCGACTCCCAGCCGAGGTCCAGGGGCCGGCCGCAGGCGCAGACCCAGTCGGGCGGGGCCGCCGTCGGTTGTGCCCCACACCCCGAGCACCGGTAGTGCCAGCCTGGGGCCAAGGGAGTTAGACGATTTCGACGACGGCCCCGGCCTCTTCCAGCTTCTTCTTGGCGGCCTCAGCCTCGGGCTTGCTGATACCCTCCTTGACCGGCTTGGGTGCCGCCTCCACCAGGTCCTTGGCCTCCTTAAGGCCCAGGTTGGTGAGTTCCCGAACCGCCTTAATTACGTTTATCTTATTCGGCCCGACCTCCTTGAGGATGACCGTAAACTCGGTCTTCTCCTCGGCTGGGGCGGCGGGGGCGGCCGGGGCACCGGCGGCCGCCGTGGCCGCGGCGGGGGCGGCCGCCACCACCGGGGCGGCGCTGACCCCAAACTCGGCCTCGAACCGCTTGACCAGCTCGGCCAGCTCGAGGACCGTCATACTCTTGATAAGCTCAATTGCCTGGTCAACCTTGGTGGCCATCGGTCTAGCACTCCTTTCGTTTCAAGTTTCGGCCGGGACCGGCGTAGCCGGCTCCCCGGCCCCCTCTTCGAGCTGTCGGCGGCGGGCCTCCAGGGCCCAGACCACCCCGGCCAGCAGGCTGTAGAGGGCCCCGGCCAGGCGGTAAAGGGGCGCCTGCATTCCCCCAACCACCTGGGCGAGGAGTTCGGCCCTGGGCGGAAGGGAAGCCAGGGTGCTCAGCTCCGCCGGGGTCAGGACCCGGCCGTCCATCAGCCCAGCCACCACCTTTAGGGCCCCTCGGGTCACCCGCTCGTACTCGATGAGGGTTCGGGCCAGGGCCACTTCGTCCCCGAAGCCGAAGGCGATGGCCGTGGGGCCCTGGAGGAACTGGACCAGCTCGGACCGGCCGACCTGCTCGGCGGCGATTCGGGTCAGGGTATTCTTCACGACGTGGTATTGCGCCCCCGCTTCCTTAAGCCGCCGGCGCAGCTCGTTCATCTCCGGCACCGACAGGCCGCTGAACTGGGTCAGGACCACGAAGTCGGCGGATTTAAGGAGCCGGGCGATTTCGTTTACTTTGTCAACCTTCTCCGGTCTCGGCATCGGCCCTCCCGTTAAAAATTAACCCCGGGCCGGAAACCCAGGGCTTAGCCGCGGCCGCCAGCCGGCCGCCGGCAATGCTGTTAGCCTCGGCAGGCGGGGCCTGGCCGCCCCTTTAGGCCCGCGGGCACCTGCGGTCTCCGGCCCGATATTCGGTTCTAAGGCTAAAAAATATCTTATCAGGCCGCCTTCGGCAGGGCAAGGGTCGCCGGCACATCCAGCTTGATGCCCGGCCCCATGGTGGTGCAGATGGTTACCGACCGGATGAACTGACCCTTGGCCCCGGGCGGCCGGGCCTGCAGGACGGCGTCGATGACGGCCGCCAGATTCTCTAAAAGCTGCTGTTCGGTAAAGCTCACCTTGCCGATGGGGACATGGATGTTTCCGCTTCGGTCAAGGCGGAATTCTACCCGGCCCTTCCGGGCATCCCGAATGGCCCGGGCCAGGTCGTCCACCTGGACGGCAGTCCCGGTCC
>DAOUCL010000027.1:0-7433 GCA_034432015.1 Dehalococcoidia bacterium
GGCGACGGAGCCGGATGCGACCGGCGGCATCTACATTAACTTTATGACTGCCGACGAGGCCGGCCGGGTTCCGTCGGCCGCCTACGGACCGGCCTGGAAGCGGCTCAGGCAGGTTAAGGCACAGTGGGACCCTGACAACTTCTTCCGGATGAACCATAACATCCCACCCGCCGTCTAAAAAAATTAAAACGGGGAGAGAAAGATGTCTCAGAGCAATATCGAGCTGGCCAAGCAGGGATATGCGGCCGTCATGCAGGGCGACATCCCCGGTCTCCTTGAACTGATGACCGACTACATCCAGTGGGTGGTGCACTCCCCGGTCGAGGCGGGGCCCGAGGGGGGCCAGCATAAGGGCAAGGCCGCCGTGGCCGAATGGTTCCGCAAGCTTGGGGAAAACTACGAGTTTGAGGTCTTCAGCCCGGACGAGTTTATCGCCTCGGGCGATAAGGTCGTCGTACTGGGCCACGAGGCCGCGCGGGCAAAGACGACCGGCCGCCGGGGAGAATTCGACTGGGTCCACATCTTCACCTACCGTCAGGGCAAACTCGCTCGCTTTGATGCCTTCTTTGACAGCTATAGCAACGCCCAGCTCTGGCGGCCGATGTAGCAAGGAGGGTCTTTGACCGGGTTGCTGGGGGCGCAATATTGCGCCCCCAGCGCCGGGGCCCGACCCTCAAGTACGGATAGAACTTCTGGTCGTTTTTAAAAGATCCGTATTTTCCACGATGTAATGGTCGCCAACCTCCCGTAATAAGCTTAGAGCGGCCGGGCATAACTTTTGTCCGACAAGATTACCGAAAGGGGATACCGTGGAAACGTACAAGGCTCTGAGGTTAGATGGCATTGAGCTCGGCCTGGGAAGGTCGGAGGTTGAGGCCTTAAGGGGCACCATTTCGGGCCGGGTGATAACCTCAAAAGACGCCGATTATGACGAAGCCCGAAAGGTCTTTAACGCCCTGATCGACCGGCGGCCGTCCCTAATCATCCGGCCCAAGGGTGCGGCGGATGTGGCAAAAGCTGTCGCTTTTGCCCGGGAAAAGGGGCTGCTTTTAAGCATAAAGGGCGGGGGCCACAACGTCGCCGGCAATGCCGTGGCCGATGGGGCCCTGATGCTGGACCTTTCGGGCCTTAAAGGGCTCAAAGTTGACCCCGAAGCGCAGACGGTCCGGGCCCAGCCCGGCCTCAGACTCGGGGAGTTCGACGCCCAGACCCAGGATTTCGGCCTGGCCACGACCATGGGGACCATCTCCGATACCGGCATCGCCGGCCTGACCCTGGGCGGGGGCATCGGTTGGCTGATGCGCAAATACGGCCTGGCCTGTGACAACCTGCTTGAGGCCGAAGTGGTCACCGCCGACGGGCAGGTCCGGCGGGCAAGCCAGGCCGAAAATCCCGACCTCTTCTGGGCGCTGAGGGGCGCCGGGCACAACTTTGGGGTTGTAACTGAATTTACCTACCGGCTCCACCCGGTCGGTCCGGCCGTCTTTGGGGGGCTCATTCTTTATCCCCTTTCCCGGGCGCCGGAGATTCTGCGGTCTTACCGGAAGTACCTGGCCGGGACGCCCGATGAGTTCAACGCCTTTGCCGCCTGCCTGACCTCCCCCGAAGGGGTGCCGGTGGTGGGGATCGCCGTCTGCCACTGCGGGCCGGTGGAGGAGGGCCGAAGGCTGGCCGAGCCCCTGGCCCGGTTCGGGCGGCCCCTTATGGACATGACCGGGCCGATGCCCTATGTCCAGGTCCAGCGGATGCTGGATGATGCGGCCCCCTTCGGGGCCCGCCACTACTGGAAGTCGTCGGTGATAACCGACCTTTCGGCTGAGGCCATTGGGGTGATTGCCGGGTGCTGCGGCGAGTTTACGTCCCCCAGGTCGCTGGTCCTGATTCAGCCGCTGGCCGGCGCGGTAAGCCGGGTTGGGCCCGAGGCGACCGCCTTTGCCCACCGCTCGGGGTTTTTAGTAAGCATCATCGGGATGTGGCTTGATGGCCCGGCCGAACCCCACGTGGGCTGGGTCCGGGACATGTGGCGGGGGCTTGAGCCGTTTTCGACCGGCGGGGCCTACGTTAACGACGAGGCCGACAGCGGCGAGCGGGCGGCCCGAACGGGCTACGGCCCGAACTATGAGCGGCTGGCCCGGCTTAAGGCGAAGTACGACCCGGACAACCTCTTCCGGGTGAACGTCAACATCCGGCCGTGGGCGTAATTTACCAGCTCAGGGCCTAGGGACTCGCGGCCCTGGCGTGCGCGGGGGCCGCCTACATCTGGCAGTCCACGGCCGCCGGCCCGGCCGGCCCGCAGGCGGCGTCCCCTCGGCCGGCGGCCGAGAGCGCCTTCTACCGGGAACGGCCCGAGGATTCCTACGTGGAGCGGTGCCGGGCGGGGCTTGCCGACCTGTGGCAGAGGTCCGTCGTGAGTCCGGACAGCGCCTTCTGGGAGTGCGTCCAGAGCCTGGCCGACTCCGGGTCTCGGGCCTGGGCGTTGCCGGCCCAGCCGGGCCCGGCCCCGGAGCTTGTCGAGTGAAAGAATGGAGGATTTTTTTGTCCGGTTTGCTTAACCTTCTGGAGCTTGAGCTTGAGCGGCAAAGGCGAGAGGAGCTACTGCGTCAGGCGGCGCTGGAGCAAAAAGACGGCCGGGGCTGGCCGCTTCTGGGCAGGCGGCCGCTCTTCGACGTTGGTTCAGGGCTGGTAGCTTTGGGAAACCTGTTCATCTCGGCCGGACACTGGCTCCAGGTCCAAGGTCCCGAGGGGTCGTGACCGGCCAGCTTTCGTGTAAAGGAGGTAGTTGGCTGTGAAAGAAGCTTGTTTCTGCGGCTGGGTCGGCGAAACGGCCGCTAGCTAAAGGCCGCGCTTACATCGGCGACGGCGTGTGGGCCCTGGTCTGCCCGCGGTGCGGCCGGCCGGACGACCTGAGCTGGCTTCCGCCCGCCGTCCGAAGCGAGGCACTTGCCCGGGCGGCCGATATTCCCCCTAAACCGTGTTGAAAAAGGAGGATTTAAAGTGCGACCACTGACCGTGTGTTTGGTAAGCCTGCTGGTGCTGGGCCGAAAACCATGACCGACAGCCCGCCCGAAGATAAGGTGACGGAATCAACGCTCAAGGCAATTCAACAGTTCAACGACGCCTTCAACCGCCTTGATGTTAACGCCATCATGGCGGCGATAACTGAAGACTGTGTATTCGAAAACACCTACCCGCCGCCGGATGGCGAGCGGTACGAAGGCCGGGCGGCCGTCCGTGCCTTCTGGGAGCGGTTCTTCGCCTCAGGCAACCTTCGAAACCGAGGCGGCGGTGGGCCCCTGGGGTTTTGTCGCCGATGCCACCGGGCAATTGGGTGAGCGCTGGCTGATAGTCGAGGCCCACCCGACGGACTTGTCTGGGCACACGGCCGTGCGCCCAGACTTGAAGATTAAACGTTAGCCGTTGTTTAGGGGGGATAACCGCCAAGCCCTGGTCGTCCCGGGGGTGCGGCCCTTGAACGGCCGTGTTATAATATAGGCGGAAATGCCCCCGTAGCTCAGCTGGATAGAGCACCGGCCTCCGGAGCCGGTGGCGTGGGTTCGAGTCCCGCCGGGGGTACCCCAACGAGGCGTCCGCTGTAACCGGGCGCCTTAAAGTTTTTTATCTACGTTCGGGAGGAGTCGGGTCGTGTCCCGTTCGAAACGTGCCCGGCGTGAGGCCGCCCGGGAACGTGAAAAACTTCGGCTTAAGCGGGGAATGGTCCCCGCCCCGTCCAAACCCGCCCCAAACGGTCCTAATCGCGCCCAGACGGCCCGGCGGTCTTTCGACTGGCGGTCCTTTTTGATTACTACCTTGCTCTTCTGGGGTTTAAGCCTGGTGGTCATTTTCGTTGTGGGCCCGCAGGTGCAGTCCCTCTTCGGCCGGGGCCAGGACCAGGCCGCCGGCCCGCAGGCGGCACCGGTGCCCACCCTGGGCCCCCGCCAGACCTATTCCGGCCCGCCGCCTATGGTTATCGACCCGGCCAAAACGTATTACGCCACCATCGAAACCGAAAAGGGCCCCATCCGGGCGGTCCTCTTCGCCCAGGACGCCCCCAGGACCGTCAATAACTTTGTCTTCCTGGCCCGAGAGGGCTTTTACAACGGCACGACCTTTTCCCGGGTTATCAAGGACTTCCTGGCCCAGGGGGGCGACCCCGTCGGGGACGGCAAGGGTGGGCCGGGCTACTACCTGGAGCCGGAGGCTTCCCCCCACCCGGTGGTCGCTGGGGCCTTGGTCATGGCCCAGGAAGAGGGCAGGGTGAGCGGCGGCCAGTTCTTCATCCCTTACCGGCCCATGCCGGAGCTGGACGGCAAGTACACCGTCTTCGGCCAGGTAGTTTCCGGCCTGGACGTTCTGCAGAGCCTCACCCCCCGGGACCCCCAGGCCAACCCTGCCTACGCTGGCGACACGATCCGGCGCATCGTCATCACCGAAGAGTAGGGGCGGGGGCCGGTTTTGACACGTTTGTTTTTCTATTCTATAAAACCAATGGGTGTGCTCAGCGGCGGCCGGACCTGGGGTGTCCCTTCCCCGCAACCATTTACGGACCCGAAGGAGCGTGACCGATGGATAGGCCGGTTATCACGGTAAGCGAGAAAGAACAGCTGGAAGCCGAGCTTAAATACCTTAAAGAGGTCAGGCGCAAGGAAGTGATCGAGCGGCTTCGGGCCGTTACCGAGGGCACCGATATCTTCGACAACCCCGATTACCTGGAGGCGAAGCGGGAGCAGGCCTTCGTCGAGGGCCGGATTCGGGAGCTGGAGCGGCTCCTCGCCATCGCCCGGGTGGTCCCCGACCGGCAGCAGGGGGACGGGGGTGTAATCGGCATCGGCTCGAGGGTCAAAATCCAGGACGAATCGGGCGAGGTCGAGGAGATCGTCCTGGTAGGGGCCGCCCACGCCGACGTCCTTGCCGGCAAGGTCTCCTACGAATCGCCGGTGGGGGCCGCCCTTATGGGTAAGCGGGCCGGGGATGTGGTCGAGGTCCGCACCCCGGGCGGGGTCAGGCGGCTTAAAATCCTAGAAGTCTCGTAGGGGCCGGGCCGTTGCCCCTGGAAAGGCTCGGCCCCAGGGTCTGCGCCTGGGTCGGAACCGGCGGCGGGACTAACGCCGGCTTCATCTTAGGAGACGAAGCCATCGCGGTGGTTGATTCCCTGCTTACGCCCACCGCCGCCCGCCACCTGCGGGAACGGATTCGGGCCGTAAGCCCCAGGCCCGTCGGCTTTGTGGTGAATACCCATTACCACGGGGACCACACCTTCGGAAACCAGGTCTTTGCGCCGGTCGCCACCATCGGCCACACCCGGACCCGGGAGCGGCTTTTGCGGTTCGGACCTGAACAGCTCGAATTTTTCCGGCACCGTCAGCCTTTGCTTGCCGCCGAGTTCGACCAGGTCCGGCTTACGCCCCCGAATTTGACGGTCGACTCGGGGTGCGACCTTTACCCGGGCGGCCTGAAGGTGGAGGTCCGGCACCTGGGGCCGGCCCACACCGACGGCGACCTGGTGGTGTGGGTTCCGGACGAAAGGATTCTCTTTGCCGGGGACCTGGTTTTTAACGGCTGGTTTCCCACGGCCGCCGAGGCCGACATCGACGGCTGGGTCCGGGCCCTTTCGGCCCTTGAGTCCTACCCGGTCCGGGTTGTGGTGCCGGGCCACGGACCCCTGGGCGGTGCGGACGTCATCAGGCGGCTGCGGGAATACTTTGAAGGCCTGAAGGCCGAGGTGGGCCGGGCCTGGGCGGCGGGCCTTTCGGTGGAGGAGGCCGTGGCCGTAATTCGGCCCAAAGGTTTTGACGACTGGCAGGGTCGGGAGCGTCACGCCGCCGTCATCCGGCGGGTCTGGGAGCTTGCTACCAGTCGTCGGGGCTGAGGTCCAGGTCCCGGTAGAGGGCGAAGGGGATGGCGATGGTGGCCCCCGACTCGTGCTCGTATTCTTTCAGCTGACGGCGCATCAGCATCGCCATCACCTTGGCGTGCTCTAAGGACATTCGGAGGCGGACCAACTCCTTGCGGGCCGGGGGCTGACCGGGCGGGGGCGGCTCCGGCGACGTCAGGTAAAAGATGCAGGTCACCCCGTAGGGGCTTAAGGACATCACAAACTGGTCGGTGTAAAAGTCGGGTACCTCGTCCCCGACTCCTGGCATCAAAACCTCCGGGCCGGTTAGTCCGAGGAGGGCAAGGCCCGGGGCTGCTGGAGGGTCATGGGCTGGCCGCAGCAGTGGACCCGGCCTTCGCCACCCTTGGTGCACAGCACTTCCGTGCCGCAAACCTCGCACCGGTAGCGCTTGCCGAGCTGGTTCTTGGTGACAACCGCGCTTTCAGCACCGTCGGCCATGGTTACGCTCCCCTCAGCCTTTAAGCTTCATCGGTTGGCCGCAACAGGTAAGGGTGCCGTCACCCTTGCGGGTCACAATAAACTCAGAGCCGCAGACCTCGCAGTAGTAACGCTTGCCGGGCAGGTTAGGCATTATTTAAAACCTCCGGCGGTCTTCCTACACCGAGTATAAGTTTGGGCCCATTTTGGTGTCAAACGGCCCTTCCCAGACGGGTGTTATACTCTGGGTAGGTGTATCTTCCTGGACGGGGAGTTCCGGCATGACCCAGCGGCTCCTTTCCCAGTTTACCGCCTGCCAGCTGACTCCAGACTACTGGGGCCTCGGCCGGGAGGACCGCCTCGGTTTCTGGGCCGAGCTGGCCTCCGCCCTGGCCCAGGCCACCCCGGCCGTTTACTACTACCAAATTTTCCCCGCCCGTCCCGACGCCGACTTTATGGTCTGGTGCTCGGCCCAGGTCGACGGGTTGGAGGCCTTCGACCGCTTTTTCGACGGCCTCGGCCGGGCCCTGGCCCGTTTCCGGCCCCTGGCCCGGCCGACGGTGGCCCTCTGGGGCTACACCCGGCCCTCGGTCTACGCCCCCGGCGGGCGCTCGAATCAGGATATCGACCCCTTCGCCCCGGCCCGGGAACGGTATATGGTGGTTTACCCCTTTTCGAAGACGACCGACTGGTATTTGATGAGCAAGGATGCCCGCCAGGGGATGATGAACGAGCACATCCGCCTCGGTCGCCAGTTTGAAGAGGTTAAACAGCTTTTGCTTTACTGCACCGGCCTTCAGGACCAGGAATTCGTGGTGGCCTACGAGACCCCCGACCTGGTCCGGTTTTCGGAGCTGGTCACCGCCCTCCGTTCCACCGAGGCCCGCCGCTACACCCTGCGGGATACCCCGATTCTGACCGGCGTTTACCGGCTTCCCGACGAGCTTGCCGCCATCTTCGGCTGAGTTTAACGACCGCTTCCTGCGGGCCTGCCGGCGCCGGCCGGTGGACTGCACCCCGGTCTGGTTTATGCGCCAGGCCGGCCGGGCCCTGCCCGAGTACCGGCGCCTGCGGGAACGCTACGGCCTCTTCGACCTTATCCGCAACCCCGAGCTGGCCGCCC
>DAOUCL010000028.1:0-9554 GCA_034432015.1 Dehalococcoidia bacterium
GAGCAACCGTTCCGTACATTCGTGTCCTCCTTAAAATTTCCCGTGCTCCTTTGAAGGCTCACCCCACCAGGTGAGCCGAAGGAAGCCGCAGCGGCCTACCAGCTGTCTGCTGGGCTCGCCGCCCCGAGTCCACTTCCAGGGTATCCGCTCAGGGGGGAGCCAGCATCGTGGAAAATACGGATTTTTGGTCCTACCCCCAACTCGCCCCTCCATGCCCGGCGCCGGTCTCGCGCTTCCGAGAACTCGGGGCCCGACGGGGTTTAGCGCCAGTAATTCGCGGATGTGCGGGCTATAGGCTTGCCCTCCTTTCCCCAAATCACCCCACCACAACTACCCCAAGCATACCAGTCGGGTACTGACATTGTGTATCGTAAACGGTGAAGTTTTTGTAGAAAATGGGTTGAGGTTTGCCCCTTGCGCGGGGCGGCCGGGGTCTGCTAGCCTACTTTACCGGGGATGGTCGCCGAGTTCAGGCCCAGGCTCAGGCCCCTGGACATGCAGTGGACGGCCCTCAACGGCCGGCCGGTTCTTGTCCTGCGGGACCGCCAGGGCATCAGCGACCGGGTTCTGGTCATTCCCGGTGAGCTGGCGCCCCTCCTGGCTTTCCTGGACGGCTCCCGAACCCCCACCGGCATCCGGGTCGCTTTCGAGCTCAGAACCGGCCGGCTCCTGCCCCCAGGCCTCGTTGAGGGCCTCATCGCCGAACTGGACGAGGCCCTCTTCCTTGAGGGCCCCCGGTTCGAGGCCGCCCGGCAGGAGGCCCTTGACCGGTTCCGGGCCTCCCCGGTTCGTCCCCCGGCCCTGGCCGGGGCGGTTTACCCGGCAGACCCGGACGAGCTGGCCGGTTACCTGGAGTCCTGCTTCCGGGACGCCGGGGCCGAGGGAGCTGCCCCCGGGGCCGTCGGGGCTGTAAGCCCCCACATCGATTACCAGCGGGGCTGGCGGGTCTACGCCCGCCTCTGGTCGGCCCTCCGGCCGGCAGTCGAGGCCGCCGACGCGGTTATAATTTTCGGCACCGACCACTCGGGCGGGGCCGGACGACTCACCCTGACGGCCAGACCCTACGCCACCCCCTTCGGGACGGTCCCCCTCTTCCGGGAGGCCTTCGACGCCCTGGTGGATGCCCTCGGCCCCGAAACCGTCTTCGAAGAGGAGCTCCACCACCGGGCCGAACACTCCGTGGAGCTGGCCCTGGTCTGGCTTCACTACCTGCGGCGGGAGGCCCCGCCCCCGGTCCTGCCCGTCCTCTGCGGCCACTTTTACGACTTCACCCACGGGGAAGCTTCGGCGGCCGACTACGAGGCCTTCAACCGGGCCCTGGCCGCCCTGCGGACGGCCTGCGCCGGCCGGCGGGTCTTCGTCGTGGCCGCGGCCGACCTGGCCCACGTGGGCCCGGCCTTCGGCGACCCCGACGGGTACGACCGGCTGATGGCCGCCCGGCTGGCCGGGGAGGACCGGCGGCTCCTGGAGGCCGTCGAGGCCGGGGACGCCGAGGCCTTTTTGGGTTGGGTCCGGGCCGACCGGGACCGCAACAAAATCTGCGGCCTGCCGCCGATTTACCTGGCGCTGCGCTTCCTGGGCCGGTGCCGGGGACGCACCGTAAGTTACGAGCAGTGCCCGGCCGACCCCTACGGCACCTCCCTGGTAAGCATCGCCGGGGTCATCCTCGAGCCCGATGGAAACTGACGACTTCTGGGCCCGGGTCGAGGCCGTCCGGCAGGAAGTGGCCCGCCGCCGCTTTGCGGGCGAATCCCCCTGGCTTGAGGTGGGGGTCGGCGAGTCCCTGCCCGAAGCCGTCGCAAAAATAGTGGCCGCCGAGCGGAGCCGGACCCCCCTGAAAATTGACGGGACGGAGCTGTGGCTCACCGAGGACCTGGCCCGGGAGCATTTTTACCGGGCCCAGGCCGCCCTCCAGTTCTGGAATTTCTACCTGGCCCACCGCCACCTGGACGAGGCCGCCGCCTTAAGCCGCGACGACCTGCTCCACCAGCGGGTGGGCCTCTTTCGGCTTTTGACCAACTTTGTCCGGGCCGTCGTTACGGCCGACCCCCAATCCGGCGCCAGGGTTGACCCGGAGCGGGTGGCCGCCGAGGTCGACCGGCTGGACCGGCTGCCGCCGGCCGAACGGGATTTTTATAAATCCGAAGTTCGGCGGCTGGCCGCCGCCTTAGCAAGGCGGGCCGAGGACCCGAAGCTGGAGGCCGCCTGGCACTTCCTGCGGGCCCGGTCCGCCTTCGTCCGGGAGGACGCCCCCGGCGCCCTCATCCCCCTGCTCCGGGCCTACCGGGTCCTGGTCCAGGGGGGCCTTCGGTCGGCGGAGTTTTTAGCCCGGCAGGTCGAGCTGGCCCATCAGCTTATCCGCTTCTGGGTCGGGGACGGGCCGCAACCCGCCGAGGCGGTCGCCCCCGAGTCCCTGGCGTATAAGCTCCACGACGCCCTCGATGCCCAGGCCGAACGGGACCTCGGGGTGCGCCTCTCGGCCATGAGCGGCCAGTTCGGCCTTACCCTTTACATGGAAGCTAATGAGGGCGGGTGATTGGCAAGCCTTCTGGGCCGGGCGGGGACCGAAGGGCCGGCCCATCTACCCCGACCGGCCGGTTCTGGCGGCCTGGGTCGACGCCGAATCCGGCCCGAGCAGAATCGTGCTGGAGGTCGCCGACGCCGACGGGAAACCCCTGGGCCGAGCCTGGGTCTTCGACCAGGAGTGGTACCCCGGATGCCCAAGCCCAGTCCGCTTTTCCCATTACTTTCGGACCCTCCAGCGGGCCCTCCGGGGCCTTAAGGCCCTGGGGGTCGACCCGCCCCGGCTCCGGCTCCAGGTTTTAAAGGCCGTCGACGTCGGCCGAACCCGGCCCTACATCGTTTTACTTAAGTTCATCCTCTGCCCGGAGTATGCCGTCTGGGCCACCTACCTGGAATGGGTCTACCGCTGCCCCCTTCAGGCTTTTTACCGGCTTTTCGTCGGGGTTCCCCGGGCCCCCACCGACCCGCCCGCCCCGGAATACACCGTCGGGAACGCCGTCCACGGCGGCTACCGCCGGGCGGCCCGGGCCGTGGCCGACGGCCGGCCGGAAGAAGCCCTGGCCGAGTACTTCCGGGGGGTTGCCGAGGCCTGGGTTTCGGACTTTTCGGCCCTGGTCCGCTACGGCCCGGAGCAGATTCGGAAGCAGGTCAGGGCCGTCCGGGCACCCTGGGAGCAGGCCGACCGGGTCGTTGCCGGCTGCCTGCTCCGGTTCGGGTCGGGGGCGGCGGTAATGCACGAGCGGCCGGTTTTCGCCCCCGACCGGGGCCTTGGGGGCCGGGTGGACCGGATTATCTTTGCGGGCGGCGAAGTCCAGGTAGTGGAGGTGAAAACCGCCGCCGGGCCCGGGCCAAGTTTGGACCCCCTGACGGGCCGGCAGGTGCCGGGCGGAGTTCAGGCCCTGGCCTACCACGAGGCCGTTCGCCTTCACCACGGCGGCCCCCCGGAGACGGTCGTGGAACTTTTTGAAGATTCGGGCTACCGGCCGGTCGCTCTGCCCGAACACCCGGTCGTCCGCAAGGCCGGGGCCGACCCCCGGCGGGCCGACGACCGCTACATCGACCTGGTGGCCCAGAACCGCAACCAGGCTTTTGTGGTGGCCTCGGGTCTGCTTACCGGCTACGACCGCCAGCTTCTCAACCAGCTCCCCAAAGAGGGCCACCGGCTTCGGGGCACCGGCGGGGATTTTACCTTCCAGGCCGACTCGCCCCCGTGCCGGGCGTGCCCGGCCGGCCAGCGGGGGGTCTGCGAGCAGAACCGGGCCGACCAGACCCGAAGGGCCTACGATTTCTGGCTTTACGTTCCCCCCGCCCTCTTCGAGTACTGGGCCTGGTTTCACCGCCAGCTTAAGGCCGAGGAGCGCCTGGAGCGGGAGCACTTTTTCAAGCTGGCCACCGTCGACCCGGCTGTCCTGGAGGGGCAGGAGGGAATTACCCTTGTGGGCCTGCGGGCCGGGCCCGTGGCCGCCGGCCGGGTTCGGCTTGGGCGTAGCCTCCGGCTGGATACCCGACTGCGGGAGGACGACCCTGTGCTGGTAACCCCGGCCCCCCACCGCCCCGGCCATTTCGCCTCCGTCCGGGGGGTCATTCGGCGGCTGGATGCCTTCCACCTGGAGGTAGACCTGGACGAGCCCTACCTGCCCCCGGCCCCCGAGTATCGCGTTGACCGGACGGGGCTAGGGGAGCGGGTTGACTGGGAGGTCGAGGCCCTGACCGACTTTATGCTCAACGCCCTGGCCGCGGCCGGGGTGCGGGGCCGGCGGGTCCGGGAGGCCGAACTTCCGCCCCTGGCCCGCACCATCCTGGGGAGCGAAAGCCTCGGGGCGCCGGCCCGGGCCGAACCCGCCCTGCGGCCGGTTCTGGACCTAAGTCCCAGCCAGCTTTCGGCCTTAAGGGGAATTCTGGGCCTCGGACCGGGGGAAATCCTGCTGGTTCAGGGGCCGCCGGGCACCGGCAAAACGGCCCTCATCGCCGAGGCCGTCCGCCAGCTCTTCTTTCGCCACCTCTGGGACCCCATCGACCCCGAAGACCCCAGGCCCGTTTTGGTCCTGGCCAATACCCACCGGGCGGCCAACGAGGTTATCCTCAAGCTGGTAGGGGCCTGCCCGGAGCTGGCCCCCTTCGCCGTCCGGGTGGGACGGGTGCTGGGGGGAATGGAGGCCGAGGTGGCCGCCTGCGTCCTGGCCGAGCGGGTGGGCCTCCGGGAGGCCGTCCGGGCCGGGTCCGACCTGGAGGCCCGGCTAAAAGACTGCCTTTTCCGGGGGGCCGTCCTCCACCGCCACGCCGGCATCTTCGTGGCCACCCTGGCGGCGGCCGCCGCCCCCGAGCTTCAGGGGCTCGCCTTTCGGTACTTCATCGTCGACGAGGCCGGCCAGGCCACCGAGCCGGCCACCCTTCAGGCCCTGCGCCGGCTCCCGGCCGGCTTCGGGGGCGCCCTGGTGCTGGTGGGGGACCACTGCCAGCTTCCGCCGGTGGTGGAGGCCGCCGAGGCCCCGCCCCTTACGTCCGCCCTGGCCGCCGGCCGCGGCTTTAAAGCCGGCCACAGCCTCAAAATTTCCCTCTTCGAACGGCTGGCCGGCCGCTATCCCCAGCGCCTCATCCGGCTCGTGGAGCAGTACCGGATGGCTTGGCCCATCTGTGAACTGGTGGCCAACACCTTCTACGGCGGGGCGCTGCGGCCGGCCACCCCGGCCGTGGCCGACCAGGCCCCGCCTCCAGGCTTCGACCGGCACATCTTCTGGGTTCTTACGGACGGAATCCCTGGGGCCCTGGAGCAGGCCGCCGGGATTGAGGAGGCCCGGAGCAACCCCTACGAGGCGGAGGTGGCGGCCCGGGTCGTCACCCGGCTCGTGGGCCGCGGCCTTCCGCCCGACCGGGTCGGGGTGATCTCCCCCTACCGGCGGCAGAACACCCAGATCCGCCAGGCCCTGGCCGGCCTCGCCCCCGACCTGGCCGAACAGGTCCGGGTGGACACGGTGGACCGGTTCCAGGGGGGCGAGCGGGACGCCATCGTTATAAGCCTGGCGGCCGCCAACCCCCAGCGGAACCTGGGCGAGCTCCTGGCCGACTGGCGGCGGCTGAACGTTGCCGTATCCCGGGCCCGCCGCCTCGTGGTCATCATCGGGAGCCGGAAGACCTTAACCGAGCCGGGCCCGCTGGACACCCCCGAAGCCCGGACGGCCAAGGAGTATTACCGGCGGCTCTGGGCGGAAGTCCGCCGGCTGGCGGCCGCCGGGGCCGCCCGGGTAGTCAGACCGGAGGCGGGGTGAAGCAAGGCGTCCTCGGCCGGACCCTTGAGGCCCTCCGCCGGGTGGGGGAGGCGGAGGTCGGGTGTGACTTCTGGCTGGGGCCGGAGTTCGGCCTTAAAATCGGCTGGCTTGACCGCCTCGGCCTGGCCAAGGGCTTGCGGCAGCGGGTGCCCCGCTGCGTCGAGCACCGGTGCCACCGGGCCGGAATCTGCCCTTACCAGCGGCGGTTCGACGTGGACCGGGCGGGCATCGCCGGCCTTAAGGGTCGGCTCACCGACCTGGGCCTTGGGGTGGCCGGGGGCCGGGTCCCCCTGGAGGAGGTCCTCCTGGCCGACCCGGCCGTTCGGGCCCTGCTCGGCCGCCTTGAGGCCGGGCCCGCAAGCCAGTTTGAGGTCCGCCGCTGGCTTATGGAGGCCGCCTGGTCCGAAGGCGACCCCCTGGCCGCCCTCACCCCGCCGGAGGTCGGCTGGCTGCTGGGCCTGCTGGCCGAACTGGGACATTTAATCCTGGCCGAAGACCGGGTCGGTCGACCCTAGGGCAGGGTTCCGGCCCAGATTTCGGCGGCGTCGGTCCCGTCGGGTAGGGGCAGGCGGGCCCCGGTGAGGGGGTCGTAAAGGCCCACCAGAAGCCGATAGGGGCCGGGGGGCGGGACGGCCGGAACCGCCAGGGTATGGGCATCCTCCACGTATTCACCCACCAGCCAGCGGTCAGTGGGGTGGGTCCAGCGGTGGGGCACCGCGTCGGCCTGGGCGATGGGCCGACCGTCGGGCCCGGCCAGGTGGACGAAAACCTTAAGGCTTCGGCCTACGGGGACGTCGGCCCGCCACACCAGCGTAACGGTGAGGGGGACGCCCGGGCGGGGTGGGTCCGGGCTCAAGGTTGCCCCCACCAGGGTCACCCTTTCCCCAAATTGGACCCCGAACCTTACCCCAACGGGGGGCGGTTCGAACCGGCGGCCTGCCGCCGGCCGGACAGCCACCGCCCCCAGCGGCCGCTCCCCCACCCGGAGGCGAACTTCTCCGGGCGCCGGAAGGGTAAGCTTAAGCCGCTGGCGGACAAAGCCCGACCGGGTGGCCCCAGGCGCGGCCAGGGGAATCCGTTCGGTAAAACCGGACCCGATAACTTCCAGCCGCAGGTTTTCGGGTTGAGGGCCGGCCAGCCAGAGCAGTTCGACCTCAAAGGCCTCCCCGGCGGTAACCGGGTTCAGGGGGAGCCGGTAGCCGGCCAGACCCCCGACCGGGGGCTCAAGGAGGTTAAAGCCCGCGGGTGGGGTTGGGACCGGGTTTTCGAGCCGGCCCAGCGGCAGGGGTGCTTGGACGGCCCCTGTCGCCCGGCCGGCCGCCGTGAGGCCCAGAATCTCGCCGGAAGGAGTATACACCCGGACCCAGGCCGTATAATCTCCGGGGGGCAGGCCGGGCGGAAGCCGCAGCCGCACGTACTGCTCTACGACCTCCCCCGCCTCCCAGCGGTCGGCCAGCTCAAAGCGGCCGTCCCGGATGGGCCGGTCGAAGGCGGCCCATTCTTCGCCGTTTTCCAGGCCAAGGGCGATCCGGACGGTGAGGGGTTGGGACGGGGTCCGTTCGGCCTGCCAGCGGAGGAGCAGGCCCGGGGCGTCGGCCGGCCGAGGCAGCCGGGCGTAGGCCGTCAGCCGCAGGTCCGGGCCGAACCGGTAGTCGGCCGGTTGCCACTCCAGGTCGAAGGCCGGGCCCGGCCGGTAGACGGTGAGGCGCAGGCTCCCGGCCCAGCTTTCGGCGTCGCGGCTTAAGGCCGATTCCAGCAGGCCGTCGAAAAGTCCGTCAGGGTCGGTTATCACCTCCGGATTCCAGATGTACCAGACCCGCCCGGTCCGGGGGAGGTTTTCCCGGATGAACCCGAGCATCGCCTCCGGCCGGTAGGGGATAACCGGCACGTGTCGGGCCGGGGCCGCCCCCCGGTAGTAGTACCGAAAGGGCGGGGGCACGTTGAAAAGCACCAGGTCTCCGGGTCCGGCCACCCGGCTCACCTGGGTCACCACCGACCGGTAATCGGTCCGCCAGTAGGCCGGGTTCGTCTGCTGGGTCCAGACGGCCCACACCCCGAGGGCCGCAAGACCCAGGCCGACCGGAACCCCGACAACCGGTCGGCCTGCCAGGCCGGCGGCCAGAAGCATGGCCAAAAAGGCCATGCCTATTAAGACATACCGGGGATGGTAGGCCGGGGCCCGCAGGGCGATTAGCAGGGGCGGAATTAGGTTAAAGGCGGCCATGACCAGGAGGGGCCAGGCGGGCGGCCTGGCTGCCCCCAGAACCAGGGCTGGCAGAAGGACGGCCCCAAGAAGGAGAAAGTGTGGGCTTAAGGCTTCCCGGGGCGCCCCGGCCGCTTCCAGCCCCAGACAGAAGAACTCCCAGGTCCAGCGCAGCCGGAGAAGGGGGTCGGGGGGCAGGGCGAAGGGCGCCCCCCAGCCCAAAACCTTCGGGATCAAACCCGAGGCCCAGGGAATAAGGGCGAGGCCCACCGTCCCCAGCCACCCCCACGGCCGGCGCCGGGCCGTGAGGACCAGGGCCGCCTGGCCCATCAGAACAAAGATGTAATAATAAAACGTAAACAGGCCGACGACCGTAAGGCCGGTCCAGGCCGCCCAGCCCCACCGTCCGGGCGGCCGCAGTAACAGGGCCGTCGAGAGGGCCGCCAGCGCGGCCGCCGGGGCAAACATCCGGGCCTCCCGGGCGTAGTAAACCAGGGGCGGGGCCGCCCCCAGAAGGCCCAGGCCCAGCATCAGCCCGACCTGCCCGGCCGCCCGCCGACACAGGTAGCCCCCGGCCGCCACTAGGACCAGCCCGGCCAAGACTGAAAGATACCGGAGGGCAAATTCGCCGCTGCCGGCCGCCTGGCCCCAGAAGTGGAGGGCCAGGTAATAAGCAGGCGGGTGGTTTTCGGCCTCGGCCGAACCGGTGGCCCAGTTATCGCCCCGCAGGATATCGGCCGGGGGCTCGGCGGCCAGGAGGGCGCTGTAGGCCTCGTCCCACCAGAAGGATTCCCGGTCGAGGCCGTGGACCCGGAGGGCAAAGGCGGCCGCCAGCAAAAGAAGGGGTAAAAACCGCCGCGCCACCCGCCGGGCTAGGTTCGGGGTAGCCAGAGGCCGCCCGGGGTTCGGCCGGGCGGCTCCGCCTCGGCCTCGGACTCCTCGTGGGCCGGCACCCAGAGGCCCAGCTCCTCGGCCCGGGTCCGGGCCTCGGCCGGCAGGGTTGCCCCCAGGGCCGTGCCGACCAGGGCCCGAAGGAGGGGAATCCGCGCCGGGTCCTGGCCCGGCTCGGCCAGGGCCAGGGCCGCCGCCAGGATGCGTTTCGCGGTGAGCATCCGGCCGGCCCGGGCGTATAAAAGGGCCAGGTCCTCCAAAGCCCCCACCCGGACCTGCCGCACCTCCGGCCTATCGTCGAACAGGCCCCGAACCGCCCGGGCCACCAGGTCGGCCCACCGGCGCCGGTGGGTTTCCTCGTCAAGGAGCACCTGGGTTCCGGCCAGGTTGCGGGCTTCCCGGCTGAAATCCCTTAAAAGGCGGGGGACGATGAACCAGTGCCAGAGGTGGGGCTCGTCGGACACCACCTGGTCGGACTCGTCCAGGTACTGGGGGTTGAGCCGCACCTCGGCGCGGTGAATAAGGCGGTAAACGGGGTGCTCTGAGAACTCCCGGCGGGGCCGGCCGATTCGTTCCAGCCAGGCCGCGGCCGCCGGGGAGAGGGCGGCCCCACCCCGCCGATTCCAGAGGATATCCCGGGCCTCGTCCGGCTCCAGCTCAAAAAGCTGCAG
>DAOUCL010000029.1:0-2354 GCA_034432015.1 Dehalococcoidia bacterium
GCCTTGGCAATGGCCGTTTCAAACCGGTAGTCCCGGGCGCTGACGGACCGGTCGGCCTTGTCGGCCGCCCGGAGGATTAGCCAGCGGGCCGACCGGATTTCGATCTCATTATCGATGAGCATCCACTGAATGGCCTGGCGGGTGGAGAGGGGCGCACCAAAGGTCTCTCGCTTCTGGGCATAGTCGATGGCCATCCGCTGGGCGGCCACCGCCACCCCGAGGCTGGCCGCCGAATAGGTTATCCGGTTCCGGGTAAGCACCTCGTTGGCGATGTCAAGGCCCTGTCCCTCCTCCCCCAGGACATTCTCCGGCGGGACCCGCACCCCGTCGAGGGTTATCTCGGTGGCGTACTCGGCCGACCGCCGGGTGTGGACGATGCGCCGGATGGCAAAGCCGGGCATGTTGGTCTCGACGATAAAGCAGGTAATCCCCTGCCGGCCCTTGGTCGGGTCGGTTCGGGCGTAGACCAGGCCGAAGTCCGCCCGGTCCGCCCCCGAAATGAAGATTTTAGTCCCCGTTATCACCCAGTCGTCGCCGTCCCGCACGGCCTTGGTCTGAATGGCCCGGGCCGGGTCCGAGCCCCCAGAAGGCTCCGTCAGCGCAAAGAAGCCCCGCTTCTCGCCCCGGAGCATCGGGTAGAGATACTTCTGCCGCTGTTCCTCCGTTCCCCGGTAGAGCTGGGCCAGGCCCACGGTCCCGAAAACGCCGTAGGCCGGGGCGTAAAGGCCGGCCCGGTGCTGGGAAAGCTCTTCGAAGACCAGGGCCAGGGTCACCGTGTCCAGGCCCGGACCCCCGAACTCGGCGGGCACATCCAGGCTGTAAAGGCCCATCTCCCGGACTTTCTTTGTGAGGCGCTCTTCCTCTTCCCGGGGAAGCTCAAAGGCGTCGGGGTCCAGCTCCCGCTCCAGGGGAACGATCTCCTCGCGAATAAACCGGCGAACGGTCTGAACTATCATTCGCTGTTGCTCGTTGGGCTGCAGGTCCATGGCTCTTTCTCCGGTTACGGTTGCCACCGGCCGGTCACGGGCGAGACGTGAAACCGGCCCAGTTTCGGGGGCAAGTCGCCCACGGCCCGGTTCCCCGGCGGCAGGTCGTAGTTGGCCTCGTAATAAAGGGTTAAAAGCTCGTACCAGCGGCTCAGGTATGAAAGCGTAACCTCGTAACGGAAGCAGGCGGCCCGTTCCCGGGTGATAGGATTCGGGTTGTCGGGCCCGAAGTGCCGGGCGACCTCCCCCCTCAACCCGAAGAGGGACCGGCCGCCGGCATAGCCGATGTAGAGAGTCCGGCCGCCGGCGTCCCCAATTTCGTAGACGCCGAGGGTGGCCGGAATCGCCCCGAGGCCGGCGGGTTCAAAGGGCTGCCACGGTTCTCTGAGCATGGCTGGCTCCTCAGTCCACCACGGCGTCGGCCCGCTCCCAGACCTCTACCGGGCGGAATTTAACCAGGGTGACCTCGTCGGTGACCGGCTCGTAGACCGCCTCCACCGGCATCCCCACGTAGATTTCTTCGTTGCGGCAGTCAACAATGTTCGAGACGAGCCGGGGACCTTCCACCAGCTCAACGACGGCAACGTTGTAAGGCACCTGGTCTTTAAAAGCCGGGTGGAAGGCCTGGTGGAACACCACAAAGCTGTAAACCGTTCCCCGACCCGAGACGGGCGCCCATTCGGCCTCCTCCGAAAGGCACCAGTAGCAATGCCGGGCCGGCGGGTAGCGAAAGCGGCCGCAGTTTCGGCACCTTTGAAGCCTAAGCCGGCCGGCCCGGGCCGACTCCCAGAACGGCCGGTTCTGGTCGGTAACTTCTGGTAGCGGCCGCTCAACACTCATTTCTCCCGTCCCAGAACAAGGGTTGCGTGGGTGGTCATGATGCCGCCCTGGTTGCTCACCACCGCAATCCGGGCGTCGGGGACCTGCCGGGGACCGCATTCGCCCCGGAGCTGGCGGACGGCCTCCAGGATAAGCTGCATTCCCGGCATCCCGGTCTCGGCTAAAAGGCCGCCGCTCGTGTTGAGGGGAAGCTCGCCCCCAAGCTCAATCCGGCCGCCCTCAACGAAGGCCCCGCCTTCGCCCTTCTTGCAAAAGCCGTAATCCTCCAGGGTGATAATGGGCACGATGGTAAAGCAGTCGTAAAGCTGGACCACGTCCACGTCTTTCGGGGTAATCCCGGCCATCTCAAAGGCGATCCGGCCCGACTCTTTAGCCCCGCTGGTGGTCCAGTCTTCCCGCAGGACCAGGTCCTTGGCCGGGTGGGACTGCCCGACCCCGAGGATGTAAACGGGGGGCTTTTTCAAGTCCCGGGCCCGCTCCTCAGAGGTGACCACCACCGCCGCCCCGCCGTCGGTGATGGGACAGCAG
>DAOUCL010000030.1:0-4009 GCA_034432015.1 Dehalococcoidia bacterium
CAGAACCTTTTCGAGGGCCTCTTCCACGCTGAGCATACCCATTACCGTCCTCCCAAGTACACCCACCTGATCACCTGGGGCGTCACATTTGCCTCCACGTAGGCCGCCACGAAGAGGGGAACTAAAAGCAGCCCGACTTTCAGCAGGTCGGCCAGGCCGAAAAGAAGGCTCTGCCCCACGGTCTGCCCGGCGGGCGGGGCCATGATGGCCAGTCCCAGGCGCAGGCAGAAGGCCCCGGCGAGGACGGCCGCCGGAACCTCGAAGAGGCCGTGGGGAAGGATAAAGGCGGCCAAGAAGAGCAGGGGGTCCTCGCCCCCGGCGGCGACCTGACCGGCAATAAAACCGGCGACGACAAAGGGGGCCATCAGCAGCAGAAGGGCCGCCGCCCCGAAGCTGAAGACCGAAAGCACGGCGGTAATGGCCATCGCCCGCAGGTTATGGGTCAGGACCCACCCGAACCCAACCTCCGGGAGACCCGACCCGACCCCGAGGGCCGCCCGCACCCTGCCCCAGTTCACCTGGTACGGGCTCTGGGTGCCGAGAAAGTAGCCGAGGGCCAGGCCGACCACGAACAGGCCGGCCACCACCAGGATGGGGGTTCGGTGGATTCGCAGGAGCTGGGGCAGGTCGTAAACGTAGAGGCGGACCGGCAGGGGCATCCGGCCCACCCGTGACGGGGCCTGGCCGCCGGGGGGCGCCTGGAGGTAAGACCAGAAGGCCTGGGCGACCCGGCGCAAGCTCAGGCCTTGGTGCTCCCGGGCCAGCAGCTCCTCCCGGTTGAAAACCCGGACGCCCGTCCGCACCAGGATTACTCCCACCACCCCCAGCCCGGCCAGCACCAGCCAGAGCCCCCGACCCTCCCCGACCAGGAATAGCAGAGCTTCAAGTTGGAGAAGGCCGGCCATCGGCAAGATGATAAAGCTGGCCAGGATGTTGGCCCCCCGCAGGCTGGAGGCGTGGCTGGAGACCACCACGGCGGCGGCCACCATCACCACCGCCTCGGCCACGCTCAGCAGGCCGACAAGGAGAAGGAGGTCCAGGTGGATGTTGCGGCCCGCCCCCAGCTTCAGGGCGGCGGCGAAGATTCCCATGGCCGCCAGGCTGAGCCCCACTGGGGGCGTCAGCACGGCCAGCATTTTTCCCAGAAAGAGCTCGGCGTCGGTGAGGGGGCTGGTAAGCAGGGCCTCCAGGGTGTTGCGGTCCCTTTCCCCGGCGAAGCTTTCCAGGGCCAGGATTAGGCTAAAGGAAATGGGGACAAAGGCGGCGAGCATCAGGCCGAAGGGAATAACCCGCCCGGCCACCCCACCCCCGTCGAGCTGTTCCAGCAGGGGAAGTCCCCAGCCGACGGCGAAGGCCAGGAGCAGGGGGAAAACCGCCGTGAGGACGGCCATGGGCAGGCTAACCCGCCAGTCCCCCAGAATATCCCGGACTTCCCGGCGGGCCAGGGGAAGGGGCCCGTGCAGGCCAGTCAACTGTTCCCCTCCCCTCCCAGAATTCGCAAGTAAACCTCTTCCAGGTTGGGCGAAACCTCCGCAAGGCTTAAGATGCCGACCCCGGCCCCCACCAGCCGCCCCACCAGCCCCGGATTCCGGGCCGGGTCGGCCACCTGGTAGCGGATGTGGCCGGGGCCGAAGGCCAAAATCCGGACTTCCCCATCGAGGGCTCGCCGGGCGGCTTCGGCCGGACCGGTGAACTTCAGTTCAAAGGTGGGCGGGCCGGCGAAGAGCCGCTTAAGCTCGGCCGCCGTCCCCTCGGCCACCAGCCGACCCCGGGCAACCACCGCGACCCGGTCGGCCAGAAGCTCGGCCTCGGCCAGGTTATGGGTCGAGATGATAATTGCCCGGTCCGAGCGGCGCAGGCCGGCGATGAACTCCCGAACCTGGCGGGCGCTGGCGGGGTCCATGGCCGAGGTCGGCTCGTCCAGGAAAAGCACCCTGGGGTCGTGGACCAGCGCCCGGATCAGGGCCACTTTTTGCCTGAACCCCTTACTCAGGGTCCCGAGTCGCCGGTCGGCCACCGGTCCGAGGTGGAAGTGGTCCAGGAGGTCGTTTACCCGCCGCTTAAGGAGGCCCCGGGGAAGCCGGTGGAGCTCCCCGAAAAACTCCAAATAGGACCGGGCAGACATCCGGTCGTAAAGGCCCGGAAGTTCGGTGAGCACCCCCACCACGGACCGCACCCTGGGGGCGTCGGCGACCACGTCGTGGCCGCAAACCGTCGCCCGGCCGGAGGTGGGCTTAAGGACGGCCGAAAGAATCCGGATGGTGGTGGTTTTGCCGGCACCGTTGGGGCCCAGTAGCGCAAGGACCTCCCCGGGACGAACCTTCAGGGAAATTCCCTGGAGGGCCCAGAAATTAATAAAGCACTTGGTGAGGGCGAACGCCTCGACCACTTGCGCCGCCGTCCAGGCTCCCTTTACACTAAGACGTGATTTCCTCGGGGGTTACGCCGTATTTATTGTAACATGTCCCGAGGTAGGTTGAAAAGAGCCGTTGCCAGCCTGCCGGCCTTCCGGTGTCCCGGCTGCCGGGTCGGGGCCCTAATGGGGAACGGGGCCCTGGTCTGCGCCGCCTGCGGCCGCCGCTTTGACACCTACGGCGGCATTCCGGTTTTATTGGCCGGCCCGACCGACGCCCGCCAGGCCGACCACTACGATGCCATCGCCGACCGCTACGATTCCACCCTGCCGGAACTGGTGGCGGACCACTATTTGCGCAAACGGGTCGGCTTTATCCGGGGGCTCGTGCCCGCCGGGGTGGTGCTAGATGTGGGGTGCGGGACGGGCCGGCTGGCCCGGGCGCTGGCTGAACTCGGCTACGAGGTCTGGGGCGCGGACATCTCCTTGGGGATGCTGGGCCGGTTCGTCGGTCGGGGGGCGGGGCGGGCGGTGGCGGCCGACGCGACCAACCTGCCCTTTTTCGACGCCAGCTTCGACCTGGCCGTGTGCGTCGCCCTCCTCCACCACATCGCCCAACCGGCCCGGGTGGCCGAGGCCGTCCGGGAGATGGTCCGGGTTACCCGGCCCGGGGGCTGGGTGGTCATCTGGGACCATAATCCCAACAATCCATACTGGCCGGTGCTGATGGGGCGAATTCCCCAGGATACCGGGGCCGAGCGGCTGGTGCCCCTCGGGGAGCTGCTGGCAATCCTTCGGGGGTGCCCGCTGGCTGAGGTCCGGGCTTACCGGCTCGGGTTTGTGCCGGATTTCGTTCCGGCCGGGCTTTTGCCCCTAGCCGCCGGCCTGGAGGCCCTGCTGGAGCGGCTTCCGGGCATCCGGGCCCTGGCCGCCCACAACGTGGTTGCCGCCCGGCGGGGCGACGCCGGGGAGGTATAAAGTGAAGATTACGGCCGTTGACACCGAAGTGGTCCGGCTGCCCCTGGAGGTTCCCCTCCAGGACCCCCGGGGCGAGCTTACGTTTATCGACAACATCCTGGTCCGGGCCCGCACCGACGAAGGGCCGGTGGGGATCGGCTGGGCCTTTAGCCTGAACGGCCGCAACACCGCCAGCCTGAAGGGGGCCGTCGACGAGCTTAAGGCCGGGCTGGTCGGCCGCAATCCCCTGCGCCTTGGGGAGATTCAGGATGCCCTCAGGCACATCGCCTTTAACGTGGGGCCGGGCGGCCTCATCACCATGGCCATGGCCGCCCTGGACGTGGCCGTCTGGGACCTCCGGGGAAAGCTCCTCAACCTGCCCATCGCCGACCTGCTGGGCCGGCGGCGGGACCGGGTTCCCGTTTACGCCAGCCAGGGGCTCTGGCGCAACTACGGCCCGGAGGAGCTGGCGGCCCAGGCGGCCGAATATGCGGCCCTGGGCTTCCGGGCGGTGAAGCTTCGGGTTGGGGGCGAGGCCGACCCGGAAAAGGAGGTCGAGCGGGTCCGGGTCGTCCGGGAGGCGGTGGGCTGGGGGGTGGACGTCATGGCCGACGTTAACCAGGGCTGGACCCCCTGGCGGGCCGTCGTCCTGGGGCGGCGGTTCCAGGAATACGGCCTTTACTGGCTGGAGGACCCGGT
>DAOUCL010000031.1:0-25604 GCA_034432015.1 Dehalococcoidia bacterium
CCCCCCTGCGGCTGAGCGGCCCGACCGTGGTGGGGGCGGGCCGGCCGGTAGATGGGGCGCTGGTGCTCCTGGAGCAGGACGGCCTCCCCCTCATCGTGGAGCGGCAGTACGGCCTGGGCCGGGCCGTCTTTCTGGCCCTAGACCCCACCCTCGAAGCCTTCCGCCTCTGGCTGCCGGGCTGGGCCGGCCTCTGGTCGGCGGTGCTGGAGCCGGGCGGGTCGCCCCAGGCCGAGGCGGCCGCCGTGGACTCCGGCTTTGGGGCCCTGGTGGCCGACATTCCGTCGGTGAGGCTGCCGTCCCCGCTGCTGCTGGGCGGATTCCTGCTGGCCTACATCGTGGCGGTGGGGCCCTTAACCTACCTGGCCCTCTGGCGGGTCGACCGGCGGGAGTGGGCCTGGTTCACCATCCCGGTCCTGACGGTGGTCTTCAGCGCCGGGGCTTATCTGATTGCCTATGAATTTAAGGGCGGGCAGGTGGTGGTTAACAGCCTGACGGTGGTCATGGTCGGGCCGGACGGCGGTGCCAGCGCCGACGCCTATTTCAGCGTCTTTTCCCCGACCCGCCGGGACTACGACGTCCTCGTCCCCGGCCGGCCCCTTCCCCGGGTGCTGGGTTCCGGCCGGCTTCCGGCCGATGCCCCGACCCGGCCCGTTTACATCGGGGAGCCCGGGGGCTTCCGGGACGTGGTGATCAACGCCTGGGACTTAGAGACCTTCGGCTTCCGGGAGGTGGAGCTGGGGCAAGTGGGCCTTGAGGCGGAGGTGGTGGTTTCGGCCGAGGGTTTAAGGGCCCGGATTTTAAACCGGACTGACGCCGACTTTTCCGAGGGCCTGCTGCTGGTCGGGGACCGGGCCTACCGGCTGGGGCCCATGGGCCGGGGTGAGTCCCGGACGTTAAACCTGGGGGCCGCCCCCGGCGAGCCGCTGGCCCCGCTGACCAGCTTTCAGCCGACGGCCGACGGGAGCCTCGATTGGCGCCGGGCCCTGGCGGCCCTCATCACCGACCCCCGGCTGGGGCGGGGCGGGGCGTGGTTCATCGGTTGGTCGGCCGACCGGCCGTTCCCCATCGGGCTGGACGGGGGCTTCGTTTCCCAGGGCCTTACCGCCTGGGTTAAGCCGGCGGCTGTCCGGGCCGAGGGGCCGGGAACCTTCGAGTTGCCGGCCGGGTTCTGCCGCCGGGAGCTCACCGCCTGGGAGGGCCGGGCTGTGCCCGTCGCCTGGTCGGCCGCCGGTATAAACCTGCTGGATGGGACCTATTACCTCCGGTGCCAGTTCCCGGCCGGGGTAATTGGGGCCCGGGTGGAGGGGCTGTGGCTTGACTATCAGGGCGGGGCCGGCGGCCAGCAGGTGACCTTCCAGCTCTTTGACTGGGAGCGGCGGCAGTGGGTTTTCCTGGGCCAGCCCCGGGCTGGCCGGACGGAGATTCAGAACCCGGCCCAGTACGTGGGGCCGGGTGGCCGGGTCTATCTTCAGATTCGGGTAAGTGGCGGGGCCCAGCTAGAAAGGTTAAACTTCGGTTTGAAGGCAGTTACCGGCTGAGGGCGGCACGGCTTGGAAGGGGCGGTCGAAATCCGAAACCTGCGCAAACGGTACGGCCGGGTGGTGGCCGTCGACGACCTGAACCTGACGGTCCCGGTCGGGGCGGTCTGCGGCCTTATCGGCCCCAACGGGGCCGGCAAGACCACCACCCTTAAAATCCTGGCAACCCTCATTCCCCCCACTTCCGGCGAAGCCTACGTCTGGGGGTTTAATGTGGTGCGGGAAGCCCAGGCGGTCCGGCAGGTGATGGGGTATATGCCGGACGCCTTTGGGGTTTACAACGACCTGAAGGTCTGGGAGTATCTGGATTTCTTCGCCGCCTGCTACGGAATGCCCGAAGCCCGGCGCCGGTCGGTGACCGACGAGCTTCTGGCCCTGGTGGACCTGGCCGACAAGCGCAACGAGTATGTGGATTACCTTTCCCGGGGCATGAAGCAGCGGCTGGGCCTGGCCCGGGCCCTCATTAACGATCCGAAGGTCCTTTTGCTGGACGAGCCGGCCTCCGGCCTCGACCCCCGGGCCAGGGTGGAACTCAGGGAGCTCCTCAAGGAGCTGGGGGCCATGGGCAAAACGATTTTGATAAGCTCCCACATCCTGGCGGAGCTGGCCGATATGTGTACCCACATCGCCGTCATCGACCGGGGTCGGCTGGTGGCGGCCGGGCCGGTGGACGAGTTCATCTTTGGGACCAACCTGCGGGCGGTGCTGGTTCGGGTGCTGGGCCCGGCGGCCCCGGCCTTGGGGGTGCTCCAGCGGTTCGGCCCGGCCAAGGTGGTGGGCGACGATGGGACCCAGGCGGAGCTTCTGGCGGAGCTTCCGGCGGACCCCGAAGCCCAGGCCGAGGCCCTGGCCGCCCTGGTGCGGGAGGGGGTGCGGGTGGTAAGTTTCGCCGAGCGGGCCTCCGGGCTTGAGGAAGTATTTCTGCAGGTCACCCGGGGGGCCGGGGGCTAGAAGGGGCCTCGGCCAGGAGCCCCCACTCTTTAAGCCAGGCCCGAACTTCGGCCCGGACTTGGGCCCGATTTTCGGGCGTAAGCAAGATTAACCGGGCTTCCGGATGGGCCTTGAGCCGGTCGACCCAGGGGTCCGGCCCCAGCATGACGGCGGCCAGCACCGGCTTGCCCGAATTTACGGCCGCCTCGACGGCCCGGCGGAAGCGTTCGGAAAAGAGCTCCATCTTGCCGACCTCATCGATGAGGATGAGGTCTTTTTCCCGAATGGCCCGCTCCAGGGCGTCAACCCCGGTCGCCTCAAAGGACTCCAGGTCCACCCCGTACTTGCCCACCCGGTAAGGGCCTCTAGCCTCCACGTGGGCGAGCCGGCCCCGGCGCCCCTCCAGGGTTACCACCTCGAACCCGACCCGCCGGCCTTGCGCCCGGATTTCCTGGGTGTAGAAGCCCCCGGCCCGCCCGCCGACGGCGGCCGCGACCTCGGCCACCAGGGTGGTCTTCCCGGAGCCCGGCCGGCCGGTGATGAGGAGGAGCCTGGGGGGCGTTGGGTCGTTCACCGACTCTGAGGATAATATTACCGGTGATAAATCCAATCTTCGACCTGGAGGTCCGACGCCGGTTTCGCCACCGGCGAACCTACGTCATCCTGGTGGCCTACCTGGGAATGCTGGGCCTGGGCCTCTGGCTCGCCTACGCCGTCCGCCACGGACTCAGCGGGCGGCCTGGCCTATCATCCCTGCCGGTGGGCAAAGTGATGCTGGCCACCACGTTTTTTATCCAGGTGGCCTGGCTCTGCCTCTTCGTCCCCGGCCTGGTAGCCGGGTCCATCGCCGGGGAGCGGGAGCGCCAGACCTTCGACCTGCTCCTCACCACCCCCCTGGGGCCCGGGCGGATCGTTCGGGGCAAGTTTGCGGCCGGCTTCGGCCTCGTGGCCCTTTTTCTGCTGGCCGCCCTGCCGTTGCTGAGCCTTTCGTTCCTGATGGGGGCGGTGGCGGCCGAGGAGGTGCTGGTGGCGGCGGCCATTCTGGCCGCCCTGGCCGCCGCCCTGTGCGGGGTGGGCCTGCTGACTTCGGCCCTGGTGCGGAGCAGCATCCTGGCCACCCTTATGGCCCACGCTTTAGTCTTCCTGGGACTCGTGGTCGCCCCGTCGGTCTTTGGCATTTGCTTTTTGCTGGCCGGGTTCTCCAACAACGGGCCCGACGGAATGGCTCGCCTCCGGTCGACCCTGGGGGTACTGATTACCCTGGCAAGCCTTCACCCGGTCTCGGCGGCGGTTCTGACCGAGATAGCCTGGGTGAGCGGCCTTTCCCTCTGGTGGCCGGAGTGGCCCGTCGGGAACCTAAGGGTGGGCACGCCCGGCCCGTGGCTGGTGTTTTGCCTGACGTATACCCTGGTGGGGTTGGGCTGCCTCTGGGCCGCGGCCCGCCGCTGCCGCCCCTGACCCCTAGGCCGGCGTCAGCGGCGATTGCCGAAGGTAACTACCTGAGTCTGCCCGGGCTGAAGGTTGACCGTCTGCTGCGGGGGCGTGGTGGGTACCCACCCGGCCTGAACCTGCTCGGTGACAGTGTAGGTTGCTGGGGCCGGAAGGGTAACGCAGACGAGACCCTGTTGACCCTGGGTTGTCGCCTGGGCCGGGGCCGGCGGCGAGGGGCTCAGGTTGAAGGCCCAGCCGGCAAGCCACGGCTCGCCGGGGTCGCGGGTTCCGTTACCGTTGAGGTCGGCGAATTTGCGAATACAGAGCTGGCCCTCGCCGGGCTGGGGCGTCGGGGTTGGGGTGGGGACGGGGGGCGGTGTCGCCGTGGGGGTGGCAGGGGGGGTCGCCGTCGGCACGGGGGTTGGGGTCGGCGTGGCCGTGGCGGCAGGAGTGCTGGTCGGCGCCGGCGTTGGGGTGTCGGTGGGAACCGGCGTCGGCGTTGCGGGCGGGACCGGGCTCGGGGTGGGGGTTGCCGGCTTCGGCGAGACCTCGACGGGGGTCAGGTCGATGAGGACGGGCGTTGGGGTTGCCGTCGGCGGCCGGGGACCGATATCAACCGGCGTCAGGCTGATCTGAACAGGTGTTGGGGTGGGTGACGACGCCGGCACAACGGTCAGGCCAGCCTCCGCTCCCGCCGACTTCGGGGCGGTGGGTAGTGGGCTCGGGGTAGGGGTCGCCTGGGCCCAGGGACTGATCGCCACCGAGTGCCACTGTCCGCCGTCTACGGCAATCACGCCGCCTATGCCCGTAACCTGGACAGGAACCAGCTGCGGGACGGTCGTTGAGCCGAGGCCCAGCTCCCCGGAATTGTTGTAGCCCCAGACCCACACCGTGCCGTCCGACCGGACTGCCAAGCTGTGGTTAACCCCGGCGGCAACCCACACGATACCCGACAGTCCGCTCACCTGGACCGGGTTGGGCCGGTAGGTTGTCGTCCCGTCGCCGACCTGGCCGCTGTTATTCATGCCCCAGCCCCAGACAGTGCCGTCACTCCGGATGACCAGGTTGTGGTAGCCGTGGCCCCCTTGCATCAGCTTCGCCACGCCGCTCAGCCCCGACACTTGCTGCGGGGTAGCTTGTCCCACCGCCCCCCATGTCAGTGCGCCCCAAACCCAGACGGTGCCGTCGTTTCGGAGTCCCAGGCTGTGGTAGACTCCGGCGCTTACGGCGGTGAAGCCGCTCAGGCCGGGAACCTGAACCGGCTGACTAAACTGCGAACCTGTGGCCTGTCCCGCCTGCTTCTGGGCATTGCTGCCCCAGGCCCAGACGGTCCCATCATTTTTGACCGCCAGGCTGTGTAGTGCCCCGGCCGCGATCCGGCTGACGCCCCCAAGACCGGCCACCTGGACCGGCGTGAGCCGCTGGGTGGTTGTTGTGTCGCCCAGCTGTCCTTTCGAGTTGTCGCCCCAGGCCCAGAAAGCTCCGTCGCTGCGCAGGGCCAGGCTGTGCCAGGTACCGGCGGCGACGGCAACGACGCCGCTAAGCCCGGTCACCTGCACAGGGGCAGGCTGGCTGGTTGTCGTACCGTCCCCAAGCTGGCCGTGGGTGTTTTCGCCCCAGGCCCAGACGGTGCCGTCGGCCCGCAGGGCCAGGTTATGACTGTGTCCGGCCGCGATGGCCGTGACGTTGCTAAGTGGCTGAACCTGCGCCGGGCTAAAAAGGGTTCCGTATCCCCGGTGCCAGACGTAGCCTGACGGGCTCGGGGTGACGGGCGGGGTCGGGCCCAGGAAGCCGCAGGCGGCCACCAGAACGGCCGCCCACCCGGGCAGCAGGCCGAAAAGATATCTCCGGGAAAAAGTTAAGCGCCGGGCCGGACGCCCCGGCCAGCCGTTCTTTATCAGCATTACTGTACTTTTTATCGCCTGTTCAGCAGCATAATTGATTCGGTGTACCGCAAATCTGCGGGCGGCGAACCGGGCTTTTCCACCAATCCCAGGGCTTTTTGGCTTTCCCTCTCCCGCCCGGCGGGAGAGGGGGAGTCAGGGGTGAGGGCAAAACTGGAAAGCCCTGGGTCAGGGCGGGATATCTTGAAAACTTGACGTGTGTCCGGTACACTTGACCAGACCAGTGTTGGAGGCGTCGATGAGCCGGCAGCGTTCGGAGGTTTTAAGCCGGGTCAGGGCCGTAAGGCTCGCCCGGGGACTTTCCCAAGCCGAGCTTGCCCGTCAGGCCGGCATAACCCGCCAGGCCCTCAGCGCCATTGAGGCCGGACAGTACCTGCCGAACACCGCCGTGGCCCTCCGGCTCGCCCGCGCCCTCGGCTGCCGGGTGGAGGACCTCTTCGGCCTGGTGGGACTGCCGGCCCCGGGGCCCGTCGAACTGGCCGGACCCACAGACCTGACCGCGACCCGGCTGGTGGTCGTCAACGTCCGGGGCCGCTGGGTCGGTCACCCCCTCGGCGAGGCGAAGGCCCTTCAGGAGGGGTTCGTCCCCGCCGACGGCCTCCTTAGGGACCCCGAAAGGCCGGAGCTGACGGCCGCCCCGGAGGTACTCGAACGAACCGCCCTTGTCCTCGGGTGCGACCCGGCCCTCAGCATCCTGGCCGCCCACGTCGGGCGGCGCAACCCGGAGGTCGGCCTGCGCTGGCTCGGTGCCCCCAGCGGGGCTGCCCTGGCTGCGCTGGCCCACGGCCACGCCCACGTCGCCGGCTCCCACCTGCCCGACCCCGACGGCCGTGAATACAACCTGTGGGAAGCCCGCCGGACCCTGGGCTTCGTGGGCGGCCTGGTCGTCGCCTTTGCCGCCTGGGAGCTCGGCTTTGCCGTCCGGCCGGGCAACCCCAAAGGCATTCGGGATGTGGCCGACCTAGCCCGGCCCGACGTCCGACTCGTCAACCGGGAGCCGGGCTCCGGCAGTCGGGTCCTGCTGGATGGTCTGCTCGCCCAGGCGGGCCTGGAGCCCGCCGGGATTGCCGGTTACGGGTTCGTGGTGACGAGCCACCTGGCCGTGGCCCGGGTCGTCGCCGGGGGCGGGGCGGATGTGGGGGTCACCCTCCGGGCGGCGGCCCGGGCCCTCGGCCTCGAGTTTATTCCCCTGGCGGCGGCCCGGTTCGACCTGCTGGTTCCCGCCGACCTGGTCGACCACCCCGCCGTCCGGGTTTTGCTCGATGTGCTTCAAACCCGGGCCTTTCGGGCCGAGCTGGGCGCCCTGCCCGGCTACGACGTGGGCCGAACCGGCACCGTTCTGGCCCGCGTGCCCGCCGCGGCCTGAGAGCCCCTTTAGGAGGTGCCGCCATGCGGCTTGTGAGGCTCATCTGCCTGTTTGGGTCCGTGCTGCTGGCCGGGTGTGGGGCTCCGACGGGCGCCCCGGCCCCGGCCTCCCCCTCGCCCCAGGGTGAGGTGGTGGTCTTTGCGGCCGCATCCTTGACCGACGCCTTTAAGGAGGTTGGCCAGACCCTTCAGGGGAGGTATCCCGGCCTGACGTTCACCTTTAACTTTGCGGCCTCGTCCACCCTGCGGACTCAGCTGGCCCAGGGCGCCCGGGCCGACGTCTTTGCCTCGGCCGACGAGCGGAACATGCGGGCCGCCCAGCAGGACGGGACCATCGCCGGCGAACCGAAGGTCTTCGTCCGGAACGAGCCGGTAATTGTCGTTCCGGCGGCCAACCCCGGGGGTATCTTGACCTTTAAGGACCTGGCCCGACCCGGGGTGCGGCTGGTGGTTGCCGGCCGCGACGTGCCCATTGGGGCCTACACCCGGCAAATCCTCCAGAATGCCGCCCAAGACCCGGATTACGGCCCGGACTTTGCCGACCGGGTCCTCAAAAACGTGGTGTCCGAGGAGCCCAACGTCCGGGCATCCCTGGCCAAGGTGGTGCTCGGGGAGGCCGATGCCACTTTTGTTTACCGGAGCGACATCACCCCCGAAGTCCGCGACCGGGTAAAGGTCGTCGAGATTCCAGCCCGCTTTAACATTGTTGCGGAATACTACATCGCCGCAGTTAAAAACGGCCCGAATCCGGCGGGGGCCCAGCTTTTTATCGATTTCGTTCTCTCTTCGGAAGGACAGCGGATCCTGGCCAAATGGGGCTTTAAACCGGTGGGCTAAAGCTTAATGTGAAGGCGCGTATTAAACCTATCCCCCGTCGACCACGCCGGCTGATGGAGGGTTTACCCCTCGGTCTGGGGGTGTTGCTTCTCGGTTACCTCGCGGTGCCGGTTCTGGCCCTCCTCTGGTCCGGCCTTAACTTAGGGGCCCTCGGGGCCCTGGGGGAGCCGCCGGTGCTGACGGCCCTGGGCCTTACGACCCTTACCACCCTGCTGGTGATGCTGGTAGCCCTGGCGGCCGGAACGCCCCTGGCCTACCTCCTTGCCCGGCGGGAGTTTCGGGGCAAGGCGGTGGTCGAGACTCTGGTGGAGCTTCCGGTGGCTCTGCCGCCGGTCATTGCCGGGGTTGGGCTTTTGATGGCCTTTGGTCGGCGGGGCCTTTTCGGCCCCTTTTTGGAATCCCTTGGGATCGTCCTCCCCTTTACCACGGCGGCGGTGGTGCTGGCCCAGCTCTTCGTGGCGGTGCCCTTCTACATCCGGGGGGCCGCCCTCGGCTTTCGGGCCGTGCCCCGGGAGGTCGAAGAGGCGGCCGCGGTGGACGGGGCGACCCCCTGGCAGGCTTTCTGGGCGGTGACGGTGCCCATCGCCCTGCCCGGCCTGCTTTCGGGCCTGCTCCTTTGCGGCACCCGGGCGGCGGCCGAGTTTGGGGCGACCCTGATGTTTGCGGGGAACTTTCCGGGCCGCACCCAGACCCTCACCCTGGCGGTGTAAACGGCGATGGAGTCGAGCCTGAACCGGGCGCTGGCCCTCTCGGTCCTGCTTTTGCTGATGGCCCTGGGGGTGGTCCTCGGGGCCCGGCTCCTTTTCGGCCGGGAACAGGTGCCGGCATGAAGGTTCCGTCCCGAGTCGGCGGCCGGCGGGCAGCGCTCGCCCTCGGGGGCCTTATCGGCCTGGGGGGTGCCGAATTCCGACTGCCGGCCCTGGTTCGGCTCTTCAATTATCCGTTGCGTCGGGCCGTGCCGGTGAACCTGGTGGTGAGCGCCTTCACCCTCGGGGCGGCCCTCGTCGTCCGTTCTCAGACCCTTTCGCTCGAGCCCGTGGCCCCCTACGCCCCGGCCATTGTCGGCCTCCTGGTCGGGGCCTTGGTTGGGGCTTATCTGGGCCCAGCCTTTGCCCTCCGGTTGCCGGCCCGGCAGTTCGCCCGGCTGGTTGCAGCCCTTCTGGTTGCGGTCGGGGCCTTACTGGTCGCCGAAGCGTTTATTCCCCTGGAATGGGCCGCGCCGGTAACGGAGCCGCCGGCCGTGCTCCTCAGCGGGCTGGCCGCGGGCGTGGCCATCGGCCTGGTAAGCAGTCTGCTCGGGGTTGCCGGGGGCGAGCTGATCATCCCGACCCTGGTTTTTATCTACGGCATGCCCGTTAAGGCGGCCGGGACCGGGGCCGTCCTTATCAGCCTGCCTACGGTGCTTGTGGGTATCGGCCGCTGGGTCCGAACGGCCAAGGTCGGGTTACGGACCGAATTGGGGGAGGTTATTCTGCCCATGGGCCTGGGTTCGGTATTGGGGGCTTCGGCGGGCGGGCTGGTGGCGGCGGTGGCCCCGGGCCCGGCCATTAAGCTCCTCCTGGGCTTAATTTTGGTCCTTTCGGCCCTGCGGGGCCTGGGCCGGCACTAGGTATCGGGCAGGTAGGCGATCAGGTCCGCCGGGAAGGCCTGCCGGCAGTATGGACAGCAGAAATAGGGGTCCGGCCGCCCCATTCGGCCCGGTGGCACGCGCTGGCAACATCTACCTCCAAGACCTCGGCCGGGTGCGGCTGAGGCCCGGTCCGCCGGAGGCGGGTGATTGCGGCCCTCACCGGCAGGGCCACTTGCTCCTGGGTGGCCGTCCCCAGGTCCAGGCCGGCGGGGGCCTGAATCCGGGAAAGGTCTGTGGTTGCCAAGCCCCGCCGGGCAAGTTCGGCCCGGACCGCCCCGACCCGCCGGCGGCTGGCCACCAGGCCGACCTATCGGGCCGGCAGCCGCCGGACGGCGTCAAGGGCGTCCTCGTCGTAGTGGCCCATGGTGGCCACTACCACGTACAGCCCGTCGGCGGGCCCGAACCCCGGAAGGCGTCCCAGCCCCTGGCCTCGTTAGCCCAGGGTCCGGGCCACCGCCGTTTCCCCAAATACCAGAAGCTTAGGCTCCCGGAGCCACGGTTCGACGGAGACCTCCGGCTCCCCCTGACTGGGGCAGCCCATCGGGGCGGCGACCACCCCTTCGTCTTCGGCCGAGCCCCCGGGCCGAAGGCGCTGGGGCGGCCGGTCCGGATTACTTCCGCCGCCAGCCGGACGACCAGATTGGGGGCGTGGCCGCTCCCAACCCAGCCGTAAACCCGGCCGGCGGCGGTGACGACCGCCCGGTTCCCCGGCCTCACCCCGGGCCGCCAGCCCGTCTAGCCTCACACCGCCCGCCAGCCCATGGGCTTACCCGGTTATCCCGTGTTCCTGCGGGATCCGCTACACCTTCCAGGGTGTTATCGGTATAGCGATGTGGCGCACCCGAGGGGCCATAAGCCGTCTACCACGGCGTTGACGAAGGTGGCCGGGAAGCCCACGTTGGCCGATTCGCCGACCCCCTCGGCCCCCTCGGGAGGGGCGACGGTCCAGCTCCCAGCGGGGCGTCTCCACCGCCGTGGGCGTCGGCTACTCGGCGAAGCTGGACGGAAGGCAGTTTCCGACCTGGTCGTACGCGACCGCTTGCATGAAGGCGATGGCGAACCCCTCCGTCAGGCTGCCGCGAATCTGGCCCTCAACCCCCATGGGGTTTGTAACGGTGCGGCAGTCTTCGACGCCCACGAGGCGGCGCACGTGCACCTGTCCGGTGCCTTTGTCGACGTCCACTCGGGCGCGCCCCGAAGCTGGAACCGCCGGTTCTCCCAGACGACGTCCTCCGCGGCCGCCAGCAGGTGGGCGGCGACCTTGCGGGCCGTCCCCCGGATTCGCCGGGCGCAGAGGGCGGCCGCTCCTCGACGGCAAGGCCGAGCTCGTGGGCGACGGTCTGCGCAAAGGTGGTTTCGTGGCCCTGCCCGTGGGATTAACCCGAACATTTTGATGCCGGCGACGTCGAATTGTACTCGGCCGGGCCCCGGTTGATGGCGGCATCGTCCAGGGCCTTGCCCACCAGCCACGCTTCGGCCGCGGCGGCCCGCAGGGAGGTGGGGCCGACGGCCGCGAGGCCCACCTCCGCCTTCCGGCAGACGCCGGCCTCATCCAGCCCAATCAGGACGCCTGCCCCCACCACCGCAAAGTCGCCCACCTTCCGCCCAAGTTTCGGATAGGCCCCGGCCTCCCGGGGTCCCGGACCGGAACCCTAACCTCGGTGGTCACCTCGTCGGGCTGAAGGGGGTAGCGGCTCCGAATCAGTTCCGAGGCCTCCAGGTCCCGGCGCCGGACCAGGGCCCCGATTCGGGGCCGGCCGTCGGCTCTTTCCAGAACCTTGGGACTGATAAGGGGAAACCGTATCGCCGGGATGAGGCTCCGGCGTCAGGGCCGTAGCTGCGGAGAATCCTGAGGGCCTGGTCGAGGCTGGTGGGGGCGGCGTACCCAAAGGCGGCGGGGAAAATCTTCTCCCTGTAAAAAAACGCCGCCTGACCTACGCTCCGGTTAATAATATCCTTCTTCCACTTTCGTCAAATCCCGGCCGGTTGACACCCTCGGGCCGGCCCCCATAGACTAAAGGAGGAGGTTCCCCAATGGCCGTAGCCCGCCCGCCCTTTAAGGTCCGCCTTAAGGAAGGCCTCGCCAACGACCAGATGCGGGAGGCCCTGGACCGGGCTTTTGTGTCCTTCCGCCGGCGACGGGAGGGCGCCTTTGCCCCGGGGGAGTTTGAGGAAATCCAGCGGGCCCTCGGGGAGCGCCGGGCGGCCGGCATCGCGCGGCTGCCGGAGCTGGTGGAGAAATTCAGGGCCGCTGCCGAGGCGGCCGGTGCCCGGGTTTACTTGGCGGCCAATGCCGAGGAAGCCAGGGCCGCCGTCGGCCGCATCTGCCAGGACCACGGTGCCCGGCTGGTGGTCAAATCCAAGTCGATGGCCACCGAGGAGATCGAGCTTAACCCCTACCTGGAGGGCCTGGGAATCCGGGTAGTGGAGACCGACCTGGGCGAGTGGATCGTTCAACTGGCCGGGGAGCACCCTTCCCACCTGATCGCCCCGGCCGTCCACTGGACCCGGGAGCGGGTGGCCCGGCTCTTTGCCGAGAAGCTGGGAGAAGAGGTGCCCCCCGACGTGGCCGAGCTGGTGAAGGTGGCCCGGCGGCGGCTTCGGCAGGCGTTCATCGACGCCGAGGTGGGGATAACCGGGGCTAACATCGCCATCGCCGAGTCGGGCACCATCGTCGTGGTTACCAACGAGGGAAACGACCGGCTGGTCTCAACCCTGCCCCCCGTCCACATCGCGGTGGTGGGCATCGATAAAATCGTCCCCACCCTGGACGACGCCCTGGAGATTTTAAAAGTTCTCCCCCGCAACGCCACGGGCCAGAAGCTCACCAGCTACGTTTCGTTCATCACCGGCCCCAGCCGGACCGGGGATATCGAGCTTACGCTGACCACCGGCGTCCACGGGCCCCGGGAGGTACACATCGTCCTGCTGGATAATGGGCGGCTGGCCATGCGGGAAGACCCCGACTTCCGGGATGCCCTCCGTTGCATCCGATGCGCCGCCTGCGCCAACGTCTGCCCGGCCCAGCTCAACCTCGGGGGCCACGCCTTTGGGTATATTTACACCGGGCCCATCGGCGTCGTTTTGACGGCCTGGCATCACGGCCTGCCCGAGGCCGAAGGACCCCAGAGCCTCTGCCTCAGCTGCAACGCCTGCGAAACCGTCTGCCCGGTGGGGATCCCCATACCCCGGCAGATTCTGGAGCTCCGGACCCGACTGGCGGAGAAAAAGGGTTTAAGGTTTCCGAAAGGCTTCATTCTCCGGTGGCTGGCCGACCCCGCCGGCTTTGAGACGGCCATGGGGCTGGGCCGGGTGCTCCAAAAGCCCTTCCTGCGGGACGGTTACATCTGGGTCGTACCCTTCGGGGAGGGGCTGGTCGGCTGGCGACCCCTCCCCAAACTGGCCGACCGGTTTCTGCGGGAGGTGTTCGACCGGTTTGAGGCCGGGCCGCCCCTCTATGCCGAGAGTCGGGTTGCCGGCCTGCGGGTGGCATACTTCCCCGGCTGCATCACCGACCGGTTCTACCCCGAGATGGGACTGGCGGCGGCCCGGGTGCTGGCGGCCGCCGGGGCCAGGGTGGTCTTTGGGCAGCCGGCACCCTGCTGCGGCCTGGTGGCCTGGAATTCGGGGGACCGGGCATCCGCCAGGCGGATGGCCAAGGCCACCATCGAAGCCCTAGAGGGGGTGGACGCCGACTATTTTGTCTCTACCTCCACCAGCTGTCTCGGGTGCGTGGTTCAGGATTATCCGTATATTCTGCGGGATGAGCCTGAGTGGGCCGAAAGGGCCCGGCGGGTAGGGGCAAAGTTCGTCGATTTCGTTTCGTTCCTGCTTAAGGTTGCCCAGTTGCCGCCGGGAAGCTTCCGGCCCCGGGTGACCCGGGTCGCCTACCATGACGCCTGCCAGACTTATAACGCCCTGGGCCTCCGGCAGGAGCCCCGGGAGGTGCTCACCCGCCTGGCCGGGGTTGAGGTGGCGGAGCTTCGGGACCGGGGGATGTGCTGCGGCTTCGGGGGGACCTTTTCCCTGGACTACCCCGGGGCGAGCCGGCTCATCTTAAAGCGTAAGCTCGACCAGATCGCCGCCACCGGGGCCGATACCGTGGTTACCGACAACCCCGGTTGCATCCTCCAAATTCGGGGCGGGGCGGTGGCGCAGGGACTCCCCTGGCGGGTGTTGCATATCGCCGAGTTTCTGGCCGAATCCCTGCCCGGCGACTGAGCCTCAGCCGTCCCGGCCCCGCTTCTTCCCCCGACCGTGGTCCCGCTTATCGTCGTCGGCCTGGGCCGGTGGGGGGCCGATACTCACCGTGAGGGCTACGCCGGCCCCCGGCACAAGCGCCGTGCCCGCCGGCGGGTCCTGGTCGACTACCAGGCCCGGTCCCTGGGAACTGTAAGCCTGGCGGGTAACGGGCCGCAGGCCGGCCTCAACCAGCATTTCTACGGCCCGTCCCACCGGCCGCCCGACCACGGCCGGCACCCGGACCGGCTGGGGAGCCACCGGGACCGCCTGAACGGCCTCCCCGGCGGGCTCCGGGGCCACTGGCTGGAGGCTCGCCTCAGGGCCCACCAGCAGGGCCAGGGCAACCACCAGGGCGGCCAGGATGCCTACCCGGGTCCGGCGGCCGGCCCGGGGGCTGCGGACCCGCTTCAGCCGGGTCGTAGGCGACCCCACCGGGATGGTTGGGCTGGCCTCGGGACTGGCGTAGGCCTCAAGGACCGTCCTTATTCTTTCCAGGTTCGACGGCCGGTCGGCCGGGTCGGGGGCAGTCAGGCGGGCTACCAGCCGGTCCAGGCCCGGGGGAACCGCCGGGTTCCATTCGGCCGGGTGCAGGTTGACCCGCCGGGCCGCGTCCGGCAGGGGTCCAAGGCCGGTAAGAAGCTCAAAGAGGAGAAGGCCCAGCCCATAGGCGTCGGCGGCAGGGGTAGGCTGATTGCCAGCCAGCACTTCGGGGGCGGCGTAAAGGGGCGTGGCCAGGACCGGCTCGCCGGGTTGGGTTCCGCTGAAGTCGATGAGCTTGACCGCGGGCCCGCCCGGTCCGGAAACGACTAGGACGTTCTGGGGCTTAAGGTCCCCGTGGACCAGGCCGGCCTGGTGGAGGGCTTCCAGGCCGGCGGCCACCTGGGCGGCCAGCCGACAGGCGGCGGGAATGTCCGGCGGGGCCTGCTCCCGAAGGTAGGACCCCAGGTCGGTCCCGTCGACCCATTCGAGAACTTGATAGGGCCGACCGGCCCACTCCCCCGAGTCGAGCACCCGGACCAGGTTAGGGTGGTGCGGGACCGGAACCGGACGCCCGCCCGGGGCCGGGTCGCGGCCTAACTTTAAGGGGACCGGTCGGGCGGAGGTGAGGTCTTCGGCCAGGTAAACCTCGGCCAGACCTCCGTCCCCGGCCTTGGATTGAACCCGGTAGCGGCCGTTAACAACGGTTCCCGGCCTTAACCCAGTCTCACCCACCACCAGGTAGAACGGCCGGAGGGTGGCCAAAGATACGGCCCGGCCCCCACTGGACAGATAGGGCAGGCAGTTGTTAAAATCATACGAAAACACCTGCGGGCGGCATTGTAGCCCTTGTGCATATAAACCAATTGATGGGTGGTCCGGGATGAACGGTTATTGGGGCCGTTCCGAGCTGCTGGATGAGGTTCTGCGTCGGCTTAAGGCCGACGACATCCGGTTTTTGAACCTTCAGTTTACGGATATCGTCGGCCTGGTTAAGAGCGTCACCATACCGGCCGAGCAGTTGCCGGAGGTCGTGGAGCGGGGCCACTGGTTTGACGGCTCGGCCATCGAGGGCTTTGCCCGGGTGGCCGAGGCCGACATGTACCTGGTTCCGGACCTCTCCACGTATGCGGTTATTCCCTGGATGCGGGGGGAGACGGCCACCGCCCGGCTCATCTGCTGGGTGTTTACGCCCGCGGGAGAGCCTTTTGCGGGCGACCCCAGGTACGTTCTCTTGCGGGCGGTGAAGGCCGCCCGGGAGCTGGGCTTCGAGTACCGGACGGCCCCCGAGGTGGAGTTTTTCCTCTTCCGCCGGGACGATGCCGGGCAGATCGCCCCCCTCCCCCACGACCAGGCCAGCTACTTCGACTTCACCACCGACCTGGCCATCCAGGTCCGGCAGGAGATGGTCCGGACCCTCCAGATTATGGGGGTGCGGGTTGAGGCCAGCCACCACGAGCTGGCCGCCGGCCAGCACGAGCTGGACCTGGCGATGACCGAGGCGATCGCCTCGGCCGACCAGACGGTCACCCTCCGCTACGCCCTCAAGGCCGTGGCCCAGGCCCACAACCTCCACGTCACCTTCATGCCGAAGCCCATTCAGGGCACCTACGGCTCCGGGATGCACATTCACCAGGGGCTCTTCGACGCGGAGACGGGCCGCAACGTCTTTGCCGACCCCAACGACGAGTACGGCCTTTCGGAGGTGGGCCGCTACTTCGTCGCCGGCCAGCTCTACCACGCCCGGGCCATCACGGCGGTAACCTCACCCCTGGTCAACTCGTACAAGCGGCTGGCCTCCGGGTTTGAGGCCCCCGCCCACATCAGCTGGGCCCGGATTAACAGCGCCGCCCTCATTCGGGTGCCCAAGCTGGCCCCCGACCAGGTCGGCCGGACCCGGGTGGAAATCCGGTCGCCCGACCCTGCTTGCAACCCCTACCTGGCCTTTGCGGTGCTTCTCTGGGCCGGCCTTGACGGCATCCGCCGCCGGCTTCCGCTGCCCGAGCCGGTGGAGGAGAACCTTTATCAGATGAACGCCACCGAGCTCCGGCGGCGCAACATCGGCCTGCTGCCCATGTCCCTGGCCGAGGCCCTGGATGCCCTGGAGCAGGACCCGGTGATTATCGAGGCCCTGGGCCCGCCCGTTTTTGAGCGGTTCATCGAGGCGAAGCGGCTGGAGTGGGCCGGCTACCGGGACCAGGTTACCCCGTGGGAACTTACCCGTTACCTGGAGGCGTATTAAGATGCGCAGGCTGCGGGTTGGACTCGCCCAGATCAACCCCACCGTCGGCGACCTGGCCGGCAACGTGGCCAAAATCAAAGAGTTCATCGACCGGGCCCGGGAGCTGGAGGTGGACCTGGTGGCCTTCCCCGAGCTGGCCGTAACCGGCTACCCGCCCGAGGACCTGGTCCTTAAGCCCAGCTTCGTTCAAGGAAACCTGGAGGCCCTGCGGGAGGTGGCGGCGTACTCTTGGGGAATAACGGCGGTGGTGGGATTTGTCGATTCCGACTCGGATATCCACAACGCCGCCGCCGTCGTCCACGACGGCCGGATTGTGGACGTTTACCACAAGATTTACCTGCCCAATTACGGGGTCTTCGACGAGGACCGGTACTTCCGGCCGGGAAACTCGTTCCCCGTTTACCGGATAAACGGCGTCCAGGTGGGGGTGAACATCTGCGAGGACATCTGGTACCCGGTGGGCCCGATGACGGCCCAGGCCCAGGCGGGGGCCGAGGTGATCATCAACATCAACGGCTCCCCTTACCACGTGGGCAAGGGCCGCCACCGTGAGCGGATGCTGGCCACCCGGGCCGCCGACGAGACCATCATCATCTGTTACGTGAACATGGTGGGGGGCCAGGATGAGCTGGTTTTTGACGGGGCCAGCGCCGTCTTCGGGCCCGGGGGTGAGCTCGTCGCCCGGGCCCCCCAGTTTGAGGAGACCCTGCTGGTGGCCGACCTGGACGTTGGGGGGGTTTTCCGCCGCCGCCTCCACGACCCCCGGCGCCGGAAGGAGAGCCTCCTCTTCCCCACCCCCCAGGACCGGGTCCGGCGGGTCGAAGTGACCGAAACGCCCCCGTCCCCCAAGCACCACCGGGTCGAGGCCCAGGTGGCCGGCCTCCTCGAATACCCGGCCGAGGTCTACCGGGCTCTGGTGCTGGGGGTTCGGGATTACGTCCGGAAGACCGGCTTTAAGAAAGTGGTCATCGGCCTCTCGGGGGGCATCGATTCCAGCCTGACGGCCGTCATTGCCGTCGATGCCCTGGGCCCCGAAAACGTAATCGGGGTGAGTATGCCTTCCCGCTATTCCTCCGAGGCCAGCATTCGGGATGCCCAGAAGCTTGCGGACAACCTGGGCATCCGGCTGCTTATCATTCCCATCGAACCGGCCTTCCGGGCCTTTCTTGAGGAGGTCTTTGCCGAAGTCTTTGCCGGGACGGAGCCGAACGTCGCCGAGGAGAACATCCAGGCCCGGATCCGGGGGATCATCCTGATGGGGCTTTCGAACAAGTTCGGCTGGCTTGTGCTCACCACCGGGAACAAGAGCGAGCTGGCCACCGGCTACGCCACCCTCTACGGGGATATGGCCGGGGGCTTTGCGGTGCTAAAAGACGTCTTTAAAACCATGGTTTACGACCTGGCCCGCTACCGCAACGGCCTGGCCGGCTTCGACCTTATACCCGAAAGCGTCCTTGGAAAAGAACCGAGCGCCGAGCTCCGGCCGGGCCAGCGGGACGTGGATACCCTGCCGCCCTACGAGATTCTCGACCCGATCTTGAAAGCCTACGTGGAAGAGGACCGCAGTTTTCAAGACATCGTGGAGATGGGCTTTGACCCGGCCCTGGTGGCCCGGGTGATCCGGCTGGTGGACAGCAACGAGTACAAGCGGCGGCAGGCCCCGCCCGGGGTCAAGATCACCCCCCGGGCCTTCGGCAAAGACCGGCGTCTGCCCATCGTAAACCATTTCCGGGAAGGGGCGAGGAACTTGGGGTAACCGTTCGGGAGATAGCCCAGTATCTTTCCGAGCTTAAGCTGGAGGGCGGCCCGCCGCGGCCGGTCCAAATTCTGGCCGGGACCGGCCAGCTGGACCGGGATGTGAACTGGGTAGTGGCCAGCCGGAGTCGTCTCCCCATGTTCCAGGGGATCCGGGGCAACGACCTGGCGGTGCTTTCCATCGAGGTGATGCGCCTGGCCGACCCAGACCGGACCTTCGCCGAGGTGGTGCGGGCCCTGGCGGCCACCGGCGTCGCCGGCATCCTGGTCCTCGACCCGCCCGACGAGGCCGGGATTCAGGCCGCCGAAAGGAGCGGCCTGCCCCTCCTTTATTATCCGGCCGAGGCAGCCCTCCTCCGGGAGGTGGAGCAGGAGGTCCTCCGCTACATCGTGAACCGGCGGGAGCAGCTCCAACAGCGGGCCCGGGAGCTTTTCCGCCGGTTTGCCGAGGCCGCCCTTCAGGATTCCCGGCCGGACCCGGTGGTGCGCCAGTTGGCCGAGGTCACCGGCAAAGTCGCCCTGCTGACCGACCCCATCGGCCGGGTTCTGGCGGCCGCCGGCCTCGACCTGGAGCGGGTCACCCTGCCCTCAGCGTTGCGCCTGGAGGGCGGACCCCGGCGGGTGAACCTGGCCGAGCTGGCCGACCCCGTCTACCTGGCCCCCATCTCGGGCCCCGGCGGCCAACAGGGCTTCCTCATCTTGGCCCCGGCCGACGGGGGCGACCGGGACCTGGAGGAGACGGCCCTGGCCCAGGCGGCCACCGCGCTGGCGGCCGTCCTCGGCCGGCAGCGGCCGGATACCGAGCGGGTCCGGGCAAGCCTCCTCGACGAACTGCTGGCGGGCCGGCCGGTAAGCTACGACCTTGTTCGGGCCCAGGCCCGGCGCCTCGGCTACGACCTGGACGGAAGGCTGGCCGTGGCCGTGGTGGACCTGGGGGCGGATGGGGGTGACTTGGGCCGGGTGCTCGGCGGGGGCCTCAAGTTCGCCGGCCGGCCCCTCCTGGCTGCCCCCTACCGGGGCAAGCTTACGGTCATTCTGCCGGCCGTGGACGGCCAGCTTATCACCGTTGCCGAGGCGGTCCGGCAGGCGGTGGCCGAGCGGGCCGGGACCCGGGCCTTCGTCGGGGTGGGCCGGCCCTACGGCGAGCTCAGGGAGCTGAGCCGCTCCTATCGGGAAGCTTGCCGGGCCCTGGGCCTCGCCCAAAAGCTGGGTCTGGCCGACCGGCCGGTCCTTTTCGAGCGGCTGGGCCTCTTCCGGCTGCTCACCATCCTGGCCGACGAATTTCCGGCCGAGGCCCGTAGCTTTGTGGACGAAACCCTCGGAAAGCTGGTAGAGTACGACCGGGAGAATCGGTCGGACCTGGTGGAAACCCTCCGGGTTGCCTTAGAGTCCAACTTAAACGTGAGTGAGGCGGCCGAGCGGCTCCACGTCCACCGGAACACCCTCCTTTACCGCCTGCGCCGGGTGGAGGAGATCTCCGGCTGGAATCTGGAGAACCCGGATAGCCGGCTGGCCCTCCACCTGGCCGTAAAGCTCTACGGTCTGCTAGACTAACCCAGCACTTCCGGGGAAAGCCGATGAAGCCGAAAGTCTTTGTCACCCGGGCCATCCCGGAGGCCGGCCTGGAAATCCTGCGTCGGCACGCCGAAGTAGAGGTCTGGCCGGGCGAAGGGCCGCCTCCCTACGAGGTCCTTCGGGCCAGGGCCGCCGAGGCCGACGGCCTCTTAACCATGGTCACCGACCGGGTAGACCGGCCCCTCCTCGAGGCCGCCCCCAAGCTGAAGGTGGTAAGCAACATGGCCGTGGGGTACGACAACATCGACGTGGGGGCGGCCACGGAGCGGGGCGTGGCCGTTTGCCATACCCCCGGGGTGCTCACCGACACCACCGCCGACTTCGCCTTTGGGTTGCTGATGGCGGTGGCCCGCCGTATCGTCGAGGCCGACAAGTTCGTCCGGGCCGGCCGCTGGAAGACCTGGGGTCCCATGGCCTTTCTGGGCCACGACGTCCACGGGGCGACCCTGGGCATCGTCGGCCTGGGCCGGATCGGGCTGGGGGTGGCCGAGCGGGCCCGGGGGTTCCGCATGAACGTTTTGTATTACGACCCGGTCCGTCGGCCGGAAGAGGAGGCCAGGCTCGGCCTGGAATACGTCGGCCGGCTGGAGGACCTCCTGCCCCGCTGTGATTTTGTAAGCATCCACGTTCCCCTCACCCCGGAGACCTATCACCTCATCGGGGAGGCCCAGCTCCGGCTGATGAAGCCCACGGCCATTTTAGTCAATACGGCCCGGGGACCCATCGTGGACCCGAAGGCCCTTTACCGGGCCCTTAAGGAGGGCTGGATTGCCGGGGCGGGCCTCGATGTGACGGAGCCGGAGCCCATCCCGCCCGACGACCCCCTCCTTACGCTGGACAATGTGGTTATCACCCCCCACATCGCCAGCGCCAGCTATGCCACCCGGACCCGAATGGCGGTGCTGGCCGCCGAAAACCTGGTGGCGGTCCTGCTGGGCCAGGCCCCAAAACACTGCGTCAATCCGGAGGTGCTGACGGGGCGGTGAGGGCGGAGCGGCCGCCGGTCCCGACCCGGGAGCTCCTGCGGGCGACCAGGGTTGTGGCCGTTCGGGGCCAGGCGCCGTCCCTGGTCGGGGGCATCGCCTTCGACAGCCGCCGGGTAAAACCGGGCGACCTTTTCGTGGCCCTTCCGGGCCTCCGGACCGACGGGGCCAGGTTCATCCCCGAAGCCCTGGGCCGGGGGGCGGTTGGGGTCGTAGTCGGGGCCGGGGTTCCGGCCGAAGCCCCCTTCGTGGTCGAGGTGGCCGATCCCCGGGCCGCTTTGGCCGACCTTTCCGCCGCCTTCTACGGCCATCCTTCCCGGCGGCTCAAGGTGGTGGGGGTAACGGGAACCGACGGCAAGACCACCACCTGCCACCTCATCGGCTCCCTCCTCCGGGCCGCCGGCTACCGGACGGCCATCCTCACCACCGTCTACGCCTCCCTGGGGGGCAAGGAGGCCCCAAACCCCTTCGGCCACACAACCCCCGAGGCCCCGGACCTTCAAGCCTGGCTGGCGGCCGCCGTGGAAAGCGGACACACCCACGCCGTGGTCGAGGTGAGCTCCCACGCCCTGGCCCAGCACCGGGTCCGGGGGGTCGAATTCGACGGGGCCGTCTTCACCAACCTTACCCCGGAACACCTGGAGTTCCACCGGAGCTTTGAGGCCTACCGGGCCGCCAAGGGAAGCCTCTTCGCCGGCCTCGAACCGGGGTTGAAAGGGGGCGGCAAGTTCGGGGTTATTAACGCCGACGACCCGAATGCCGACTATTTCCGGCGGGTCTGCCGGGCGCCCGTCATCGACTACGGCCTGGGGCGGCCCGACTTGACCGTTTGGGGCCGGGTGCTGGAGCTTAGGCCCGACGGGACCCGCTTTGAAGTGGGCCTGCCCGACAACCGCTATGAGCTGGCAACCCGCCTGCCCGGCCGGTTTAACGTGTACAACTGGCTGGCCGCCATTGGGGCCGTGTACGGGCTGGGCGTCGACCTGGGGTTTCTGCCCGATGCCGGCCCCAAAATCGGGCCGGTGCCCGGCCGCCTTACGGAAGTGGCCCTGGGGCAGCCATTCCGGGTGGTGGTGGACTTTGCCCACACCCCCGCCGCCCTGGGGACGGTCCTCAGCACCCTGCGGGGGCAGGGCCCGCGCCGGATTGGGGTAGTGATGGGCCACGCCGGGGGGCGGGACCCGAACAACCGGCCCCGCCTGGCCGAGGTTGCCGGCCGCCACGCCGACTTTGTGGTAATTACCACGGATGACCCTTACGACGAAGACCCGGCGGAAATTGCAACGGTGATGGCTTCGGCCCTGGAGGCCCTGGGCCGCCGCCGGGGGCGGGACTTCGAGGTCATCCTGGACCGGCGGGAGGCCATCCGCCGGGCGCTGGCCTGGGCGGGCCCCGGGGACCTGGTGCTCGTGGCCGGGCGGGGCCACGAGGAGTATATCCCCGTCGGGAGCCGGCGGATACCCTTCGACGACGCCGCCGTGGTCCGGGAGCTGCTGGCGGCCGGTTACGTCGCCGGCTAGGGGACGGCCGTGGGCGGGTCGACCGCAGGTGTCGGCATCTGCCGGCGCCCCTTGGCCCGGGCAAAGGCCGACCTGGTGGTCGCCGTCGGGGTGGGGCTCCTCACCCTGGTCAGCCGGGTGCCCCTCTGGCGGGAGTATCTTTTCAACTGGGATGCGGCCAACTTCGCCCTGGCCGTCCTCCACTTTGACGTTCGGGCGCACCGGCCCCACCCGCCCGGGTATTTTTACTTCGTGGCCCTCGGCCGGCTTGTAAATTTCTGGGTGAACGACCCCAACCGGAGCCTTATCCTGGTAAGTACCTCGCTCAGTGTGGGGGCGGCGGTTGGGGCGTACTTTCTCGGCCGGCTCGTCTTTCGGGACCGGGGGGTGGGGTTGGGGGCCGCCCTCCTCTTACTCAGTTCGGTTACCTTCTGGGCCTACGGCCTGGTGGCCCTCGCCTACCCGGCCCTGGCCTTCTTCGGCGGCCTGGTCGGACTGGGGGCTTTCCGGCCGTGGCCCCTGTTGGCCACCGTTGCCCTCGGCCTGGGCTCGGGCTTTAGGCCCGACCTGGTCCTACTGCTGGGTCCCCTCTGGGCCTGGTCGCTGCGGCGGCTGCCGTGGTCCCGGCGGGCCGGGCTGGTTTTGCTTTTGGGGCTGCTGGGCCTGGGCTGGCTTCTGCCCACGGCCGCCCTTTCGGGGGGCCTTTTGGAGTATTTTCGGGCCCTTCAGGGCTACCTGGCTGAGGACGTCTGGCAGCGTTATGCGCCGGGTGCCCGGGGTCTTGAGGCCCTCGGGGTTAACCTCCGGGATACGGCCGCCTACGTTTTTTACGCCCTCTATTTTTCGGCGGTGCCGGTGGGCCTCGGCCTCCTTCGGCTGGCCCGGACGGCCGCTGGCCGTCGGCTCGACCCCGCCCTGGCCGTCTGGCTCGGACTCTGGGTCGGGCCGCCCCTGGCCTTCTACACCCTGGTCCACGTGGGCGACCCCGGGTATGTCTTTTCCTTCCTGCCGGCCCTTCTCCTGGTGGGGGCTTACGGCCTGAGGGGGTTGGGCCGGGCCTTCGAGGCCGTCCTTCTGGGGTTTGCCCTCCTGAATGCCGGAGTGTTTTTCTTCCACCCAAGGGTTTTAACCTATCCGGGGCTGGTGGCCGCCGACCAGGCCCTGGCCGAGCGGCTCAGCCTCCTGGACCGGTTTCCGCCGGAATCGACGCTGGTGGTGGCGGCCGAGTCCTACCGGGCCCTCCAGTTTTACCGGCCGGCCTACGCCCACCTGGTCTGGTTGGACCGGCGGCGGCCGGAGGAGACCTGGCTAACCGTCCCGGCGGGGGTGGGGCAGGTGGTGGTTTTCGACCGGGACCTTTCGGGGCCGCCGGGGGCGGTGGGGCTGGGGAAGGCGGGGCTGCGGGTCGTCTGGGCCCGGCCCGGGGACGTGCTGGTGTTCCGGCCCTAAAACGGTGGGGCGGGAAAACTCCCGCCCCACCGTTAATGGTTTCCGGTTGCCGGTCAGCCGCTGGCCACCGGTTCGCCGACCTTAAGGACGACCTCGTCGCCTTCCCGGTCGATGAGGATAGTATCGCCCCGCTTGAACCGGCCAGCCAGGATGCCCTCGGAAAGCGGGTCTTCCACCAGGTTCTGAATGACCCGCTTGAGGGGCCGGGCGCCGAAGGCCTCGTCGTAACCCTTCTCGCCCAGCAGGTCCTTGGCGGCGTCGGTGATCTCCAGCTTGATTTCGAGGCCGCTCAGCCGCTCCCGCACCTGGTTGATCTGCAGGTCGACGATCTGCCGGATATGCTCTTTGGAGAGCGGGTGGAAGACCACGATGGCGTCGATGCGGTTCAGGAACTCGGGCCGGAAGACGTTCTTCACCTCCTGCATCACCCGGTCCTTCATCCGCTGGTAGGCCTCCTCCCGCGTCCTGGGGTCGTCCTCCCGCCGGCCGAAGCCGATGGTCGTCGGCTTGCGTAGCAGGTCGGAGGCGATGTTGCCCGTCATGATAATGATGGTGTTCCGGAAGTCGACCCGCCGACCCTTGGCGTCGGTCAGGTGACCGTCGTCCAGGATCTGGAGCAGGATGTTGAAGACCTCCGGGTGGGCCTTCTCGATCTCATCCAGCAGGATGAGGCAGTAGGACTTGCGCCGGACGGCCTCGGTCAACTGCCCGCCCTCGTCGTAGCCCACGTAGCCGGGCGGCGCCCCGACCAGCCGGGCCACCGTGTGCCGCTCCGAGAACTCCGACATATCCAGCCGGATCATCGCGTCCTCGGAGCCGAACATGAACTCGGCTAGGGCCCGGGCAAGCTCGGTCTTGCCCACCCCCGTCGGGCCCAGGAAGATGAAGGAGCCGATGGGCCGGCGGGGGTCCTTGAGGCCGGCCCTCGCCCGACGGATGGCCCGGGCTACCACCTGGATGGCCTCATCCTGGCCGATGATCCGCTTGTGCAAGATCTCCTCCATCTGGAGGAGCTTTTCGGTCTCGGTCTGGGTCAGGCGGGTCACCGGGATGCCCGTCCACATGGAGACGACCTCGGCGATGTGCTCGGCCGTCACTACCGGCTTTTCCGTCTCAACCCGGGACTGCCAGCCCATCTCCATCTGCTCGATCTTCTGGACCAGCTTCAGCTCCCGCTCCCGGTGCTCGGCCGCCAGCTCGTACTGCTGGGTGGCGATGGCGTGCTCCTTCTCCCGCCGAATCGCCTCCAGGCCCTGGAGGGCGTCCTTGAGGCTGGGCGGGGCCATGGAGTGCTGGAGGCGCACCCGGGATGCGGCCTCATCGATGAGGTCGATGGCCTTATCCGGCAGGAAGCGGTCCGGGATGTAGCGGGCCGAAAGCTCGGCCGCGGCCTTGATGGCCTCGTCGGAGATGACCAGGCGGTGGTGGTGTTCGTACCGCTCCTTGATGCCCCGCAGGATTTCGATGGTCTCCTCGATGGTCGGCTCCTCGACGAGGACCGGCTGGAAACGGCGCTCCAGGGCGGCGTCCCGCTCGATGTACTTGCGGTACTCGTCCAGGGTGGTGGCCCCGATGCACTGGAGCTCGCCCCGGGCCAGGGCCGGTTTCAGGATGTTCGCCGCATCAATGGCTCCTTCCGCCGCCCCGGCGCCAATCAACGTGTGCAGCTCATCGATGAAAACGATGATATTGCCGGCCTTGATAATTTCGTCAATGACCTTCTTAATGCGCTCTTCAAATTCACCGC
>DAOUCL010000032.1:0-17676 GCA_034432015.1 Dehalococcoidia bacterium
TTCAAGCGGCGTGGGATGAGCTGGAGGCGGGCCGGTGCCGAAGCTATCGTGGCCTTGAGGGCCGACATCCTCAACCGGGCCGCAGCCTGATGACGGCCCCAGGAATTTTTGGTGCATCCCCGCAAGACCGGGCCTTTGCCGTCAGCTTAAAGACTCCGATACACTTATTGGGAGCCGTAAATGGGCTCGCGGCCGAAAGCAAGCTCGCTCAGGCTCGTCCGGGTCGTTTTGTACACCCGGGAGCTCCGCCTGTCGGGATTTATTCGGTCGCCTTATCCGCGGCTGTCGGATACCCTGAACCGGTACGTGCGGCACGTGGTGGAGCTCCACGATGTGACTACCCAGCCGCTTCGCACCGACCGGACGACCCAAGGCCGCCTGGAAACGGCGGCCGTGGCCGTCGACGAGGTGGTGCTGGCCATGCCCCGCTACACCGTCGGCATCGAGCGCTCCCCGGAGCAGCAGGCCCTCGTTCGTAAACTGGAGAGGGTGGAGGCGGGGCCCTTTCTCGTGCGGGGTATCCTCCACCTCAACCCCGGGGCCGGTCTGGAACAGCACATCCGGGAAAACGACCGGCTCTTCCTGCCGATGACCCATGCCACCGGCATCTTCGGCCAGTATGCCCGGCCCCTCAGCTTCCGGGCGCCGGTTCTGCTGGTGAACCGGCGCCACATCCGGGGTGTCTGGCGGGTTGCCGAGGCCGACCCGGCCCTGCTGGGGAAGTTTGAGGGGGCCCAAAACTACCTGATGGTGGAGGGGCAGGGGGAGGTCGTCCCCCAGGCGGCCAGAATCCTCGGCCGGACGGCCATCTTAAAAGGGGTTCCGGCCGATGGGCTTCTGGAAGTTTGCCGGGAGATTGCCAGCTTCGGCTATCTGAGCCTCCGGCTTTACTACGCCGGCACCGAGGTCTTCCGGGAAGGGGATGCCGGCGACAGCGTTTACGTGGTGGAGACCGGCCGGCTCCAGGCGGTGGTGGGAAGCCGCCGCGGCGGGGAGCGGCACGTGGCCTACTTCGGCCCCGGCGACTTCTTTGGGGAGCTGAGCGCCCTGGAGGAGCCCCGCCGGCCGGTCACCGTCCGGGCGGTGGAAGAGTCCCACCTGCTCGTGATTCAATCCGAGGGCTTTAAAACGTTAATCCAAAGGTTCCCCAGCGCCGTCAGCGTTCTGCTCAGCTTGGTGGTTCAGCGCCAGCGGGCGGTGGACGCCGCCCGGGGGATCTGACCCCGGACCGCCCATTGAAGTTGACCGGCCCCGCCCGGCCCGAAGGTTTTGAGGGCTGGCTTGCCCGCTCTCCCCTAAACGCCGACCTGGTTCTGCTTTTGGTCTGCGTCGTCTGGGGAACCACCTTCGTGGTGATAAAGGTGGGGCTGGCAGATACGTCCCCTTTTAATTTCGTCGCCGTCCGCTTCGGGGTTGCTTCGGCCGTCTTTTTTGTCCTGGCGCTACCCCGACTGGGTGGACTTTCTTGGCGGGAGGTTTGGCGGGGGGGCTTCATGGGCCTGCTTCTCCTTGGGGGCTACATCACCCAGACGGTAGGCCTGAGCCTCACGACGGCATCCAAGGCCGGCTTCATCACCGGCCTCTCAGTGGTGCTCGTTCCCCTCTTTGCCCGGTTCGGCCTCGGCCACCGGGTCGGGTGGGGGGTGGCCGCCGGGGTCGGCCTTGCCACGGTCGGCCTGGCCCTTCTTTCCCTTACGGCCGGCCTGAGGCCGGAGCCCGGCGACCTCTGGGTGCTGGCCTGCGCCTTCGGATTTGCCGGGCACATTCTGGCGGTGGCCGAGCTGAGCCGGGGTTGCGATGCCTTCCGCCTGGCCTTTGTCCAGACGGCGGTGGTCGCCCTCGGCGGGGGCCTGCTGGCCCTCAGCTTGGAGGGGAGTGTAGGGCTCCCCGCCGGGATGGGTCTTCTGGCCGCCCTCTACACCGGGGTCCTGGGCACCGGCCTGGTGCTCGGGCTGCAGATTCCGGCCCAGAAATACACGAGCCCCAGCCACGCCGCCCTCATCTTCGCGGCCGAACCGGTTTTTGCCGCCCTCTTTGCGGCCGCCCTGCTGGGCGAAAGGCTGGGCCCTAAAGAGCTGGTCGGGGGCGGCCTGATCCTGGCCGGGATGCTTTTGGCCGAGCTCAGGCGTCCGTCGGAAAGGAGGTTAAAAGGTGCGGACTGATTTTCACGCTCACTTTTACCCCGAGCTATACTTTAAAAACCTGGCCCGGGAGGCCGGAATCGCCCGGGTTGCCCGGAACGAGCTAGGCCGGTGGGTGGTGCACCACGCCGGGGATTATAACACCGTCGCCGACGGCCAAACCTCCGTGGAGGGCCGGTTTCGGGATATGGACGCCGCCGGGGTCGACCTGGCCGTTCTTTCGTTTACGACCCCAGGTGTCCACGTCGAGGCGCCGGCGCGGGGGTAAGGCTGGCCCGGCTGGTGAACGACGCCTACGCCGCCCTGGTGCGAGCCTAACCGCCTCTCGGCCCTGGCCCCCCAGACCCCCGACTCCGCGGCCGGGGAGCTGGAGCGGGCGGTCAGGCGGGTCGGTCTGCCGGGGGCGATAATATTGCCCAACGTAAACGGCTGACCCTACGATTCGGCGGAATTTCGCCCCGGGTTTGAGACGGCGGCCCGCCTGGGGTGCCCCTGACGGCCCACCCCACGGCCCCGGTCTTTGGCCCGGCGGGTCCCGAGGATTACCGGCTGGTGGGCCTGTGGGGATTTTGCTTTGACACGACTGTTGCAGCCTACCAGCTGGTTTCCGGCGGCGTTTTCGATGCTTACCCGAACCTGCAGCTGGTGCTGGCCCACCTGGGGGCACGGTCCCGTAGGTGGCCGGGCGGGCAACGCCGGCTGGGGGTCTATTCTGAACTTAAGCCTTTAATTGCCCGGCCGCCTACGGATTACTAGGACACCGTGAACTTCGACCCGGGGCCCTGGGGCTGGCCTCAAGGTTAGCCGGACCCGGTCGGCTGCTTTTGGGTAGCGACTACCCCCCACCAGGTTGGGGATATGCGGCGGGCGGCGGAGGTGATAGGCGGGCCGCCCGCCGCCGAGGAAGTCCGCTGGGCAATCCTCGGCGAAAACGCCGGCCGCCTGCTCGGGTTTAAGGGCTGATTGCCGGCCTAGCGGCCGCCCCGCCGCCCGCCGGAACGGCCGTGGTCCCCTGCGGAGCCCGGGGGTCCGGGATTAGCCCGATGCTCGTCCCCCTTCCCGGGGCGGTCTTCCGGCCGGTGGTCGGTGCCCCGACCCGGCCCGCGGTCGGCCGGCCCGAGGTCGTTATCCTCGTCCGGCTTGCCCCGGTCTTCGGCCGCGCCCCCCGTCGAATCGTTGAACAGCCTCACCCGGAGGGGCGGGGCGATGACCCGCTCCTCGTCATCCGCCCGCAGAAAGACCTGGAAGTTAAGCGACCGGCCGTGAAGATCGTCCGTCGGGGTAACGGTTAAGGTGACGGTCACCGTGCCGTCGGTGGCCGACAGCTGGCACTTAACGGCGTCGCCGGCGAATTTCTTGGGCCTGACCACGCATTCGAGGCCCGAGACCGTCGGGGAGACGGTTGCGGTGGCGGTAAAAGTGGTGGTCCCAGTGATCGTTCCGGTGATGACGGGCGGCTCCCAGCTCGGTTTGGGTGGGGGTCCTTCGGCGTCATCCGGGTGTTCCTGGGCCTGGGCCACCAGAAAGCCGGCCCCAAGGCCCAGAAGAATCAACATAGCCGCCAGGGGCAGAAGCCTTAACAGTCGCATGCCGGTCGCTCCTCCGTAAGCCTCATTCCAGTTACTCCAACGAATCTTTAGCCGAAAGGTTACGGGTCGGGAACGGTCCGTTCGTACTGGGGGCGGCCCCTAGCGGGCTTGAAGGCGTTCGGCTAGGGCGGTGAACCGGTGGCGGTTCTGCTCGGCCCCCACCGCCCCCGCCAGAATCCCGGTCTCGGCTACCACCAGGCAGAGCCGGCGGGCCCGGGTTATGGCCGTGTAAAGCAGGCGGCGGTCGAGCATGGGCAGGTGGTCCCGGACGGCCACGACCACCACCGCCGGATAATCTGAACCCTGGCTCTTGTGGATGGTGAGGGCGTAGGCCAGGTCCAGCTGGTCGAGCTCCAGGCCCCGGTAGGTCACCGTCCAGGGCCCGAAGGCCGTCTCGAACTGAACCTGAAGCTCGGGGCCCTCAGGGTCAACCCGAACCACCCGGCCGACTTCCCCGTTGGCCACCCCCTTGGCGTAGGCGTTTACCTGCTGGATCACCCGGTCGCCGGGTCGGAAACGGCGGCCCTTCCAGACCAGCTCGGGGGTGCCGCGGCCGCCGGGGTTAATAAGGGCCTGAAGGCGCTCGTTCAGCCGGTCCACCCCGGCGGGGCCGGCATACTTGGCCGCCAGCACCTGGACCCCCTGGCCCGGCCGCGAGCCGAGCAGTCCCGGGATCTTGTCCGCGACCAGCTCGGCCACCCGGTCCGCCACGGCCCCGGCTGAAGGGGCTTCAATTACCCCGAAGTCCGGCCGGTCCCCCACCGGCGGCTCCCCAGCCAAAACCCGGTAGGCGTTGGCGACTATGCCCGAGTCGGCCGCCTGCCGCTGGATTTCGGTCAGGCGGGCCGCCGGCACCGCCCCCGAAGCGAGCAGGTCGGCCAGCAGATTGCCGGGGCCGACGCTGGGGATCTGGGCCGGGTCCCCCACTAAAAGCAGTCGGGTCTCCGGACCTAGGGCGGCCAGGAGCTTTTCGGCCAGGGTGATGTCCAGCATGGACACCTCGTCCACCACCAGCAGGTCGGCCTCAAGGGGACTTCCCGGGCCCCGGCGGAATCGGCCCGTCTCGGGCTCGTATTCCAGGAGGCGATGGAGGGTGAAGGCCGGCCGCCGGGTGGCCGCTTCCAGGCGCTTGGCGGCCCGGCCGGTGGGGGCGGCCAGGAGGACCCGCCGGCCGCGGAGCTCTGGCCTGCCCAGCAGCTCGGCCACCAGTTGGGTCTTGCCCACCCCCGGCCCGCCGGTGAGCACCCCCACCGGAGCCGTCCCGAGCAGTTTAAGGGCCGCCTCCCGGCCTTCCACCCGCGTTGGCTCGACCCCGGCCAGGCGCTCGCTGAGCCGGCGGGCCACGGCCGCCTCGGCCTGATGGAGGGGGGTCAAGTATAACCGGCCGCCTGCCTTTGCCTCGTACCGAACCCGGCCGGAAGCGATCCCTTCCCGGACGGCCGCCACCAGCTTCTCCTGGGGGAGGCTTCCCCGGACCCGGCGGAGCAGCTCGGCGAAAGGTAAATAGCAGTGGCCCTCTTCTTCGGCCGCCCGCTGGAGGAGGCGGACAACCCAGGCGGCCCGGCGGGCCAAGGTAAGCTCCGGCCGGCCCCGGCCCAGCCGGTCGGCCAGCTCGAACCCGAAGCCGGGAACAAGGCCCACCAGGGCGTAGGGGTCCCGGTCGAGGCGGGCGGGGGCCTCCGGACCGAAGGCTTCGAGGAGCAGGCGGGCCAAGACGGGGTCGGCGCCGGCGGCCTGGAGGCGCCCGAGGGTTGCCCAGGCGGCCTCCGTTTCGGCCAGGGTCCGGCGGAGGGTTTCGGCCGTCTTCGGGCCGATGCCGGCCTCCCGCAGGCGCCCGGGATCCCTTCGGACCACCTCCCAGAGGTGGGCCCCAAACCGCGCGGCCAGAAGCTCGGCCCGGCGGTGGCCGATGCCGGGAAAGAGGCCGCTGGCCAAAAAGCGGATGATCTCCGACCGTTCGGCCGGAAGGCCGACCTCCACCTGGTCGGCCAGAAAGTGGCGGCCCAGGTGGTCCCGGGTCTGCCAACGGCCCCGGAAGACGGCCCGCGCCCCGGGCACAAGCCGGGCCCGGGGGGCAACCACGATTTGGGGCCGGGCCCCCGTCCCCTCAACCCGCAGGACGACGCGGCCGTCCTCAGGCCTGAAGGTTAGAATCTCCCGAACGGTGCCCGCCAGAACCTCGGCGCCCAACCCCGCCTCCGCCCCGGCTCAACCTTCAGCGGGCGACGACCTGGTAGCCCTCTTCCTCGATGGCCCGGTAGACGGCCTCCAGGTCGGTTGCCCCCGGGTCGTACTCGATAACCACCTTATTTTCCCGGTAATCGGCATCCACGAAGCTGATGCCCGGGAGCCGGCCCACCGCCCGCTTCACGGCCTCATTGCAGTGGCTGCACGACATACCCGACACCTGAATAACCCGCCGCTCCATAACTACTTCTCCTCAGAACATAGGTTCGGAGTTCTTTGCCTTAACATTATACCCTGACCTGGGGGGTCCCCGGCTTGGTTTTGCCTCCGGCTGATAAAATTTAACGGCGAAAACCATGCCCACAATTCTGGTGGTCGAAGACGAGCCCGCCCTCCAGGCCGCCGTCGGGTATAACCTGCGGCGGGAGGGCCACCGGGTACTGGCGGCCGCCGACGGCCCCACCGCCCTGGGCCTTATGGCCGAGGGTCCCGACCTGGTAATTCTGGACCTGATGTTGCCCGGCATCGATGGGTTCGAGGTTTGTCGGCGGATCCGGCAGCAGAGTTCGGTTCCCATCATCATCCTGACGGCCCGAACCGACGAGGTGGACCGGGTGGTGGGCCTCGAGCTGGGGGCCGACGATTACCTGACAAAGCCCTTCAGCATGCGGGAGCTTCTGGCCCGGGTCAAGGCCCTGCTCCGGCGCCGGGACCTAATCCTGGCCGAGCTTCAGGCCCGGGGGGCCGCCGAGGAGGAGCGGCTGGTGGCAGGGGACCTAGAAGTCAACCTGACCCGGCACACGGTAACCCGGGCGGGCGTCCCCGTCAGTCTCACCCCCAAGGAGTTCGACCTGCTGGCCTTCCTGGTCAAAAACCGGGGTCGGGTCTTTTCGGCCGAGCGGTTGCTGGGGCAGGTTTGGGGGTATGCCAACCCGGTGGACCCCCGCACGGTGGCCGTCCACATCCGGAGCCTGCGGGAAAAGCTCGAAGACGACCCCTCCCGGCCGGTGCTCATCGAGACGGTCCGGGGGGTCGGTTACCGGTTTGCAGGTTGAGCAGTGGGGATTAGGCGGCTCTTGGGCCTGGGGCTGGGATTTGGCCTGCTGGCCGGGGTTATCCTGGGGGCGCTGGGTTTTTACACGGCCGATTTTGTTCGGTCCCAGGGGCTCGGCCTGCTTCAAGGTCAGCTTCTGCGGCAGGCCCGGCTGATGGCGGCCGAGGCGGGGGCCGCCCTGGCCACCGGCGACCCGGCCGACGCCGACGCGGCGGCCAAGGACCTGGGTCGGCGGTTCGGCCTCCGGGTGACCCTTTTTGACCGGGCGGGCCGCCCGGTGGGGGATTCGGCGGGGGACCCGGCCCGCCTCGGGGACCTTCGGGCCCGGCCGGAGGTGGGGGCGGTGGTGGGCGGGGCCCCTTACGGGCTGGGCCTGGGGGCCGGGCGGCTCTACGTGGCGGTGCCGGTGGAGTGGGCGGGCTCGCCGGTGGGGGGCCTCCGGGTCGGGGAAGAGCTGGGTCCGGTGGAAAGGATGGTGAGCGGGGTGGTTGCGGCCTTCGGCCTCGCCCTGGCCGCCGCCATCCCCCTGGGCCTCTTATTCGCCCTGCCCGCCGGGGCCTTGGTAAGCCGGGACCTGCGCCGGCTGGGGGCGGACCTTCGGCGGCTGGCGGAGGGTGGGGTCGTGGAGGCGGGCCCCGCCGGCGGCCCGCCGGAGGTTAGGGATGCCCTCCGGGCCCTCAGCGACCTGGTGAGCAGGCTCCGGGAGCGGGTCGGCCGGCTGGAAGCCGACCACCGGCGCCTGGAGCTGGTCCTGGACCAGATGGCCGACGGCCTCATCATCGCCGACCCCCACGGGAACGTGGTGCGGGTGAATCCGGCGGCGGCCCGGCTCCTCCAGGTCCGGCCTGATGAGGCCGTCGGGCGCTCCCTGGTGGCTGTCCTTAAAGACCACCGGCTAGCCGGGTTTATTCGGGAGTTCCTGGACGGAAAGGCCGGGGCCGAGGGGCCGCCGGTCTTCGAGGTGGGTCCGCCCGGCCAGCGGCGGACGGTTCAGGTGAAGGTGAGCCGGACCGGGGATGCCGGCGGGCCCGACGGGCACGTGGTTCTCCTGCTGCAGGATATCACCGAAATCAAGCAAACGGAGCAGGTCCGCCGGGATTTCGTGGCCAACGTCTCCCACGAGCTCAGGACGCCGGTGGCAGCCCTTAAGGCCCTGGTGGAGACCCTGGAGGCCGGGGCGGTGGAAGACCCGGAGCAGGCCAAGGAGTTTATCCGGCGGCTCCAGGTGGAGGTGGACGGCCTGGCCCTCCTGGTCGAGGAGCTTTTCGAGCTGGCCCGGGTGGAATCGGGCCGCCCGGCCCTTAACCGGCGGCCGGTGGACGTGGCGGAGGCGGTCCGTCAGGCGGTGGAACGGCTTCGGCCTCTGGCCGACCGCCAGGGCCTGAGCTTGCTGCTGCGCCTGCCGGGTGAGCTTCCGCCCGTCGAGGCCGACCCCGACCGGCTGGAGCAGGTGGTCCTTAACCTCGTCCACAACGCCGTAAAGTTTACGCCCCCCGGAGGCCAGATTACGGTGGTGGTGGAGCGGCGGGGGGAGGAGGTTGCTGTCTCGGTGAAGGACACCGGGGCCGGCATCCCGCCGGAGCTTTTGCCCCGGGTTTTCGAGCGGTTCCTTAAGGCCGACCGGGCCCGGGCCACCAAAGGCTCCGGCCTGGGGCTGGCCATTGCCAAGCACATCGTCCAGGCCCACGGCGGCCGCATTTGGGCCGAATCGGCCGGGGAGGGCCGGGGGGCAACCTTCACCTTCACCCTCCCCCTGGCCCAAACTTAAAGAAACTTTTAACTTTCTTTCAGGTTCGCCGAAACCCCCCCTTAAAAGCCGGGTCCCACAATTTTAGTGGAGTAAAGAAGGGAGGAAATTTAAGCTGATGGGAAACTTGGGACCCTTAAAATTTCTGGCCTTGGCCCTGAGCCTCCTCGGGGTAGCGGCCGCCGCCTGCGCCCCGGCGGGGGCACCCCGGCCCGGGGTGCCGGCCGGTGCCCCGACCCTGACCGGGGCGGGGGCAACCTTTCCCTACCCCCTCTACGCCAAATGGTTTGATGTTTACGCCCAGAAGACCGGCGTCCGGATAAACTACCAGTCCATCGGGTCAGGCGGGGGCATTCGCCAGCTCCTGGAGGGGACGGTGGATTTCGGGGCCTCCGATGCCCCGATGACCGACGACCAGCTGGCCCGGGCCTCCGGTAAAATCCTCCACATCCCGACGGTGCTGGGGGCCGTGGTGGTGGTCTACAACCTGCCGGAGCTGGGGGCAGCCCTTAAGCTTTCGCCTGAGACGCTGGCCGCCATCTACCTGGGGCAGGTCAGCCGCTGGAACGACCCCCGGATTGCGGCCGAAAATCCGGGCCTAAGGTTGCCCGATATCCCCATCGCGGTGGTTCACCGGTCGGACAGCTCGGGCACGACCCATGTATTCACCGACTATCTGTCGGCGGTGAGCCCGGTCTGGAAGGAGCGGGTGGGGCGGGGCACCAGCGTGAGCTGGCCGGTGGGCCTGGGGGCCAAGGGGAACGAGGGGGTGACCGGGCAGGTAAAGCAGACCCCCGGGGCCGTCGGCTATGTGGAGCTGGCATACGCCCTCCAGAACCGCCTGCCCTACGCCCTCCTGCGCAACCGGGCCGGGAATTACGTCGGGCCGACCCTGGAAAATATTACGGCCGCGGCCGCCGGGGCGGCCCCAACCCTGCCGGAGGATCTGCGGGTCTCCATTGTGGACGCCCCGGGTCCTAACAGCTACCCCATCTCAGCCTTTACGTACATTCTGGTTTACCAGGAGCAGCGGGACCCGTTGAAAGGCCGGGCCCTGGCCGAATTTCTCTGGTGGGCCCTGGACGAGGGCCAGGCCTACGCCCCGGAGCTTCACTACGCCCCCCTCCCCGAAGAAGTCAGGGCTAAGGCCCGGACCCTGGTTAAGACCATCAGTTACCAGGGCAAACCTTTGCTGGAGAAGTGACCGATGACATTGCCGGCTACCTTACGACGTCCCCGTCGGCTAAGCTCCCGGACCGAAGACCTGATCTTCAAAGGGACGGTAGCCTTCCTGGGCCTGGGGGTGTTGGGCCTGGCTGTGGGCATCGGCCTCAGCCTGGCCGGGGAGGCTGGGCCGGCGCTGGGGCGGTTCGGGCCGGGCTTTTTCGCCCGGAGCGTCTGGGACCCGGTCCGGGAGGATTTCGGGGTCCTGCCCCACATCTACGGCACCCTGGTCACCTCCCTGCTGGCTTTACTGCTTGGGGGACCGGTAGCCCTGGGAACGGCCGTCTTCTTGGCCGAGTTTGCCCCCGGCTGGGTTCGGAATCCCGTCTCGTACCTGGTGGAGCTTCTGGCGGCGGTTCCCAGCGTGGTTTACGGCCTCTGGGGCCTTTTCGTCCTGGCCCCCCTTCTGCGCACCACCGTCCAGCCGGCCCTGGGCAACTGGCTGGGCTTTTTGCCCCTCTTTCAGGGACCCTATTACGGGGTTGGAATCTTCACCGGCGGCCTCATTCTGGCCATTATGGTTATTCCCACCATGGCCGCCGTGAGCCGGGACGTGATTCGGGCGGTTCCCGACGACCAGCGGGAGGCGATGCTGGCCCTGGGGGCTACCCGGTGGGAAACGGTCCGCTATGCCGTTCTGCCGGCCGCCCGCTCCGGAATCGTCGGGGCCGTCTTGCTGGGGCTGGGCCGGGCCCTGGGGGAAACCATGGCGGTGACGATGGTTATCGGCAACCGCCCCGAGATTCCGGCATCCCTTTTCGGCCCGGGCTACACCATGGCGGCGGTCATCGCCAACGAGTTCGCCGAGGCCACCTCGGACCTGCACCTTTCGGCCCTCTTCGCCGTGGGCTTCGGCCTCTTTGTCCTTACTCTCCCGGTTAACATTGCGGCCCGGGTGCTCGTCTGGCGGGTGGCCTGGGGTCCGGTCGGGGGCGAGTGAGGTTGGACGGGTACGGCTATCGGGCGACCGCCCACTACCGCCGGCGCAAAATTGTGGGCCGGGTTTTCCAGGGGCTGACGGTGCTTTCCGCCGGCCTCGCGGTTGGGGTGCTCTTTGCCGTCCTGGGCTTTGTTTTCGTTCAAGGGGTTTCGGGCCTGAACTTGGAACTGCTTACCCAGACGCCGAAGCCCCCCGGGGAGGCTGGGGGTGGGATGGCCAACGCCATCGTCGGGACCCTGATGCTGGTGGGCCTGGCCTGCCTCTTCAGCCTCCCGGTGGGAATCGGGGCGGGGGTCTACCTGGCCGAACACGGCCGTTCCGGGGCCTTAGCCCAGCTCATCCGGTTCATGGCCGACGTCCTGACCGGGGTGCCCTCCATCGTCGTCGGCCTGTTCGCCTACACCGTCTTGGTGCTCCCCCTGGGCCGGTTTTCGGCCCTGGCCGGGGGCTTCGCCCTCGGGGTGATCATGCTCCCCACCGTCGTCCGGGCGACCGAGGAGATGCTCCGGCTGGTGCCCGACTCCGTCCGGGAGGCCGGGCTGGCCCTGGGGATCACCCGCTGGAAGGTCACCCTGCGGATTGTACTGCCGGCCGCCCTTAACGGCATCCTGACGGGCATCCTGCTGGCGGTGGCCCGGGCGGCGGGGGAGACGGCGCCCCTGCTCTTTACGGCGTTCGGCAACCCCTTCTGGAACCTGGACCCCACCCAGCCGACGGCGGCCCTGCCGTTGCAGATTTTCGTTTACGCGATCTCCCCTTATGACGACTGGCACCGGCAGGCCTGGGCCGGGGCCCTGGTGCTGGTGTGCCTGGTTCTGCTGGCCTCTTTGGCCGCCCGGCTGGTTGGGAGCCGGGGCGTCGTAAGCCGCTGAAAGGGGGTATAAAATTTAGCGATGGCCGAAGTTGTTGCGTCCCCGACGACAGCGGTCCGCCCGGCGTGGGTGCGGGTTGAGGGCCTCTCGGCCTGGTACGGCCGCCGGCAGGCGATTCGAAATATTAATTTAGAGGTTGCCCCCGGCAAGATCACGGCGGTCATCGGTCCGTCCGGCTGCGGCAAGTCCACCCTGGTCCGGTGCATCAACCGGCTCCACGAGGTGGTGCCCCGGGCCCGGGTGGAGGGCCGGGTGCTGCTTAACGGGGAGGACGTTTACGGCCCGGGGGTGGACCCGGTCCTGGTCCGGCGGCGGGTTGGGATGGTCTTTCAGCGGCCGAACCCCTTCCCCACCATGTCCGTCTTTGAGAACGTGGCCATTGGTCCGCGGCTGAACGGCCTGGCCAAGGGGGCGGAGCTGGAGGAGTTGGTGGTCCGCAGCCTGAAGCTGGCGGCCCTCTGGGACGAGGTGAAGGATAAATTACACGTGCCCGGTACCAGCCTCTCCGGGGGCCAGCAACAGCGGCTCTGCCTCGCCCGGGCCCTGGCGGTAAACCCCGAAGTCCTGCTTCTGGACGAGCCCACCGCCGCCCTGGACCCCATCTCCACCCTTAAGATTGAAGACCTGCTGCGCCAGCTCAAGGCCGGGTACACCATCGTCATCGTAACCCACAACATGCAGCAGGCCGCCCGGGTTTCGGACTTCACGGCCTTTATGCTGGCCGGGGAGGACCAGGTTGGCGAGCTGGTGGAGTTCGGCCCCACCCGCCAGCTTTTCACCAACCCGAAGGACCCCCGGACGGAGGCATATATCACCGGCCGGTTCGGTTAGAAGGGAGGCTTAAAATGACAACGCGGGTTGCCCTGGAGGAGGGGCTGCGGGCCCTGGAGGATGGGGTCGTCGAGCTGGCCAGCATGGTGGACAAGGCCATCGAGCGGTCGGTCGAAGCCCTCAAGCGCCTCGACCATGAAGAGGCGAAAAAGATAATTCATGACGACCTGCTGATTGACAAAAAGCGGTTCGAAATCGAGGAGCAGGCCATCGAGCTGATCGCCACCCAGCAGCCGATGGCCCGGGACCTGCGGCGCATCATCGCCATCCTCAACATCATCGTAGACCTGGAGCGAATGGCCGACCACGCCGAAGGGATTGCCAAAATCGTCCTGATGCATCAGGATAAGCCCCTGCTTAAGCCCCTCATCGACATCCCCCGAATGGCCGAAAAGGCCCGGGATATGCTCCGGCGCAGTATCGACGCCTTTATCCGGCGGGATGCCGAGGCCGCCTACAAAATCGCCGCCGAAGACGACGAGGTGGACGCCCTCTACGACCAGGTTTACCGGGAGCTTTTAACCTACATGCTCCAGGATCCCCGGACCATCGACCGGGCCACCTGGCTCCTCTGGGTGGCCCACAACCTGGAGCGGATTGCCGACCGGGTAACCAACATCTGCGAGCGGGTGATCTACGACGTAACCGGCCGAATGGAAGAGATAAATGTCTCTAAGTACTGAAGACAGGGCCCTGGGCTGCTTAATTGCCCGCTGGCGGCGGGTTGCCCGAGAGCTTAAGTCGGAAATCTACGCCCTTTACCTGGCTTACCGGGACCCCCGGACGCCCTGGTACGCCCGGCTCGTCGCCGCGCTGGTGGCCGCCTACGCCCTGAGCCCCGTGGACCTGATACCCGACCCGATCCCGGTTCTGGGCCACCTACCTAGACGACCCCGTGGTCGTTCCGCTGGGGGCGATCCTGGCCATCAAGCTCATTCCCAGGGAGGTGCTGGCCGAAAGCCGGCGGCAGGCCGCCCTGTCTCCGCCCTCCGAACTGGGCCGCTGGGGGCTCCCGATCGTTGTGGCCGCCTGGGGTTCGATCCTGGGCGTTTTCTTGGTGTTGCTTGGCAGACGGCTCGAAGCAGAGAGCAGGGCCTCAACTGGGTGGCCGAATCGGCCGGGACCAAGCCGGCCGACCGGGTCCACCCGGGGCGGTGGCGGCGACGGCGGAGCTGGGTATCGACCTTTCGGATGCCCGGCCCCGGGCGCTAACTAGCGAGCGGGTCGCGGCCGCCCGGGTCATCGCCATGGGCTGCCAGGTGTACGGCGGCGTCTGCGAAGACTGGGGCCTGCCCGACCGGGCGGGCCGCCCCCGGCCGAGGTCAGGCAGACCCGGCACGAAATCCGGCGGCAGGTGGAAGCCAGCCTCGACGGGCTGGCCAAATAAGGATAAAAGGTGGCTTGGGAATGGAGCGAGAGGAATCCGCGACCGAAGTCGTCCGGGCCGAGGGCTTTGAACTACCCCCCGCCCCCGCCCGGCCAGGGCCGGCCCTGCCCTTTGTCCGGAGTGTTACCATTCGGGTGCCGGCCCGCCATAACCAGAAGTTGCAGCAGGTTATCGACCGGGTGAACCGGGACGACGAGCTTTTCGCCTACTGGGTCTGCGCCAACGTGAATGCCGTGGACCGGCTCAAGATGAGCGACCACGGCCCGGTCCATGTTCAAATAGTCGCTAATCTGGCCCTTAAATTGCTGCGGCTCCTTACGGCCGGCGGGGCCGTCCCGAATGTCGTCAGCAACTACGGCCTTACTAACGACGACGCCGAGGTTGTGGTCGTACTGGGGGCGCTCTTGCACGACGTAGGGATGGCCGTCCACCGGGACGACCACGAGCAGTTCAGCCTCTTTCTTGCGGCTCCCAAGGTAAAGGAGCTCCTCGACGGCGTCTACGACCCGCTTACCCGGACCGTTGTGGGCGCCGAGGTCCTCCACGCCGTCATTGCCCACCGGGCGAACGGCCGGCCCCTGACCCTGGAAGCCGGCATCGTCCGGGTGGCCGATGCCCTGGACATGGCCCGGGGCCGGTCCCGCATCGCCTTCGAGGCCGGGGTAGTGAACATCCACTCCCTCTCGGCGGCGGCCATCGACCGGGTGGACGTTCTGCCGGGGGAGCAGAAGCCCATCCGCATCGCCGTGACGATGCTCAATTCGGCGGGGATATTTCAACTGGACCACCTGCTGAAAGAAAAGCTTAAAGGCTCCGGCCTGGAACCCTACGTCGAGGTCTTCGCCACCGTTCAGGGGGAGACCGAAAAGAAGCTTTTGGAGGTTTTCCGGCTGCCTTAAAAAGTCGGCGGATGGTATCATCTTTGGGGGGATGCAAAGGCCGCAGGACCTCTTTGACCTGAACCCGGCGGATTTTCGGCGCCGGCCCCTGGCCGACCGGATGCGGCCCCGAACCCTGGACGAATTCGTCGGTCAGGGGCACCTGCTGGGCCCCGGCAAGCCCCTGCGCCGGGCCATCGAGGCCGACCGCCTCTTTTCGTCCCTGATCCTCTGGGGACCGCCGGGAACCGGCAAGACCAGCCTCGCCGCCGTTATCGCCGGCCACACCCGGGCCCATTTTGAGGCCGTAAGCGCCGTCCTGGCCGGCCTTGGGGAGCTGCGCCGCATCGTCGAGGAGGCCCGGGAGCGGCGTCGGCTTGGGGGTCGGCGGACGGTCCTTTTGGTGGACGAAATTCACCGCTGGAACAAGGCCCAGCAGGATGGGTTGCTTCCCCACGTCGAGGACGGGACCATCATCCTGGTGGGGGCCACTACCGAAAACCCCTATTTCGAAGTGGTCCGTCCCCTGCTGAGCCGGGCTAGGGTCTTCCGGCTGGTTCCCCTCACCCCCGGGGAGGTGCTGGCCATCCTCCGCCGGGCCCTGGCCGACCCGGAGCGGGGCTACGGGGACCGGCCGGTGGAGGTTTCAGAGGAGGCCCTGGTCTACCTGGCCGAGATTTCCGGGGGCGACGCCCGGGCGGCCCTTAACGGCCTCGAGCTGGCGGTGGAGACCACCCCGCCCGGCCCCGACGGGGTCGTTCGGGTCGGGGTCGAACTGGTCCGGGAGGCGGTTCAGGGTCGGCCCATCCCCTATGACAAAGGGGCCGACGAGCATTACGACACTGTCAGCGCCTTTATTAAGAGCGTGCGGGGCTCCGACCCCGACGCCGCCCTTTACTGGTTGGCGAAGATGCTCCTGGCCGGGGAAGACCCCGACTTTATCATGCGCCGCCTCCTCATCCTGGCGGCAGAGGACGTGGGCCTCGCCGACCCCCAGGCCGTGGTGGTGACCGCCGCCTGCGCCCAGGCCCTCCACCAGGTGGGCCTGCCCGAGGCCGAATACCACCTGGCCCTGGCCACCCTCTACCTGGCCACCGCCCCCAAGAGCAACTCGGTCAGGGCCTACTTCAAGGCGAAGGCCGAAATCGAGGCCCGGGGACCGGGGGAGGTGCCCGACCACCTGAAGGACGGCCACCAGGATGGCCCGGCCCTGGGCCACGGCCGGGGCTATTTATACCCCCACGACTTTCCCGGCCACCACGTCCCTCAGCGCTACCTGCCGGCTAGGGTTGAGGGCGGCTGGTTCCGGCCCTCGGACCAGGGCTACGAGGCCGAGGTAAAAGCCCGGCTGGAGAGGTGGCGGGCGGCCCGCCGGGAAGCCGGGGAAGGCTAGGGCGCCACCGGGGCGCCGTAGCGGGCCCGAAGCTGACCGGCCGCCTGGACCATATTCTTGAGGGCCGGAATAACCTCCTCCCAGCGGCGGGTTTTGAGGCCGCAGTCCGGGTTGACCCAAATGTTCTCTTTCGGGAGCAGCCTGATAACCCGCTCCAGGATGGCCACCATCTCTTCGGGGCTTGGGACCGCCGGCGAGTGGACGTCGTAGACCCCGGGTCCGATCTGGCGGGGGAACTTAACCCGCTCAAAAGCTTCGATGACTTCCCCCCGGCTCCGGGCGGCGGCGATGGAGGTCACGTCGGCGTCCATGGCCACGACGTACTCGAGGATCTCGTTGAATTCCGAGTAGCACATGTGGGTGTGAATCTGGGTTTCCGGCCGGGCCCGGGAGGCCAGACGGAAGGCCTTCACGGCCCAGTCGAAGTATTCGGCCCAGCCCCGGCGCTTTAAGGGGGCCAGCTCCCGGAAGGCGGGCTCGTCGATCTGGATGGCCCGAATGCCGGCCGCCTCCAGGTCCCGGACCTCATCCTGAAGGGCCAGGGCGATCTGATAGGCCACCTCCCAGGGGGGAATGTCTTGGCGGGCGGTACTCCAGGCCAGGATGGTCACCGGCCCGGTGAGCATCCCCTTCACCGGCTTGGACGTAAGGGACTGGGCGAAGGTTATCTCCCGGAGGGTGAGGGGTTGAGGCCGCCAGACGTCCCCGTAAATTATCGGCCGGCGGTAAACCCGGGACCCGTAGGAGAGCACCCAGCCGTGGGTGAGGGTGGCCATGCCTTCCAGCTTCTCGGCGAAGAACTCCACCATATCCGACCGCTCAAACTCGCCGTGGACCAGCACGTCGAGGCCCACCTCTTCCTGGACCCGGATGACGTGCCGGATCTTCTCCTGGATAAATTCCCAGTAGCGGTCGGCGTCGAGCTTGCCCGACCGGAACGCAAGCCGGGCGCGGCGGACGTCCCCCGTCTGGGGAAAGCTGCCGATGGTGGTCGTGGGGAAGAGGGGCTGGCCCATCCGCTCCCGCTGGACCTGGTGGCGGTCCTCGTATGGCTTCTCCCGCCGGAAATCGGCCGGCCCGAGCCGGCCGACCCGCTCCCGAACCTCCGGCCGGAACCAGTGGTCGTTGGGGTGGCGGTAGTCGTTCCAGGCCCGGGTCTCGGCGGTCTCCCCCGAGGTGAGCAAGGTCTTGATGAGCCGGAGCTCCGCCAGCCGCTCGTCGGCGAAGGCGATCCGCTCCCGGAGGGCGGGCTCCAGCCCGGTTTCGGCCGCGGCGGTTATGGGCAGGTGGTAAAGGGGCCCCGCATTCGAAACCCAGACCTCGGCCCGGGTCAGGTTGTAAAGCTCCCGGACGGTGGCGGCGGCCGCTTTAAGGTCGGTCTTCCAGACGTTGGTGCCGTCCACAATTCCGGCCACCAGGACCTTGTCGGCCGG
>DAOUCL010000033.1:0-11129 GCA_034432015.1 Dehalococcoidia bacterium
GGGCTCTTTGCCGGGGTCCTGCTTCTGGCCCTCGGGGGGGTGGGGCTGACCGGTCTTATTCGACTCTGGGAGCGGCAGGTTCTCTTCTGGCAGGAAACCTGGCTTACGACCGAGGAGCTTACCGAAAGGGGGGCCGCCGATGGCTAAGGGGCTTGCGGCGCTTTTGCTGGCCCTGGGGCTGGTCCTGGGGGGCTGTACGGCCGGGACCGGGGGGCCGGTAACGGCCCCGACCGCCCCGGAAAAGCCCCCTAAAAAGGCGGTTTTTATGGCCGGCTACAAGCCCCAGGCCAACCTGCCCTTCGTGGGGGTTTACGTGGCCCAGGAGAAGGGCTTTTTTAAAGAGCAAAGCCTTTCGGTGGAGATTTTACATTCGGCCGGGCAGGGGGAGCATTTAAAGCTGCTTTTGGCCGGCCACATCCAGTTTACGACGGCCAATGCCGAGTCGGTTTTAAAGCAGATCGCCGATGCCGACGCCCCCATAACGGCCGTCGCCTTAATCGGCCAGAAGAGCGAGCAGGCCTATGCGGTGCTGGCCGATTCGGGGATAAACAGCCCCAAGGACTGGGAGGGCCGGACGGTGGGGTATAAGGTCTACCCGTCGCCCGAGTATTTGGCGATTTTAAAGGCGGCCGGGGTGGACCGGTCGAAAATCAAAGAAGTGGCGGTGGGTTTTGACCCCAGGGTTTTGCTGGAGCGGAAGGTGGATGTTTATCCCCTTTTTATCTCCAACGAACCCTACCTTCTGCGCAAGCTTGGGGCCGAAATCAAGCTCTTTGATGCCGCCCAGTACGGGGTGCCGACCCTGGGCCTTACTTACATCGTCCGGCGGGACCTTGTCGAAGAGGACCCCGACCTTATTGAGCGCTTTTTGAAGGCGGCCCTTAAGGGGCTCTATTACGCCTTTGGAAACGAAGACGAAGCCGTTGATATCGTTATGAAGTATGCCCCCCGGGAGGACAAAGACCACATGGCCTACATGCTCAGGACCGAGAAGGGGCGGGCCCTTACGGAGCTTACCCGGAGCCGGGGGCTGGGCTGGATGACCGAAGGCCAGTGGCGGGCCCTGCACGACATGCTCGTTGAGTTTAAGGGCATCTCAAGGCCCATCGACCTCCAAAAGGCCTTCACCGACCGGTTTTTAAACCAGATCTACGACCCCCAGGGCAGGCTCCGATGGCCGTAAAGGTTGCCGTTCTGGCCGGGGGTGTCGGGGCGGCCAGGTTTTTGGTAGGCCTGGTCCGGGTGGTGAACCCGGACCGGGTTGTCGTCATCGGCAACGTGGGCGACGACGTGGAGTTTTACGGCCTGCGTATCTGCCCCGACCTGGACACGGTGACCTACACCCTGGCCGGGGTGGTCCACCCGGAGCAGGGGTGGGGCCGGGCCGGGGATACCTTTCGGGTCCAGGCCGAGCTTGCCGGCTTCGGCCTGCCGGTCTGGTTTAAGCTTGGGGACCTGGACCTGGCCACCCACATCTTCCGCAGCTACCGGTTGGGGCAGGGGGCGACCCTGGCCGAGGTGACGGCCGAAATCGGCCGGGCCTTTGGGGTTAAAATTCGGCTCCTGCCCGTAAGCAACGACCCCGTCCGGACCCGGGTGCGGACGCCGGAAGGCTGGCTGGACTTCCAGGATTATTTCGTCCGGCTGGGGGCGGCCCCTGAAGTTTTGGAGGTCCGGTTTGAGGGGGCGGAAGCCGCCCGGCCGGCCCCCGGGGTGCTGGAGGCCCTTGAGGCCGCCGAGACGGTGGTCCTGGCCCCGAGCAACCCGGTAATCAGCCTGGGGCCCATCCTGGCAGTGCCGGGGGTGCGGGAGGCCCTGCGGTCAACCCGGGCGAAGGTAGCCGGGATAAGCCCGATAGTTGGGGGCCGGGCCCTTAAAGGGCCGGCCGACCGGATGCTCCGAAGCCTCGGCCTGGAGGCTTCGGCCGCCGGGGTTGCCCGCCTCTTTGCGGACTTTTTAGACGTCTGGGTCATCGACCGGGCCGACGCCCACCTGGCGGCCGAAATCGAAGGCCTCGGGATCCGGCCGGTGGTGGCCGACACCATCATGGCGGACCCCGAGCGGGCGGCCGCGCTAGCCCGGACGGTGCTGGCGGAGGTGTGCCGCTGGCCAGCATAATCGTGCCGGTCAAGGACTTTGGGCGGGCCAAGCAGCGGCTGGCCGAGGCGCTGCCGCCTGAGGTTCGGCGGGGGCTGGTCGAGGCGATGTTTGCGGACGTGATGGCCGCCCTTGAGGGGGCGGACCTCATCGGCCGGACGGTGGTGGTGACCGGGGAGCCGGCCATTGCCGGCCTCGCCCGGCGGTGGGGGGCCCGGGTTCTGCCCGAACCTTCCGGCTCCGGGGTGAACGAAATCCTGGACCGGGCGGTGGCCGAACTGGGCCTGCCCGACGATGAGGCCGTTCTCATCCTGGCCGCCGACCTGCCCCTGCTTACCCCGGAGGAGGTGGGGGCCCTGCTGGCGGCCGCGCCCGCCGGGCCCGGGGTGGTCATCGGCCGGAACCTGGAAGGGGAAGGGACCAACGCCCTCCTGCGCCGGCCGCCCCTGGTGGTTCCGGCGGCCTTTGGTCCCGGAAGTTTCGGCCGCTACCTGGCGGCCGCCATGGCAAAAAACCTGCCCGTCAGGGTGCTGGACCTGCCGGGGGTTGCCCTGGACATCGATACGCCCCAGGACCTGGGGCGGCTTAAGGCCTCCGGCCGAGATTGCCACACCCTGCGGTATATTCACCAGCGGGGGCTTTAAAGCCCCCCCAATCTGAACTGGAGGTGGCGCAGTTGCTCGGTTTCATCGGCGGTACCGGCCCCGAGGGGATGGGCCTGGCCGCCCGCTTTGCCCTGACCGGGGAGCCGGTGCTTATCGGGTCCCGGAGCCCCGACCGGGCGGCCGAGGCCGTGGCCAGGCTCCGGGCGATGCTTCCCGAGGCCCAGGTTGACGGGGGCCGCAACGAGGAGGTGGCCGCCCGGGCCGAAGTGGTCTTTCTGACCATCCCCTACGATGGCCAGCTGGAGCTCCTGCCGAAACTTGCCCGGGCGACGGCCGGCAAAATCGTGGTGAGCACCGTCTCCGCCCTGAAGGTGGAGAAGGGCCGGGTCTTCGCCCGGCCGGTGCCGGCCGGTTCGGCGGCCGAGGAAGCAGCCGAGCTTTTGCCCGAGGCCCGGGTGGTTGGGGCCTTCCACCACGTGGGCGCCCCCCAGCTCCTGGACCTTAGCCTTCGGCTCGACTGCGACGTGCTGGTGGCCGCGGACGACCGGGAGGCCAAAGAGGCCGTGATGGCCCTGGGCCGCAAGATTCCGGGCATCCGCACCCTGGACGCCGGGGGCCTTTACGTCTGTCGGTACCTGGAGCCCTTTACGGCGGTCCTTTTAACCCTTAACCGCCGCTACCGAACGACGACCACCCTTAAAATTGTGGGCATTAATGGGTGAGGTCAGGGTTATCGGCGTCGAGGGCATTCCCGAGGTTCGGCCGGGGGACGACCTGGTCGGGCTTATCCTTGCCGCCCTGGACCGGCAGGGCCTCCGCCTGGCGGATGGGGATGTGGTGGTGGTCACCCAGAAGGTGGTCTCCAAGGCCGAGGGCCGCATCGTCGACCTGACCACCGTGGAGCCGTCGGCCTTCGCCCGGAACGTGGCCGGCCGGACCGGCAAAGACCCCCGCCACGTGGAGGTCATCCTGCGGGAGTCGGTCCGGGTCGTCCGAATGGACCGTGGGGTCATCATCACCGAGACCCGCCACGGCTTCGTCTGCGCCAATGCCGGGGTGGACGCCTCCAACGTGGGGCCGGGGCCGCTGGTCACCCTCCTGCCCGAAGACCCCGACGCCTCCGCCGCCAGAATCCGGGCCGGCCTTATGGCCGCCACCGGGGCCGACGTGGCCGTCGTCATCTCCGACACCTTCGGCCGCCCCTGGCGGGAGGGGATCGCCAACGTGGCCATCGGCGTCGCCGGCATGCTGCCCATTCGCAGCTACGTGGGCCAGCAAGACCCCTACGGGTATCCCCTCCGGGTGAGCAACGTGGCGGTGGCCGACGAGCTGGCGTCGGCGGCGGAGCTGGTTACGGGCAAGCTTTTGGGGGTACCGGTGGCCGTGGTCAAAGGTTACGACTATCCCCGGGGCGAGGGCAGCGCCCGGATGCTGGTGCGGCCCCCCGAACGGGACCTTTTCCGCTAGGACCCATGCGGGTTGCCATCGTCGGCCCCTTCGCCTTCTGGCCCAAGGCCACCGTCTCCCGCCGGGCCTTCCCATTAGCCCTGAGCCTGGCCGAACGGGGCCACCAGGTCGCCCTCTTTGTGGCCCCCTTTGACGACCCGGCCCGGTCGGGGAAAACCGTATCGGTTCGGGGAATTCCGGTGGTAAACGTTCCTACCGGCCCCGACTCGGCCCTCAACCGGCTGGTGGTGCCCGTCCGGCTGGCCCTGGCGGTAAGCCGCTGGCGGCCGGATGTGGTTCATACCTTCAAAGTCGCCGGCTACGCCGCCACCGCCGGCCTCTACCTGCGGCTCATCGGCCGTTTCCCCTGGGTTCTGGACGCCGACGACCTGGAGGGGTCGGGCGGCTGGGCCGATGTAAACGGCTACGGCCCCCTCACGACCCGCCTCATTGACCTGCAGGAGCGGCACCTCCCCCGCCTGGCCGGCGCCGCCACCGCCGCCAGCCGCTTCCTGGGGGCCCAGCTGGTCCGGTGGGGGGTGAAGGCCGACCGGGTCTTTTACCTGCCCAACGGGCCGGTGCCCCCCGGGGCGGCGCGGGCCGAACCCGACCCGGCCGAGGCCCGGCGCAGGCTTGGGCTCGGGCCGGGGCCGGTCTTAATTTTTATCGGCTACCTGGGCCGCCGCACCGAGCTGGGGCTGGCCCTCAAGGCCCTGGCCCGTCTGCCCGCGGGCATTAAGTCCCCGACCCTGCTGGTGGTCGGGGACGGGCCGGGGCTGGGTCCGGCCCAGGCCCTGGCCGAAGCCCTGGGCCTTTCGGGCCGGGTTCGCTGGCTGGGCCGGGTGCCCCCCGAGGACCTGGGTCTCTACCTGGGGGCGGCCGACGTCGCCCTCTACCCCTGCCGGGACGACCCCATCGGCCGGGCCAAATGCGCCATGAAGCTCGTCGAATACATGGCCGCCGGCAAGGCGGTGGTGGCCGGGCGGGTGGGGCAGAACTTAGAGTACATCGTCGACGGGGAATCGGGCCGGCTGGTGGACTGCGAAGACCCCGACGACTTCGCCGGGGCCATCGCCGACCTCGTCGCCGACCCGGCCCGGCGGGCCCGCCTCGGGGCGGCGGCCCGCCGGCGGATTTTCGGGGAATTTAGCTGGGACAAACTGGTGGGGGTAGCCGAGGAGGCTTACCGGACGGCGCTGGGCCGATGGGCCGGCTGAAGGCTTTTCTAAACGCCTGGGGCCCGGCCCTTATCTGGATGGCCTTTATCTTTTACCTCTCGGCCCAGAGTCAGCTACCGGCCGTCCCCGAAGGCTGGCTGGATACCCTCTTTAAAAAGTCGGCCCACTTTCTGGTCTACGCCGTTCTGGGCCGCCTTTACCTGCGGGCGCTGGGGTTTTACCCGCGGCGGCCGGTTCCCCCGGCCGGGCTGGCCCTGGTTTTGGCGGCCTTATACGCCGTCACCGACGAGTTTCACCAGGCGTTTGTCCCCGGCCGCACCCCCCGGCTCACCGATTGGCTCATCGACTGCGCCGGGGCGGCGACGGGCCTATGGGTGGGCGGCCTTCTTCGGCGGGGTCCCCTGGCTGCCGGCGGGGGACGGCCGAAGGGCGATTTACCATAAAATACCAAGGAACGAACCTAATTGCGTCCGGCGATGACGGCCAAAGCCGACCGGGTCTTTTTGCTAACCATGCTTTTGCTGGACCTGGCGATGGTCAGCGGGGCCCTCGCCCTGGCCTACTGGGTCCGCTTTCAGTCTGGCTGGGTCCCCTACGGCCAGTACCACCCCTGGACCAATTACCTACTGATGGGCCTGGCTCAGGCCCTCCTACTGCCGCCCGTTTTCGGCCTGCAGGGCCTTTACCGGCTCCGGCGCAGCGTCTCCCGTTTTGACGAGGTTTACCGGCTGGTTGTGGGCCTCTCCATCGTCAACAGCCTCGACCTGGCCTTTATGAGCCTGGCGGCCCGGGAGACCGATGTCTCCCGTCTGGTTCAGGCCCTTACCTGGGCCTTCGGCATCGGCCTGGTGTGGGTGGGGCGGTTGCTCCACTACGCGGCCCAGGGGGAGCTTCGAAAGCGGGGTTTCGGCCGGCAGCGGGTGCTGGTGGTGGGGACGGGCCAGGAGGCCCGGATCATTGGGGAGAAAATTTTGGGGGCGCCCGAGCTGGGGTACGAGCTGGTGGGGTACGTGGCCACCAACGGCGCCCAGGCCGCCGAAGTGGCCGGCAAGCCGGTGGTGGGTCGGGCCGAGGGCCTTAACGAGCTCATCCGCAAATACCAGGTCGGCGAGGTGATCGTGGCCGAGCCGGGCCTCTCCCACCGGGAGATCCTGGAGGTGGTCGCCCGCTGCGAGCCCCTGCCCGTTAACATCAAGGTTTACCCGGACGTTTTTCAGATTATGGCCTCGGAGGTTTCCATCGGCGACTTTAACGGCCTGCCCATGGTGAACATCCGGGATGTGGGCCTGCGGGGCTGGCGGCGGACGGTGAAGCGGGTCTTCGACGTGGGCTTTTCGGCCACGGTGCTGGTTCTGCTTTCGCCCCTGATGCTCCTTATCGCCGCCCTGATAAAGATTACTTCCCCCGAAGGGCCGGTATTTTACGTCCAGGAGCGGGTGGGCCTCGACGGTAAACCCTTCCCCATCATCAAGTTTCGGACGATGCGCCCGGACGCCGAGGCCGAGACCGGGCCGGTCTGGGCCAAACCCGGCGACCCCCGCCGGACCAGGCTGGGGGCGATTCTCCGGCGCTTCTCCCTCGACGAACTGCCCCAGTTTATCAACGTGCTGCTCGGGCACATGAGCGTGGTGGGACCCCGGCCCGAGCGGCCCTACTTTGTCCAGCAGTTCGCCGGGGTGGTGCCCCGCTACCTGGACCGCCACCGGGAGAAGGCGGGGATTACCGGCTGGGCCCAGGTCAACGGCCTGCGGGGGGACACCCCCATCGAGGAGCGGACGGCCTACGACCTCTGGTACGTGGAGAACTGGACCCTCTGGCTGGACATCAAGATCATCCTGCGGACTATTCTTCTTATTTTCCGGGATAAGAACGCCTACTGAGCCCTCGCCGGCCGATGTATTTAATCGTAGGTTTGGGCAACCCCGGGCCGGAGTTTGCCGGCACCCGCCACAACGTGGGCTGGATGTGTGTTGAGCGCCTCGCCCGCCTGGTGGGCGTAAGCTTTGACCGCTACCAGTTCCGGGCCCAGCTGGCCTTCTGGGATGACGATGGCCGGAAGGTGGTCCTGGTAAAACCCCTTACTTTCATGAACCGGAGCGGGGAGGCGGTGGGCCCCCTGGTAAGCTTTTATAAGGTGAGCTTGGACCGGCTTATGGTGGTCTACGACGACCTGGACCTGCCCCCCGGCCGAATCCGGATTCGGCCGAAAGGGGGCGCCGGCGGCCACCACGGGATGGAGTCCATCATCGAAAAACTGGGCAGTTCCGACCTTCCCCGCCTCCGGATTGGGATCGGGCGGCCGCCGGGCCCCCGGGCCTACGACCCGGAGGTGGTGGCCCGGTACGTTCTAAGCCCCTTTTCGGCCGCCGAGCGGCCCCTCATCGACGCCGCCCTGGACCGGGCGGTGGAGGCCCTCACCGTTTGGGTTCGGGAGGGGATTGAGGCGGCGATGAACAGGTTTAACAGTTAAAATAGGTGGAGATGCAGGTCCCGCTGGCCTGTCCCGGCTGCCGCGCCCGGCTTGAGCAGACCCCCCAGGGCTACCGCTGCCCGGCCTGCGGCGCCGTTTACCCGGTTACCGACGGCATCCCGAGGTTTGTGCCGGCCGACCCCTTTTACGAGGGGCGGTGGGCCAGACCGGACCTCTCCCGGGGGAATCTGCGCAACTGGCTCGTCAAGAAGGAGCGGTTCTTTCTGAGGCGTCTTCGGGGCCAACGGGGGGTCCTTCTGGACCTGGGGTGCGGGGGCGGTTGGGCGGTGTTTGCGGCCGTGGGCCACGCCGTCGGCCTCGACCTTTCGGCGGCCTCCTTGGCCGCCGCCCGCCGGATTTACCCCCAGGTGGTCTGCGCCGGCCTGGAGGCCCTGCCCTTTCCCGACGAAACCTTTGATTTCGTGGTGAGCTCCGACGTCTTCGGCCACGTTCCCCTCGGCCTTAAGGACCGGGTGCTGGCCGAAATCTGGCGGGTGCTTAGGCCGGGAGGGCGCACCCTCCACTACATCGAGGCCGACGGGGCCGACCCGGCCCTTCGGTTTGCCCGCCGCGACCCGGAGCTTTTTAAAAAACACATCATCGAGCCGGAGGGCCACATCGGCCTCGAACCGGCCGACCGCATTTTTGCCCGATTCCGGGCGGCCGGGTTTAAGCCCCTGGCCGAGCTTCCCGTTTACCGCGGCCTGCTTTACTGGGGCCGGGTCCGGCAGTATTTCGACAACGAGTACCGGGGCAGGAGCTTCTGGGTCGACCGCTGGGTGGACCTGGCCCGGCTCTTTACCGCCCACCGGCTGTTGGAGCTCGGGGGGAACGTCCTGGTGGCCCTGGCCCTGGAGCTTGCCGACCGGCTCTTCCCGGCGGCTTGGGCCGGCGGGGTGCTGGTGGATTACCAGAAGGGAGGGTAGACCGTGCCGGTGCAGTATTACTTAGACGTGCTTGGCCGAAGGTGGCGGCTGCTGGTGGGGTGCACCCTGGCCGTGGGGCTTCTCGGGGCGGCCAGCCTGCCCCTCACCTACAACAACTACACCGCGACGGTGGGCTTCGTGGTGAGCGTCCCCGACGAGCCCCGGGTGGGGACCGATTACTACATGTATAATAACCTTTACGCCTGGCAGACCTCGGAGTACCTTATCGACGACCTGGGGGAAGTTATGAAAAGCCGGGCCTTCCTTGAGGACGTCAAACGGGAACTGGGCGACCCGACCCTGGACGTGATAGCCCTCTCCCGGGACGTGGGGACCCGCCGAACCCACCGGGTCCTCAGGTTCACGGTGGTCGCCCGGACGGCCGAGGATGCCTACCGGTTTGCGGCGGGGGCGGTCCGGGTCATCGAGAAAAAGGGGGGCGAATACTTCGCCCAGCTGGGGGCCGACCGGGCCCGGGCGAGGGTGATCGACCCGCCGGCTGTCACCTGGAACCTGCTCAGCCTGCGGGCGGGACTGGACCTGGCCACCCGCTTCATCCTTGGCGGGATTCTCGGCCTAGTCCTGACGGCCCTGGCCGAGCTGCTGGATACCACCGTCCGGACTGCCCGACAGGCCGAAGAACTGCTGGGCCTCCCCGTGCTGGCCGAGGTGCCGACCTGGAATTCGGGTAGGGGGTTCGGTCAGGGGTGGGCCGCATTGTCCTAGATGCCCGGATGGCCTTTTACAGCCCCGGGGGCATCGGCCGCTACGTTCGGGGCCTCCTCTGGGGGTTTGGGGCCGCCGGCCTGCGGGTGACCCCGGCCCGGGCTCGGAAGGACCGGACCATCCCGGGCCCGGCCCTCTTTACCCCGCCCCACCACCCCCTCGACCCCTGGCTGGTGGGTCTTGAGCTTATGCGCCTCCGGCCGGCCCTGGTCCACAGCCCCGATTTTATCCCCCCTTTTACCGGCTCCTTCCGCCGGGTAATCACCATCCACGACCTGGCCTACCTGCGCTGGCCCGAGGTCTTAACCCCGGAGGCGGCCAGGTATTACCGGCAGGTCTTCCGGGCGGTGCGGGTTGCCGACCGGGTGATCGCCGTCTCGAAGCGGACGGCCGCCGACCTGGTGGAGCTGGCCGGGGCAGACGAGGCCAGGGTGAAGGTGGTCTATGAAGCCCCGATGCCCGATTTCCGGCCCCTGGGGGCTGAAGCGGTCCGGGTTTGGCTCCGGCAGGCCGGCCTGGAGCCCGGCTATCTGCTTTACGTGGGCACCATCGAGCCCCGGAAGGACCTGCCCACCCTGGCCCGGGCCTATCGGATTCTGCTCGGCCGCTACCCGGGAAAGGTTCCGCCCCTGGTAATCGCCGGCGGCCGGGGCTGGCTCTGGGCCGAAAGCGTCGAGGCCCTTGAATCCATCCGGCCGCCGTCCCAGGTGCGGTGGTTGGGGCCGGTTGCCCCCGCGGAACTGGTTTATCTTTACAACGGGGCGGCGGCCCTGGTTCTGCCCAGCCTTTACGAGGGGTTCGGGCTGGTGGTGGTCGAGGCGATGGCCTGCGGCCTGCCGGTGGTTTGTTCCGACGGCGGCGCCCTGCCCGAAGTCACCGGGAATGCCGCCCGCCGCTTTCCGGTGGGGGACGCCGAGGCCCTGGCGGCGGCCCTGGCCGAGGTGCTCTTTGACGCCGACCTTCGCCGGGGACTCGCCGAGCGGGGCCTGGCCCGGGCGGCCGAGTTTTCCTGGGTGGAGGCCGCCCGGCAAACCTTTAAAATTTACGAGGACATCCTGGGCGGATGAAGGTCGTCTTCCTGGCCCCGGCCTTTCAGTTTCCGCCCCGGCAGGGGGCCGCGATCCGCAACCTTTACTGGCTGGAGGCCCTGGCCGAACGGGCCCGGGTTTGGTTGGTGGCCCCAGACCTTAATTTCGACGCGGTAAAGGCCTCCGGCCTCCCCATTAGGGCCGTCACCGGCCCCGCCCCCCGCCGGTCGGCCGTCGACCGGCTGGTGGATTTGCTGGCCGGTCGGGCCGACCTGGCGGGCCGGCTCTGGTCGCCGTTGCTTGCGGCCGAACTTTACCGAGTCCTGCACACCGACCCGCCCGACCTGGTCCACATTGGCGGCCTGGAGATGGCCCCTTACCTGCCGGTGGTGCGGCGGGGCGCCCCCGGGGCCCGGGTTGCCCTGGACGAGTACAACGCCGAGTACCGGCTCCAGCGGTCGGCCTTTCAGGCCGAGGGAAATCCCATTGGGGCCCTGTATAGCTACATCCAGTTCAGGCGGCTTCGGGCCTTCGAGGCCGAAATCCTTCGCCGGGTCGACCTGGTCTGGGCCGTTTCCGAGGCGGACCAGGCCGCCCTAAAAGACCTGGCCACCGACGCCCGGGTCGAGCTTTTGCCCAACTCCGTCGACCTG
>DAOUCL010000034.1:0-12926 GCA_034432015.1 Dehalococcoidia bacterium
CCGAGGGCGGGCGACACCATCACCGTAACCATCACTTCGGCCCGAGCCCACGTCAACGTCGTCCTGCAGAGCGAGCTCCAGCTACAGTTTCTTGGGGCCGAGGCCACAGGCACCGGCTACCGCTGGCGCTGGGCCGGCACCGTCGCCCAGTCCGGCCGGTATAACTTCACATTTTATGTCAACTTTAGCCAGCCGTGTCTTACGGCAACGGTGGACGTGTTGCCCCCGGCCACCCCGACCCCAACTTCGACCCCCACACCCCTTCCGGCCGGCCGGCCGTCGGTGGCCGCCCCGGTCATCCGGGCCATTTCCCCAACCTCGGGCACGGTGGGAACTTCCGTGACCCTGACCGGGTCCAATTTCGGGTCCCGGGGCAGTTCGTTCGTGACTTTCGGCGGCATTCCGGCAACGGAGTACGGAAGCTGGGACGACACCGTCATCGTTGTCACCGTCCCGGGGGGGGTCCGGACCGGAAACGCCGTTGTTGAGGTGGTCGTCTGGGTCCGAAAGGACGGCCAGCTCCTTAAAAGTAACACCGTCTATTTCCGGGTCAGGTAACCAGGGGGAATTAGCCGATGGCAAAGTATATTGAAACGTTAAAGACAATAAATATCTTCGCCGGCCTCTCCGACGACGAGCTGGAGCAGATCGGCGAGTACATCGCCGAGCGGGAGTTGCCCAAGGGCGCCGTCCTCTACGAGCAGGGGGAGCCGGGCGACGCCCTCTATATCGTCCGGGCCGGCCGGCTCAAGGCTACCGTCCGGGATGCCGCCGGCCGGGAGCGGGTGCTGGCCCTGTACGGTCCGGGCGACTTCTTCGGCGAGCTGGCTTTAATCAGCGCCCAGCCCCGCACCGCCACCGTAACCGCCGTCACCGACTGCAGCCTCCTGGTCCTAAAGCGGGAAGATTTCGAAAGGTTCTTGGCCAACAATCTGCAGGCGATGCGGCGGATTATCGGGGTCATCACCGAACGGCAGACGATGACCCAGACCATGGCCCTGCGCCAGACCGAAGAGCACCGCACCGCTGAGCTGGGGAAGGTGCTGGCCGTCTTCAGCCCCAAGGGCGGGGTAGGCCGGACGACCATTGCCGTAAACCTGGCCGTGGCCATCGCCCAGTTGAGTGACGGGCGGGTGGTGCTGGTGGACGGCAACCTCACCTTTGGGGACGTGGGCGTCATGCTTAACCTGCCGCCAACCCGGACCATCTCCGACCTCATCCCTTACACCAATCAGCTGGACGAGGACCTCATCGACACGATCCTGGCCACCCATTCCAGCGGCGTTCGGGTGCTCTTAGCCCCGCCCAAGCCCGAACTGGCCGACCTGGTAAGCCCCGAGCACATGGGTTTAATCTTAGCCCGGCTTCGGGAGCTGTTTGATTACGTGGTCGTCGATACCATGACCACCCTCAACGACGTCACCCTGGCCATTTTGGACACCGCGGACAAGGTGCTGGTGGTGACTACCCCGGAGATACCTGCCATTAAAAACGTCCGAAGCTTCCTGGATACGGCTGCCGCCCTGGGCTACCCCGCCGAAAAAATCGAACTTATTCTTAATCGGGCTGACGCCTCACCCGGGATCAATATCGGCGAGATCGAAACCACCCTCGGCCGCCGGTTCATCGCCCGGATAAACAGCGGCGGCCTGAGCGTCGTGGAGGCCGCCAACCGGGGGACCCCCGTCATGGTCTCGGACCCGGGGGGTGAGGTGGCCCAGGGCATCTACGGCCTGGTCAAGGCCCTGGTGCCCGAAGCGACCCGCAACCCGCCCCCGCCAGCCCGGGTGCGGCGGGCGCCCGCCGAGTCCGCCCTGGTGCCCGACGTCGAAGACCTCCTTTTGGGTTGGGGCCTTACGGCGGTCACCACCGTGATGCCGGCGTTTGCGGGGGCCCTCCTCGGCCTGATGCTCACCGCGGTTCGGGTGATACCGCCCGATTCGGGGTTCAGCAACACCCTGGTAAACTTGGGCCTCTGGGTTGGGGTTGCGGCCGGGTCCTTTCTCCTGGTAATGTCCCGGGGTCCGGAAAATATCACCCTCTTGGCCGGGGCCCTGGTGGGGCTCGGCTACGGGGCATTAGTGGGAATGTCGGTGCTGGCCGTTCGGATTGCCGCCGGGGTGACGGTGGCCAATTACCCCTTTGCGCTACTGCCGGCGATGGTCTTTTACGCCCTGCTGGGGGTCGCCGGGGCGGCCCTGGGTTGGACCGCCCGGGGCCGGCGGCCGGAATTGAGGCTCCGGCGGCCCCCGGTCCCTCAGGCCGGACCGGAGGTTGGGCCGCGGGCGGCAAGCGGGTAAAAAAAGGCGGCCCCCGAAGTTTCGGGGGCCGCCCTGGGCCCGTTTTTCGAGGAGTCTAAGTTACCTGGCCGGATTTGTCGGCTCAGCGGCCGACCTCGCCTGGCAACGGGCGGTTTGGTCCCGCCAGCCCGGTACTTATCGGCCCGGCACCTTAGACGGTCCCCGTCGCCCCGCCGGGCCCAGCGGGGCGAAACCTGTCCACTTGGCGCACCCCCCACATCAGCCTGTTCATTCCGCCGCCTCCTGACCTTGTCTCCGGGAGGTTCTAGCCTTTTATAACCCAAAGAACTGGTTTTGTCAATAGCCGACCGGGGACAACTGAAAAGCCCTTCCGCAAGGCCGGCTACCGACCAGTTCGTCCGGGTTCGCCGCCGGCGTGAGGCCGTCACCCCCCCTCAGGTCTGGTCCAGAATCAGGCCGCCGACCACCAGCAGGCCCCCCACAATGTGGGCAGGATAGAGGGGCTCACCCAGGGTAGTTACGGCTAAAACGACGCTGCCCACCGGCACCAGGTAAAGAAAAACGGCCGCCCGGGCGGCCCCTATCAGCCGAACCCCGGCATAGTACCAGACGAAGGCCAGAACCGTGGCGAAAATGACCAAATAACCAAGCATCAGCCAGGCCACCAGCGGGGCCGCAAAGAAGCCGGGGGTAGCCGGGTCCAGCAAGGCGAAGCCGAGGAGGGGTGGCGTTCCGAAGTAGTGGGCGTGAGCCGTAACCGTCAAAGGCGGATATTTCCGGAGGACCACGCGACCCAAAACCGTAAAGAGGGCCCAGCTGACAACCGCCCCCACCAGCAGGATGTCGCCAAGGGGATTCACCCCAACCGGACCGGCGCGAGCACCGACGCTGATAATCCCGACGCCGGCCCCGGCGGCCACGAGACCCCCCAACCGCCGGAGCCCAAGCTTTTCGCCCAAGAACATGGCCGCCAGGGCGCTGGAGACCACCGGGACACTTGTGGGTACGATGAGGGATGCATTCACCGCCGTCGAGAGGGTAACCCCGTAAAAGAAAAGCAGGTTGTAGACGGTCACCCCGATAAGACCCAGGAGGCCTAGAAAGGGCAGGTCGACCGGTCGGGGCTGGGGTAGCCGTCGGGCCAAGCTCAGCAGGGCAAAGACCGCCGTAGCCGTCGCGTACCGGGCCGCAACCAGGGCCGGAACGGGCATATAGGTGGCCGCAACCTTGACGGCGACAAAGACTCCCGACCAGCAAAGGGCTGTTCCTAAAAGATAAGGGCGGACGGAAGTCGATCCCATCGGTCGACACCCAAAAGAGCATATCAGGATTCCCCCATTGGGTTGGCTCGGGTAAAATCGAAGTGGCGCATCCTTCGGGAGCGGTCCCTGAGCGGCACTGACTGGCCGTCCGGGGGCATTTTTGTCCGGGCGGGTGAAACGGGTTTAAAATGCCCAGGACTATTGAGGACATCGTTTTGCAGTATGACCGGCGGGGCATAAGCGCCCTCCGGCCTTACCTGGCCCCGGACTTTTGCCGCCGGGCGGCGGCTTTCATCGCCGAGGTTCCAGGCCCTGTCCTGATCGCCACCGGCTTTTGCACCTACGGCCGGGCCGAAACTGACGGTCCCCTTGGGGCCATTGCCCTGGGGGAGGCGCTTGGACGCCTGGGTTACAAGGTTGGTTACCTGACGGACCGGGTCGGCCGGGGCCCCCTGGATGCCCTTCGCGGCCCCGAAACCGAGCTCATCGAGGTCCCGATTACCGACCTGGAAACCGTTCGGCGGCTGGCCGAGGAAATTCTGGCCGACTGGCGGCCAACGGCCCTCATCGCCGTCGAACGGTGCGGCCTTACCCGGGACGGCCGTTACCTGACCATGCGGGGGGTGGACATCACCGCCGAAACCGCTTATCTCGACGTCTTTTTCTGGCTCCACGGCCGAACCGTGGGCATCGGGGACGGCGGCAACGAAATCGGAATGGGCAAGCTCTACGACATCATCCGGCAGACGCCTGGAATGCCCACCGACCCGGCGGCCACCCCCGTAAGTCACCTGGTCATCGCCGGGGTCTGCAACTGGGGAGCCTACGGCCTTGTGGCCGGCCTTTCCCTCTTGGCCGGTCAGAACCTCCTGCCCGACCCGGACCTGGAAAGGCAACGCCTTGAAACCCTCGTCCGGGCGGGCGCCGTCGACGGCATCACCGGCCGGCCAGAACCCACCGTTGACACCTTTCCCTGGGAAGTCTCCGGGGAAATCCTTGAGGAACTTCATCAACTGGTCCAAAGCGGCCTGACCAGCCGGTGTGTGCCGCCCCTACCCTGACTTGCCGCGGCCAGGTCCCGGGCCGAGTGGCTTCGAGCCCGGGCACCCGGCCGAACTCAGCCGTATTTAAGGTGCGCAGGTCAAGGCCGTGGCAGAGGGCCATGCCGGCGCTGAGCCCGTCCCAGTCCCCCAATCCGCCGGCCACGGCCGGCAAGCCCCGCATCGAGCTCGGCCGGCCGAGGCGGATTACTTCCAAGCCGAATTCGGCAAGGCTTGAAAGGCCAGACCGGCAACTGTCCGGCCGAAACCTAGGCTCAGGGGCAACCGGAGCCCGAACCCACCCCGTTGACCCGGCGCCCTTGGCCGCAATAAAATCCTCCTTGGAAAGCGGCGATGGCCACCCAGCTTTACGACATCGAGGAAATTATCGACCGGGCCGGTCTCGGGCGCTTCCAGCGCCGGTTGCTGGCCATCTGCGGCCTGAGCTGGGCGGCCGACGCCGCCGAAGTCCTTATTATCTCCTTTGCCCTGCCCGCCATCCGCCAGGAGTGGGGCCTTTCCCCGGCCGAGGCCGGCCTGATTGTGACGGCCACTTTCCTGGGGATGTTGGCCGGCGCCTGGTTCTGGGGCACCATCTCCGACTATATCGGCCGTCGAACCGGTTTTATCCTCACCGTCCTGATATTCGCCGTCTTCGGGACGCTGGCGGCCTTCGCCCCAAGCCCCCAGGCGCTGGCCGCCCTGCGGGCCCTGACCGGTTTTGGCCTGGGCGGGGCGTTGCCCCTGGACTTTTCCCTCTATGCCGAATTTTTGCCCCGGCAAAACCGCGGCCGGTACCTGGTGATTTTAGAGAGCTTCTGGGCCCTGGGCACCATTATCGCGGCCGGCCTAGCCTGGGTCCTTGTCCCCACCTACGGCTGGCGGCCCCTGCTGGCCACTTCGGCCGTGGCGGCCCTGCTCGTCTTCTGGATCAGGCTCCGGGTACCCGAATCGCCCCGTTTTCTGGTAACCCACGGCCGGGTGGACGAGGCCTGGGCCGTTCTGGAGCAGGTCGCCCGGGCCAACGGCCGAACCCTGCCGCCGGGCCGGTTGCGGCCCCTCCCCCGCCGACCCAAGGTTACCGTGGCCGCCCTCTGGCGGCCGGAGTTCTGGCGGGTGACCCTCATGCTCTGGGTCGCCTGGTTCTGCATATCCCTGGCGTACTACGGCGTCTTCAGCTGGCTGCCCCAACTTTTCGTTCAGCGGGGCTTTACCTTCCTCCAGACTTATCAATATGTCTTTATCCTGGCCCTCGCCCAGCTTCCGGGCTACTTTTCCGCGGCCTATCTGGTCGAGCGGTGGGGGCGCCGTCCGACCCTGGCAGCCTACCTGGTGGCCAGCGGCATTTTCGCCTACCTCTTTGCGGTGGTCCCCGGGGACGTCTGGATTGTGGGCGCGGCGGCGTTAATGAGCTTCTTCTCCCTGGGGGCCTGGGGCGCCCTCTACGCCTACACCCCTGAGCTTTACCCCACGGAGATTCGGACAACGGGTATGGGCTGGGCCAGCGGTATGACCCGAATGGCCGGGTCCATCGCGCCGACCCTGGGCGGGTTGCTCCTCCAGTACGCCGACAACATCGTCGTACCCCTTTCGGTTTGGACGGCCGCCTTTATCTTGGGCGGCGTCGTCGTGGCCCTGCTTGGGGTTGAGACCCGGGGTAAGCCCCTGGCCGATACCGTCGAGGCCGTCCCGAAACCTGCCGCCTGACGGGCGTTATCCTGCTAAACCTGAGTCGATGGGCGACTGCTCTGACCCTGCCCGGAGGCTGCGCCGTTGTGGTGCCTTGAAAGTTAAGCCCTTTATACTTTAGGGGCGGCCTTTTTGCCGGCCCGGTGGTGGAGGTGCCTTATGAAGACCAGGGCCCGACCGGCGGCCGAAGACCAGAACCGGCCCCTTCCGGGTCAGCTTCTCCGGGCGGCGCGGCAGGAGCGGGGGCTGAGCCTTGAGGATGCGGAGCGGGGAACCCGGATCCGCCGCGAACTCCTTGAAGCCCTGGAGGCGGACGACTACCCGCGGCTACCCCCGTCGGTCTACGTCCGGGGGTTTATCCGCACTTACGCCCGGTGGCTCGGCCTCGACCCCGAAGAGGTGGTCGGCCTATTCCCCGGCAGTCCCACGGTCCCAGAATTTCGGCCCCTGGCCACGGTCCGAAACCCGGAGCCGACGTGGGCCGGCCGGTTCCTGGCCGGACTCGTGGTGGTCGCCCTGCTGGTCCTGGGCTACGGGGTGGTAAAGCTGGCCGGAACCGCCGGCCCGGTTCCGGCCCCCGCAGGCCTTCCGGCGCCCACTACGGCCCCGGCCCCAACCCCACCGCCCCAGCCCACTCCCACACCGGTAGTCGACCAGGTGCAGGTTCAGCTTCGGGTGGTGGAGCGGGCCTGGGTGGCGGTAACCGTGGATAACCAGCAGGTTTTTCAGGGCATTCTGGAGGTGGGCGATACCCGGACCTGGACCGGCCGTCAGCGGGTAGCCATCCGGTGCGGCAACGCCGGGGGCGTGGAAGTTTACCTTAACGGCCGCCGCCTGGGCCTGCTTGGCCGGCCCGGCCAGGTGGTCGACGTCGAATGGACCCTCCAGGACGTCCGCAACCTTCCCTGAAACGGTTGTAAACTTAATCCCGGTCAGCTTTTGATAAGGAGCCGGCATCCATGAACGACCCGATAACCCTGGAGATCTTTAAAAACCTTTTCGCCTCCGTCGCCGAGGAGATGGGGGTAACCCTGGGCCGCACCGGCTATTCCCCGAATATTAAGGAGCGGCGGGATTACAGTTGCGCCGTCTTCGACGAACACGGCCGCCTCATCGCCCAGGCGGCCCACATCCCCGTCCACCTGGGGGCAATGCCGATGTCGGTGCGCACCGCCATTCGCCTCTTCACCTTTGCCCCCGGCGACCTGGTGATTTTAAATGACCCCTACCTGGGCGGCACCCACCTTCCCGATATCACCCTGGTATCGCCCATCTTCGTGGCCGGGGAGCTGGTGGGGTTTGCGGCCAGCCGGGCCCACCACGCCGACGTGGGGGGAATGTCCCCGGGTTCCATGCCCCTGGCCACCGAAATCTACCAGGAGGGGATAATCATCCCACCCCTTAAGCTGGTGGAAGCCGGGCGGCTTAACAAGGCCCTCCTCGACCTCATCCTCCGGAACGTCCGCACGCCCGACGAACGGCTGGGCGACCTGAACGCCCAGATGGCCGCCCACGAGGTGGGGGCCCGCCGCCTGGCCGAGCTTATCGGCCGCTACGGCCTCGATGAGGTCCGGGCCCAGATGGCCGCCCTCCTCCAGTACTCGGAGCGGCTCACCCGCCACGCCATCGGACAGATCCCCGACGGCGAGTATTACTTTGAAGACTTTTTAGACGACGACGGCATCACCGACCGGCCGATAAAAATCGCCGTGACCATCAGGGTTAAGGGGGACGAGCTTACGGCTAACTTCACCGGCTCCGACCCGGAATGCCTCGGGCCGGTCAACGCCGTCGAGGCCGTCACCCAGTCGGCCGTCTATTACGTCGTCCGCTGTCTGGCCGGCGAAGAGGTTCCGGCCAACGCCGGCTGTTTCCGGCCGGTAAAAGTGGTTGCCCCCGAGGGGACGGTGGTGAACGCCCGGCCGCCCCGGGCGGTTTCCGGGGGGAACGTGGAGACCTCCCAGCGCATCGTGGATGTGGTGCTGGGGGCCATCGCCCAGGCCGTTCCCGACCGAGTTCCAGCGGCCAGCCAGGGCACCATGAACAACGTCGTCATCGGCGGCTGGGACCCCTTCCGCAACCGGTATTTTGCCTACTATGAGACCATCGGCGGCGGGGCCGGGGCCGGCAAGGGCAAGCCGGGCCTTTCGGCTACCCACGTCCACATGACGAACACCCAGAACACCCCGGTCGAGGCTTTAGAGTTCGCCTACCCTCTCCGGGTAAGACGCTACGCCGTCCGCCGGGGCTCGGGCGGGGCCGGGCGTTACCCGGGCGGGGACGGCATCATCCGGGAGTATGAGGTCCTGGTTCCGGCCACCATAACCGTCGTCACCGAGCGCCGCCGCTTCGCCCCTTACGGCCTGGCCGGCGGCCGGCCGGGCAAGCCCGGGGAGAACCTGCTCCTCATCCCGCGGGACGGGGAGCTGGAAACCAAAAAGCTCCCTTCAAAGACGACGGTGCGGGTGGAGAGGGGCACCCGGCTGGTGGTCGCAACCCCCGGCGGGGGCGGCTGGGGCGAGCCGCCGGATGCTGGTTGAGCGCCTCAGGCTGGTAAATTTCCGCAATTACGCCCGGCTTGATGTCGCCCTGCCGGCCGGAATCGTCATTCTTTACGGACCCAACGCCCAGGGCAAGACCAACTTCTTAGAGGCGGTCTACCTCCTGGCTACCACCAAGTCCTTTCGGGCTACCGCCGACCGGGAGCTTATCCACTGGCTGGCCTTCAGTCAGGACTTTCCCGTAACCCGGGTGATGGCCCAGGTAATCCGCAAGACCGCCGGGCCCCTCACCATCGAAATCATCATCGCCCCCCAGTCGGGCTACGAGGCCGCCGGGGGCACCGTCAAACGAGTAAAGATAAACGGGGTGGCCAGGCGGGCCGTCGACCTGGTGGGCCAGCTCCGGGTTGTCCTTTTTACCCCGGCCGACATCGACCTGGTCGCCGGAAGTCCCCAGGCCCGCCGCCGTTACCTGGACATCACCAACTCCCAGGTGGACCCCAAATACCTCAGGACCTTGCAGGTTTACAACCGGGTTCTGGCCCAGCGCAACGCCCTCCTCCGGCAGATTCGGGACCGGCGGGCGTCCGCCGAATCCCTGGCCGTCTGGGAAGACCCCCTCGTCGAGGCCGGCGCTTACATTATCCTCCGCCGGACCCGGACAGTAGCCGCCCTTAACGACCTGGTCCGCCTCATCCACCCGAAGCTGACCGGCCGCCAGGAGCACCTCCGCATCGAGTACGTCCCGGAGCTGGGCGGCCTGGCAAAGCCGCCGGAGCTTCCCCAGAATGAGGCCGAATGGGCGGACCTTCTTAGGCGGGCCCTGCGGCGGGTCGGGGCCCGGGAAGTGGCTTTGGGAATGTCCCTGGTCGGGCCCCATCGGGACGACCTGAAGTTTTATATAAACGGGGCCGACATCAACCTTTACGGCTCCCGGGGCCAGCAGCGGACGGTGGCCCTATCCCTCAAGCTGGCCGAGGCCGAATTTATGCGGGCCGAAACCGGGGAATGGCCCGTCTTGCTCTTGGATGATATTCTTTCCGAACTGGACGCCGAAAGACGCCGCCACGTCCTGGGGGGCCTGCTGGAGGCCGACCAGATGTTCATCACCGCCACCGACCTGGCGGATTTCCCCCCGGAATTTCTCGCCCGGGCGACCCGCTTCCGGGTGGAGGCCGGCCAACTCACCCGCGAAGGCTAAGCCCCTTCGACGCGGCGAATCTCCCCAAGGATTGAGGCGAGAACCTCCCGGCAGGCTGCCGCAAAATCCGGGCCCCGGGAGGCGTAGATGGCCTGCCGGCCCACGGCGATGAGCAGGCCCCCCGGCCGGCCGGTTCCACCGAAACGGACGGCGGCCGCCAGGTCGCCCCCCTGAGCCCCCACTCCGGGCACCAGGAACGGCAGGTCGGGGACCAGCCGCCGCATGGCCTCCAGCTCGGCGGGGTAGGTGGCCCCCACCACCAGGCCGAGGTCCCGGCCCCGGGCCCACTCCCGGGCCCGGAGGGCCACCACCTGGTAAAGGGGCCTTCCTTCCGGGCCGACGGGAAGGTCCTGAAGGTCCCGGGCCCCCGGGTTGCTTGTCCGGGCGAGCAGGTAAACCCCTCGGCCCGGATATTCCAGGAAAGGCTCCACCGAGTCGTAGCCCAGGTAGGGGTTTACGGTCACGGCGTCGAAGGCCCAGGTTTCGAACACGGCCCGGGCGTAGAACCGGGCGCTGTGGGGGATATCCGCCCGCTTGGCGTCGGCAACGACCAAAACGTCGGCCGGAATTGCCCGGCGGGTCTTTTCCAGGGCAGCCAGACCCGGGAGGCCCTGGGCTTCGTAAAAGGCGAAATTAAGCTTATACGCCGCCACCAGGTCGGCGGTGGCCTCCACCAAGCGAAGGTTAAATCCGACCAGGTCCACCCCAACCGGAAGCCGCTCGGGGTCAGGGTCCAGGTTAAGGCAGAGGGGACTCCGGCGGCCGGCGATGGCCTCTCCCAGCCTAGCAAAAAAACCCACGGCCTACTGCATGGGCGAATACGGAGTGGGCTTTAGAATATAGTTCGTAATCTTTGCCACCAGGGGCCCGTCCCGTTCGGTTTCGGCCCGGGCCCTGAGCCACTCCGGGTCGGTGGCAAAGGCGTTCCAGACCCGCTCCCGTTCGGCCAGATCCTGCCAGGCCAGGACGTAGATTAGCTGATTAGAGACCCCCACCACGTGCTCCCAGAAAGCCACCACCTGGATGCCGTGCTTTTCGAAAAACTTCAAGGTGATGTTAGCAAAACGGTCGTGTAAGGCCTGAAACTTACCGGGAACGGCGTCGTAAATTCGCATCTCGTAGAGCATGGGAAAAGCCTCCTGCTATTCCCAGTGTAAAATCCACACACAGAGGCCGGCCAGGACTATTGTGGCCGCAACCATCGTGGCCAACTGGGTGGGCAGAAGGTTGACGTCCCGGGCCGCCCAGAGGAGGATGGCCACCATGGCCGCGGCCAGCAGGACGAACTCAATAAGAACCGGATGTTGCTTAAAGAATTGAGCGATCCGCCCGAACATCTAAAACTTATAAACCCCCTCGACGGGTAAAACGAATACGGTAGCACCCCCCACTTCCACCTCAACGGGCATGGGGATGAAGACGTCGATGCCCTCCACCGGGGGTGGTAGGGGCTGGACCTGCCGGACCCGCCGCCGACAGTTCTGCTCGACCAGTTCAAGGATCTTGGGCACCTGCGTATCCTCAGCCCCAATGAGCAGGGTCAAGTTGCCTTCCCGCAAAAATCCGCTGACGGTCTTAATCTTGGTGACCCGGAATTCGGCCTGCAAAAGCAGCCGAACCAGGGTATCTGCGTCGTCGGGGTTAACGATAACCAGCACCAGTTTCACGCCGGGTTATTATAGCATGGGGGCCCGGCAGACCGGCTAGCTGAACGGTTTGCCCCGCGCGGTGGCGTGTTAAAATTCGAAAAGGACCGTCACACCAAGCTAACTAAGAGGACACGGATGGTTCGAGAGGTCGAAGTTCCCGAAATCGTCGTCCGTCGTCTACCCATTTACGTTCGGGCCCTGGCCCAGCTGGAAGCCCAGGGGTTCAAGACCATAAGCTCCCAGGAGCTTGGCCGTTACATTGGGATCACCGCTGCCCAGATCCGAAAGGACTTAAGCTATTTTGGGGAGTTCGGCAAACAGGGTCGGGGCTATGAGGTGAGCCACCTACTCCAGGAGATAAAACGCATCCTGGGGCTTACCCGGGTCTGGCCCATGGTGGTGGTTGGGGCCGGTCGGCTGGGGCAGGCCATCGCCAGCTACGACGGCTTTAAGCCCCGGGGTTTTGAGGTGGTCGGGGTCTTCGACAACGACCCGGCCAAAATCGGCCAGCCGGTGGGCAACCTGGTCATTCGGGATGTCTCCGAGCTTCCGGCGGTGGTGCGGGCCCTCGATGTCCAAATCGGCATCGTGGCCGTTCCGGCCGCTGAAGCCCAGAAGGTGGCCGACCTCATGGTCGAGGCCGGAATCAGGGCGATCCTTAACTACGCCCCTACCGCCCTGCACGTCCCGGCGGGGGTTCGGGTGGAGGATATCGACCCGGTGGTGATCCTTCAGAGCATGACCTACTACCTGGTGAACTCCGAAAGTCGGGACCCAGTCGGCACGGCCTGCCCGGGCGCCGCCGAAGCCTGAGTCGGGCCGCGGTATAATATCTTCTTGGAGAGGTGGCCGAGCGGTTTAAGGCGCCCGTCTCGAAAACGGGTATGGGGTGCTGAGCCCCATCGTGGGTTCGAATCCCACCCTCTCCGCCCCGGCTTCGCCCACGCTTGGCGGGCTTTTTTAAATTCGGTGCCGGGCGATCCGCCCTTCGTCCAGCTCCAGCCCCAGACCCGGCCCCGAAGGAACTTCCAGCTCCCCGTCGACCAGCCGGGGCGGGTTTTTAAAAAGGCCGAAGGACCACGGCATGTACTCCACGGTGAGGCCGTTGGGGATGGCCGCAAAGATGTGGACGTGGACCTCGGGCACCAGGTGGCTCACCACCGGAACCTGGTAGGCCTCGGCCAGGGCAGCGGCCTTCAACCACTCGGTGACGCCCCCAACCCGCAGCAGGTCCACCATCAGGATATCCACCGCCCGCTCATCCAGGAGGCGCTTTAATCCGGCCACGTCGTAGTGGTACTCCCCGGCGCAGACGGGCACATC